>NZ_JBIBZN010000002.1:390073-785507 GCF_043084305.1 Streptomyces sp. NPDC014656
GCCGCCACCGAGGCCCCGGCCGCCGAGGAAGCCCCCAAGGCCCCCCGCAAGCGGACCACCGCCAAGAAGGCCGCCCCGGCCACCGAGGCGCCCGCCGCCGAGGCTCCGGCCGCCGAGGAGGCCCCCAAGGCTCCGCGCAAGCGCGCCGCCGCCAAGAAGACGGCCCCCGCCGCCACCGAGGCCCCGGCCGCCGAGGAAGCCCCCAAGGCCCCCCGCAAGCGGACCACCGCCAAGAAGGCCGCCCCGGCCACCGAGGCGCCCGCCATCGAGGCTCCGGCCGCCGAGGAGGCCCCCAAGGCTCCCCGCAAGCGCGCCGCCGCCAAGAAGACGGCCCCCGCCGTGGCGCCGGACGCGTCGGAGCCGCAGACCGCGGCGACGACCCGTCGGCGCACGGTGAAGAAGGCCGCCGCCGAGGCCCCGGCCGAGGAGGCGCCCAAGGCTCCGCGCAAGCGGGCCCCGAGGAAGACCGCCCCCGCCCAGCCGGAGGCGTGACGTCCCGCCCGGACCACCGGGCACGACGGCGGCCCGGCCCCTCCCCAGGGGCCGGGCCGCCGTCGTCGTCCCCGGAGACCGGAGCTCCGCCTCCGGTTACAGTCCTTGCATGAGCAAGCCCCGCTCCCTGGACCTCCCCCCGCGCACCCGGGCCCACCGCCTGGAGACCGTGCGCGGGGGCTTCGCCGTGCTCGACGCCGAGGCCGCGGGCGAGCGGCGGGGCACGGTGCTGATGCTGCCCGGGTACACCGGCAGCAAGGAGGACTTCCTGGCGCTGCTCGGGCCGCTGAGCGAGGCCGGCTACCGCGTCGTCGCCGTCGACGGGCGCGGGCAGAACGAGTCGCACGGCCCCCGGGGCCGCGCCGCCTACCGCCGGCGGGCGCTCGCGCTCGACGTGGTCGCGCAGGCGGTGGCGCTGCGCGACGGGCCGGTGCACCTGCTCGGGCACTCCTTCGGCGGGCTCGTCGCCCGCTCCGCCGCCGTGCTCGCCCCGCGCGCCTTCCGCTCGCTGACCCTGCTCTCCTCCGGCCCCGGCCGGGTCGCCCGGCCCCAGCGGGTCCGGATCCGTGCCCTGCGCGCCGGACACGCGCTGCTGGCGAAGGACCGGGTGTGGCGGACCACCCGCTGGCTCGACAGCCGCGGCGAGCAGCCGGACGAGACGGTCGACTCGGCCGAGCTGGTGGGCTTCCTCCAGCGCCGCTGGATGCTGACCAAGGTCGCCCAGCTCTCCGGCGCGGGCCGGCTGCTGCTGCGCGACCCGGACGGCGAGGCCGAGCTGGCCGGCCTGACGCTGCCCGTGCACCTGGCGTACGGCTCCGAGGAGATGGTCTGGGCGCCGGCCGAGCTGGCGGCGGCCGCCGCCCGTACCGGCGCGCACCACACGGTGGTGGAGGGCGCGGGCCACTCCCCCAACGTCTCGCACCCGCGCGAACTGGCCGAGCGCCTGGCCGCCTTCTGGCAGCGCGCGGACGCGCCGGCCCCCCGGCCGGCGAAGGTCAGTACTGCGCCCTGAGGTGCTGCCAGAAGCCGTCGCGCAGGGCGCGCCGGAGGCCGCCGTGGCCGCGCAGCGAGCGGCTGAGCCGGGACTCGGCCTCGACGAGGAGGTCCTGGTCGTAGGCGGCGGGGAGGTACGGATCGCCGGGCAGGAGTTCGGCGAGCCGGTCGCGGCCGCGTTCGCCGAGCCAGGTGGCGGCGATCTGGGCGCCGACGAAGCGGACCTCCTCGCGCGAGGGCGGCGGCTCCGTCTCGTTCTCGTACATCGTGACCGGGCGGCGGGTGACGTACGGCCGGCAGAAGTCGAGGTCGAAGGTGCGCTGGCTGTCGACCTCCCAGAGCAGCGCCTCGGCCTGGTTGGGGCCGTCGGCGGCCTCGATGCCCCAGAGGTGGACGCGGGCGCCGTAGCCCTGGGCGGCCTCGACGGCGGAGACCAGGTCCTCGTCGCCGCCGACGAGGGCGGCGTCGCTGATGGCGCGGTGGCGGGCGAGGGACTCCAGGTCGGTGCGGATGAGGGAGTCGACGCCCTTCTGCTGGTTGTTGGCGTTGAGGTTGCCGAGGCGGACCTTGACGTCCGGGAGCTCGGCGATGGACTGCTGTTCGGGGGTGTGGATGCGGCGGCGGGCGCCGTCGTACCAGTAGACGCGCAGCAACCGGCTGTCGGCGAAGATCGTCCGGGCGGTGTCGATGAACGCCTCGATGAGGCCCTCGGCGTCGAGGTCGTAGGAGCGCCGGTCCTCGGTGCCGGTCACCAGCAACCCGGCCGAAGCATGGACGTAACCGGCGTCGACGAAGATGGCGTGGGTGGACGGGGTCTTGGCCACCTCGGCCAGCATCCGTCTCAGGAGCTCATTGGTGCGCTCCAGGCGGGCTTCCAGCGTTCCGAGGGCGCGGAGGGTGTCGTCGGCGGGTGGTGGCGCGGGGTTCATGGCGTCGTTCATCGGCCCTCATTGTCCGCCGCGGAAGGGCGGGCCGCCACATCCCTTACCCGCGAGTATTTAGCCATCCAAAAATTTTCCTTAGCGTAAGGAATGTTCTGGGCGGCTCCACCGTTGGACACATACGTACACAAGTTCTCCGTATGGAGGATCAACTCGGACGAAGGGAGAAGCCATGCGCTTCGAAATCCTGCGCCTTGACGACGTCGACGGCACGCCCGTCGACTCGACCGTCGTGGACGCCGCCTCCGTCAACCGGATCGTGCAGCAGGCCGCCGCCGTCGGCCAGCGCATCTGGATCCGACCCGCAGAGACCTCGGCCTCGTAACGGCCCGGGTCCACACCACGCACCGCGCCCCCGCGCGGACTCCGCTTCGGCGGAATCCGCACGGGGGCGCAGTGGTGTCCGGGGCCGGGTCAGGCGCCCCGGACGACCTGGGTGACGCCGTTGATGATCTGCTGCACGGCGATCGCGGAGAGCATCATGCCGGCGAGCCGGGTGACGAGGACGACGCCGCCGTCCTTGATGACGCGGATGATGCCGAGCGAGTAGCGCATGGCCAGCCAGAGCACGACGTGCATGGCGGCGATGGCGGTCCAGACGGAGATCTGCGCGGAGACGCTGTCGGCGTGCTGGACGGCGAGGATGACGGAGACGATGGCGCCGGGCCCGGCGAGCAGCGGCATGCCGAGCGGGACGAGGGCGACGTTGACGTCCTTGGTCTGCTTCGGCTCGTCGTTCTTGCCGGTGAGCAGGTCGAGCGCGATGAGCAGCAGCAGCAGGCCGCCCGCGATCATCAGGGCGGGCACGGAGACGTGCAGGTAGTCCAGGATCTGCTGGCCGAGCAGGCCGAAGACGGTGATGACGCCGAAGGCGACGGCGACGGCCTGCCAGGCCATCCGGCGCTGGACCTTGGCCGGGCGGCCTGAGGTCAGCGCCAGGAAGATCGGCGTGATGCCGGGCGGATCCATGATCACGAAGAGGGTGAGGAAGAGCGAGCCGAAGACGGCGAGGTCGAACACGGTGGGGTGCCTTGCGGGTGAGGGTCGAACGGTGGGGTGGGGCCCGGACCGGAATCTTGGATTCCGGCATCGGGGCAGGAGTGCCCCGCCGCCGCACGACGGACGCGCGGGGCTCGGGGCGGTACGGGACGGGGGCGGGGCAGCACGGCGCCCCGCCGTCACACGACGGCGGGGAGGGCGGCCGGGGCCCCCGGGGACCTAGGCGCGGACTCCGCCGGCGCCGGGGACGGGGAAGGCGCCGGTCGCGCGGCGGGTGATCTCGCCGTAGATCTCGGGGTCGGTGGTGTACTCCCCGAGCCGGCAGGTCTTGCGGCTGCCGTGGTAGTCGCTGGAGCCGGTGACCAGCAGTCCCAGCTCCTTCGCGAGCCCGCGCAGCCGCGCGCGGGTGGGCCCGTCGTGGTCCATGTGGTCGACCTCGATGCCGTCGAGCCCGGCCTCCGCGAGGGCGGCGACGGCGGACTCGGGCACGACCTGGCCGCGCTTGACGGCGGCCGGGTGGGCGAGGACGGTGACGCCGCCGGCGGCCTTGACCAGCCGGATCGCGTCCGCCGGGTCCAGCTCGTGCTTCTCCACGTGGGCGCGGCCGCCGTCGGCGATCCACTCGGTGGTGAAGGCGCCGGAGACGTCGGGCACCACGCCCAGCTCGACCAGCGCCTCCGCGACGTGCGGGCGGCCCACGGAGCCGTCGCCGGCGATCCGGGCGACCTGCTCCCAGGTGACGGGGACGCCGAGCAGCCGGAGCTTGTCCACCATGGCCCGGGCGCGCGGCACCCGGTCGTCGCGGACCAGCTCGCGCTCGGCGAGCAGGGCCGGCTCCTCGGGGTCGAAGAGGTAGGCGAGCATGTGCAGGCCGATGCCGTCGAGACGGCAGGAGAGCTCGGCGCCGGGGACGACGGTCAGGCCCTCGGGCGCGGCGGCGATCGCCTCGGCGTGTCCGCGGGTGGTGTCGTGGTCGGTGAGCGCCACGACGTCGAGCCCGGCCGCGGCGGCGTTCCGCACCAGCTCGGCGGGGGTGTCGGTGCCGTCGGAAGCCGTGGAGTGGCTGTGCAGGTCGATGCGCACGACGCGGTTCTCCAGGGGCTCGGCACGGGCGGGTGACGCTCCAGCATAGCGGGCCCCGCATGTCCAGATGTACGGATCCGGCACACCGGGCGCCCATTACACAGCCGGGGGGCCCGACGGGCCGTCAGCCGATCAGGCGCGGGGTGAGCGCCCCGCAGGGCAGCAGCTCGACCTCCGCGCCCGCGTCGCGCAGATCGGTGAGGACGAGTTCGTCGTACATCAGCAGCCCGGACTGCTCCGGCCAGACGATCGCCCAGAGCCAGAGCCCGCGGGCCTCGCCGGCGAAGACGGCCCGGTCGTGGGGGGTGCCGGTGACGTGCCAGAGCGGGGTGGGCCGGCCGGCGGCGAGGACCTTGGCCTGCGGCGGCTTGTCGATGGCCATGCCGGAGCCGGGGTCGGGGCCGTCGATGCCGGCGTACCGGGCGCCGAGGCCGACGCCCAGCTCCTCGGCGACGAGCAGCAGCTCGCCGATGCCGCCGAGCGGGCCGGGACCGGAGCAGGCGACGGCGGTCGCCCGCCCGCCGCTGCGGTCGTCACCCGCGTAGGCGACGCCGGTGAAGAGCCAGCCGACGGGAAGCGGCCAGGGCATCCAGACGGGCACCCGCGAGCGGTGCACGACGACGCCGAGGGCTTCGACACTGGGCGGGACCACCGGCTGGAGCGGATGCACGGGTCCGTGTACGTCGCACTGCCAGGAGTCGGCGAAGAGGCCGGGCGCCCTGACCCGCCCACCGCACTTCGGACAACTGGGTTCGCCCCTCATAGGGCTCAACGGTCCTACCGCGCGGGCCTCCCGTCAAGAACGCCCGCCGCCGACTCACCCGTCCGGCCGGAAGCGTCCACCCCGGCCGCCGCCCGCGGCGCGGGGGCGCTCCGCCCGACCGCCGCGGCGCCTCAGTCCAGGGCCACCGACGCCCGCAGCGGATCGCGCAGGTCCGTGCCCTTCGCGAGCCAGCGCTCCTCCAGGGCCTGGGCGCCGTGCACGCGCTTCCAGGCGGCCTCGTTCGGGGTCATCGGCAGCAGGGGGAGGAAGCGGACGGGGTCCATCGGCTCGTCCAGCTCCAGGTCCTCCACCAGGCCGCCCGACCCGGCGACGAGCACCGAGCTGAAGCCGGCCCCCGGCCACAACGGTCCGCCCAGGTCCAGCGAGGCGCCGGGGGCCACGACCACGCCCTCCACCTGCGGGGTCGCGGCGAGCACCGCGAGCGGGCGCAGCACCTTGTCGGTGTCGGCGCGCCCGAGGCGCACGGTCAGGACCAGCTCGGCGCGCGGGCCCTTCACCGGGTCGGCGAGCGCGGCCGTCGGGTCCGCCATCGGGGCGGCGGACATGCCGAGCGTGGCGTAGCGCACGAGGCCGGCCTCCGCGTCGACGAAGCGGAGCACCTCGATGCGGTCGGTGCCGAGGAAGGTCACCGCGGCCCGCGCGTCGGGGTCGCCCAGGGCCGTACGGAGCCGGGCCTCGACCAGTGCAAGAACTTCTCCCATGCCGCGAGCATAGATCGCGTATGGAACGGGCAAAGTAAGGGATTGACCCTCGGCCGGCTGATAGTGTTGGCCACTGGTCGGGTTTCCCGACCGTGCGCCACACGTCATCCCTCACGAGGGACCGGCCGGAGGAGGTGGGACTGCGATGGACCGAAGTCGATCGGGCAGTACCAGCCGCTCTTCCGCCGCACCGCACCCGCGCCCGGTGCGTTCCCCCCTCCGGTGACACCGGGGCCCTGAACCGCGGCCCCCCTTCCCCGGCATCGCGTACGACGGAAGAGCATCCCCCCTCTTTGCCTGTCTGAGTTGCGAACGCCGTCACGTGCGAACCGACGGTGCCGCCCGCTTTGTGGACGACGTCCCTTCCCGTCCTCATTCCGGGTTGCGCCACGCTCGCCGACGGCCTGTCCGTGAAGGAGCACGCCCATGTCGATGATCCGTGACCTGCGCGCCGCCGTTCGGCCCAGCCTGCGTCCGAGCCTGCGCAAGACCCCGACCACGTACACGAACTACGACCCGACGCGCGACCACTCGGCCTCCAGCGCCATCGTCGACTGCGCGGTCTACCGCGACGGCAGCCGGGTCGACGACCGCGCCTGCCTCACCCCGCGCGGCGCCATGTCCCAGGTGCGGGAGTCCGGCGGCTTCGCGTGGATCGGGCTGCACGAGCCGACCGAGGCCGAATTCGCCGGTATCGCAGCCGAGTTCGGGCTGCACCCGCTCGCCGTCGAGGACGCCGTCCACGCCCACCAGCGGCCCAAGCTGGAGCGGTACGACGACACCCTCTTCACCGTCTTCAAGACGATCCACTACGTCGAGCACGCCGAACTCACCGCCACCAGCGAGGTGGTGGAGACCGGCGAGCTGATGTGCTTCACCGGGCCCGACTTCGTCATCACCGTCCGGCACGGCGGCCAGGGCTCCCTGCGCAACCTCCGGCACCGCCTCCAGGGCGAGCCCGAACTCCTCGCCAAGGGACCCTCCGCCGTCCTGCACGCCCTCGCCGACCACGTCGTCGACGGCTACATCGCGGTGGCCGACGCCGTCGAACTCGACATCGACCAGCTGGAGATCGACGTCTTCTCGCCGGCCGCGAAGGGCTCCACGCGCGGCACGGACACCGGCCGGATCTACCAGCTCAAGCGCGAGGTGCTGGAGTTCAAGCGGGCCGTCACCCCGCTGCTGCGCCCGATGCAGCTGCTCAGCGAGCGGCCCATGCGGCTGGTCGACCCGGACATCCAGAAGTACTTCCGGGACGTCGCCGACCACCTCGCCCGCGTCCAGGAGCAGGTCGTCGGCTTCGACGAGCTGCTGAACTCGATCCTCCAGGCCAACCTGGCGCAGGCGACCGTCGCGCAGAACGAGGACATGCGCAAGATCACCTCGTGGGCGGCGATCGTCGCCGTCCCCACGGCGGTCTGCGGCGTGTACGGCATGAACTTCGACCACATGCCGGAGCTGCACTGGAAGTACGGCTACCCGATGGTGCTCGGCGGCATCGCCGTCATCTGTTTCGCCATCCACCGCACCCTGAAGCGGAACGGCTGGCTGTAGGCGCCTCCCGCTAGGCTTCGCGCCATGACTGAAGAGCTGTTCCTCGTCGAGGAGGCCACGAAGAAGTCCGGCCTCGTGTGGGTCCGGGGCACCGGGCCCGCCCGGGCGCTCTGGCACGTGTGGCACGACGGCGCCGCCCACGTGGTCGGCGACGGCCCCGGCGAGCAGCCGCTGCCCGGCCTCGCCGACGGCGCCACCGCCGAGGTCACCGTCCGCAGCAAGGACAAGGGCGGCCGGATCGTGTCCTGGACGGCCGCCGTCCGCCAGCTCGCGCCCGGCACCGAGGAGTGGGACGCGGCCGTCGCCGAGCTCAAGGGCAAGCGGCTCAACGCGCCCGACGGCGAGGCCATGCCCGAGCGCTGGGCGCGCGAGTGCCGCGTCCTGCGCCTCGACCCGCGCGCCGCCACCACCGACCTCCCGGACGGCTCCCTCGCCGCCGTCCCCCTCCCCTCCGCTGCGACCACCCGCCACCCGGTCCCGGCCGCCCTGCCGAAGCTGCTGCTCCGCCGGAGGAAGAAGCGGTCCTAGGGCCAGACCAGGCCCCTAGCCCGCGGGCAGCCCCTCCGGGGCCGTGCCGAAGGGGTTGTCGACGGCGTAGCGCCAGTGGCCGTCGGGGCCGCGGCGGGCCACGTCGGTGGCGGTGCCCTCGACGCGCACCGGCCGGCCGTCGGGACCCGTGCCCTCGATCAGCCAGTCGACGAGGAGCAGCGCCAGGTCGCCGGTGGCGTACACCCGGCGGGGGCGGACCGCGATCGGGACGCCGAGTGCCTGGAGGCGCGCGTTGGCGGCGTGCAGCGCGGGCCCGGTGAGCGGGGCGCCGCCCGGGCCCGCGGCCAGGACCGCGCCCTCCTCGTAGATCCCGGCGAGGGCCGCCGGGTCGCCGCTGTTGAAACGGGCCGCGAAGACGGCGGGCACGTCCTCGGGCCGGGTGGCCGGCCCGAGCCGGGTGGCCGGGTCAAGCGGCGTGGACGGGTCGGGCGGGGTTGCGGACATGGGGACGGACGTCCTTCCGTACCGGGAGAATCGGACTCCCGACACGCTAGGAGACGGCCTCGTGACTCACCGAACGGTTGGCCACCCGCCGGGGCTCCCCGACGGCGACCCCCGGGCCCGCGTCGACGCGCCCGCCCCGGACTGCCCGGTGGAGATCGCCCTCGCGGCCCTCCGCGGCCGCTGGACCACCCTGGTCGTCCGCGAGCTGCTGGGCGGCGAGCGGGGCTACAGCGAGCTGCGGGAGGCGCTGCCGAGGCTCTCCGACAAGGTGCTGTCGGAGCGGCTGGCACAGCTCGCCGAGGCGGGGGTGGTGGTCCGCGAGCGGCGCCCCGGCTGGCCGCCGACCGTGCGGTACGGGCTCACGCCGCGCGGACGGGAGCTCGGCCCGGTGCTCCAGGCCCTGTGGGACTGGGGCGCGGCCGAAGGCTGAGCCGGTTCAGGTCCGGGGCAGCTGACGGCCGTAGTCGAGGGTCTCCTCGCGGTCCGGCGCGGCCAGCGGGAAGTCCTTGTCCCACTCGGAGAGCAGGACGAGTCCCGCTCCGCCGCCGCGGGCGAACTGGAGCGGGTACGGGGAGCCCTCCAGGGCCACGTCGAGGGTGCCGCCCTCGCCCCCCGCGCCGCCCTTCACCTTGACCGTGCGGACGCCGCCGACCTGGTCCCGGTCGCCCTTGACGACGTCGCCGTGCAGCCCGATCAGGCCGCGCAGCAGCTGGTCCATCTCGGTGAAGCCGCGCAACTGCTTGTACGAGGGGTCGTCTGCGGGCACCTTCACGTACATGTCGTCCAGCTTGTCGGCGGCCTCCGTGTCGGCCTCGGTGGGCTTGTCGTCGCCCTCCTCCTCGTGCGACCAGAAGCCGGCGTCGGCCTTGAGGTAGAGGGCGTCGCCGACCCGCAGCAGCTCGAAGGTGCTGTTCTTCGTGCGCACCGAGCCGGTGGCGCCGTTCTGCTTGAGCCGCATGTCGAGCTTGAAGGTCCCGCCCTTGCTGACCAGGGTGCCCGCGAGCCGGACCGCCCGGGCCGCGTCCGCCGCCGTGCGGGCCTTCTCCTCGATCTCCGGAGCCGACAGCTTCCCGACCCCGTTCGTCCCCGCGTCGGGATCGGGCTCGGACGCGCAGGCCGTCAGGCCCACCGTCAGCCCCGCGCACAGGGCCAGCGGCACGGCCGCCCGGCGGAAGCGGCCTGCGGCGGTCGTGCGGGCGCGTGCCGGCGGCACGGACGGGATACGCGATGACGGGGTGCGGACGGTCACCTGCGCTGCCTCTCGTTCTGCGGTGCGGGGGGGGAACGGCCCCGGTCGCGGACAGTCGGCGGGGGCCGCCGGAGTCGGCCGGACGGACCGGCCGGTGCCGGTGGGGGGCGGCAGACCGCAGCGTACCCGGGCGGGCCCGGCGTCCTCGCGGCAGCCGGACGGCGGTGCTGCCGGAGCGGGGAGGAACACCTCGGGCTAGCCTGAACCGTGCGGAGCCCGGCAGGGGCCCGCACCGGCCGCGAAGCCCCCCGGGGGCGGCGCGGCGACCCGGATCGTGCGGCACCGAGGAGGCGCGAGGCATGGCGGCAGGCGCCCCCCGGATCTTCGTCTCCCACCTCGCCGGGACGGCGGTCTTCGACCCCGTGGGCGACCAGGTGGGCCGGGTGAGCGACCTGGTGGCGATGCTGCGCGTCGGCCGCCGCCCGCCCCGGCTGCTCGGCATGGTCGTGGAGGTGCTGAGCCGGCGGCGGGTCTTCGTCCCGATGACCCGGATCACCGGCGTCGAGTCCGGGCAGGTCATCACCACCGGTGTGGTCAACATGCGCCGCTTCGAGCAGCGGCCGACCGAGCGGCTCGTCCTCGGCGAGCTCCTCGACCGGCGGGTGACGCTGGCCCAGACCGGCGAGGAGGTGACCGTCCTCGACATCGCCATCCAGCAGCTGCCGGCCCGCCGCGACTGGGAGATCGACCGGGTCTTCGTCCGGCGCGGCAAGAGCGGGGCGCTGCGCCGCAAGGGGGAGACGATGACGGTGGAGTGGTCGGCGGTCACCGGCTTCTCCCTGGAGGAGCACGGGCAGGGCGCCGAGAGCCTGGTCGCCACCTTCGAGAAGCTCCGCCCCGCCGACCTCGCCAACGCGCTGCACCACCTCTCCCCCAAGCGGCGCGCCGAGGTCGCCGCCGCCCTCGACGACGACCGGCTCGCCGACGTCCTGGAGGAGCTGCCGGAGGACGACCAGGTGGAGATCCTGGGCAAGCTGAAGGAGGAGCGGGCCGCCGACGTCCTGGAGGCGATGGACCCGGACGACGCCGCCGACCTCCTCAACGAGCTGCCGGACGACGAGAAGGAACGGTTGCTCACCCTGATGCGGCCGGACGACGCGGCCGACGTGCGCCGGCTGATGTCGTACGAGGAGCGGACGGCGGGCGGTCTGATGACCACCGAGCCGATCGTGCTGCGCCCGGACGCCACGGTGGCCGACGCGCTGGCCCGGGTCCGCCAGCAGGACCTGTCGCCGGCGCTCGCCGCGCAGGTGTACGTGTGCCGGCCGCCGGACGAGACGCCGACCGGGAAGTACCTGGGCACGGTCCACTTCCAGCGGCTGCTGCGCGACCCGCCGTTCACGCTGGTCAGCTCGCTGGTCGACAGCGACCTGCCGCCGCTCGGACCGGACACCGCGCTGCCCGCCGTGACCAGCTACTTCGCCGCGTACAACCTGGTGGCGGCACCGGTGGTGGACGAGAGCGGCTCGCTGCTCGGCGCGGTCACCGTCGACGACGTGCTCGACCACCTGCTGCCGGAGGACTGGCGGGAGACGGAGTTCCACGAGGAGGGGGTGCGCGGTGGCTGAGCGGCCGCAGGACCGGGAGCGCGAGCGGCCGGTGTCCCGGATCCGGCTCGACCTGCCGAGCGAGCGGCGGTACCGGCTGCTGCCGGAGTACGACCCCGAGGCCTTCGGGCGGCTCTCGGAGCGGATCGCCCGCTTCCTGGGGACGGGGCGCTTCCTGGTCTGGATGACCCTGACGGTGGTCGTCTGGATCGGGTGGAACGTCTTCGCCCCGCCGTCGCTGAAGTTCGACGAGTACCCCTTCATCTTCCTGACGCTGGCGCTGTCCCTGCAGGCCTCGTACGCGGCCCCGCTGATCCTGCTGGCGCAGAACCGGCAGGACGACCGGGACCGGGTGAACCTGGAGCAGGACCGCAAGCAGAACGAGCGGTCGATCGCCGACACGGAGTACCTGACCAGGGAGATCGCGGCGCTCCGGATGGGCCTCGGCGAGGTCGCCACCCGCGACTGGATCCGCTCCGAACTCCAGGACCTGGTGAAGGAACTGGAGGAGCGCGGACGGGAACGCGATCTATTCCCGCCGGACGGCGAGCGGCACAGTGACGTACCCGACCGTTGACGGCCCTTTCATAGCCACGTGGTCGTCGCCGTACCATCAGACCTATGGCTACGGAAGACGCGGTGCTTGAGGCACTGGCGACGGTGAACGACCCCGAGATCAATCGTCCGATCACGGAACTCGGCATGGTCAAGTCGGTGGAGATCGGACCGGACGGCAAGGTCGCGGTGACGGTCTACCTGACGGTCTCCGGCTGCCCGATGCGCGACACCATCACGCAACGCGTCACCGAGGCCGTCTCGCGCGTCGAGGGCGTCACCGGTGTCGACGTGACGCTGGACGTGATGAGCGACGAGCAGCGCAAGGAGCTGGCGACGGCGCTGCGCGGCACCACCGCCGAGCGCGAGGTGCCCTTCGCGAAGCCGGGCTCGCTGACCCGGGTGTACGCGGTCGCCTCCGGCAAGGGCGGCGTCGGCAAGTCCTCCGTGACCGTGAACCTGGCCGCCGCGATGGCCGCCGACGGCCTGAAGGTCGGTGTCGTCGACGCGGACATCTACGGCCACAGCGTGCCCCGCATGCTGGGCGCGGACGGGCGTCCGACCCAGGTCGAGAACATGATCATGCCGCCGTCGGCGAACGGCGTGAAGGTCATCTCGATCGGCATGTTCACCCCGGGCAACGCACCGGTGGTGTGGCGCGGCCCGATGCTGCACCGCGCCCTCCAGCAGTTCCTGGCGGACGTGTACTGGGGCGACCTGGACGTGCTGCTGCTCGACCTGCCCCCGGGCACCGGCGACATCGCGATCTCCGTCGCGCAGCTGGTGCCGAACGCGGAGATCCTCGTCGTGACGACGCCCCAGCAGGCGGCGGCCGAGGTCGCCGAGCGGGCCGGCTCGATCGCGGTGCAGACCCACCAGAAGATCGTCGGCGTGGTCGAGAACATGTCGGGCCTGCCGTGCCCGCACTGCGACGAGATGGTGGACGTCTTCGGCACGGGCGGCGGCCAGCTGGTCGCGGACGGCCTGTCCCGCACGACCGGCACCACGGTCCCGGTGCTCGGCTCCATCCCGATCGACGTGCGCCTGCGCGAGGGCGGCGACAGCGGCAAGCCGGTCGTCCTCGAAGCCCCCGACTCCCCCGCCGGCGCGGCCCTGCGCGCCATCGCGGGCAAGCTCGGCGGCCGCCAGCGCGGCCTCTCGGGCCTGAGCCTGGGCATCACCCCGCGCAACAAGTTCTGAGCGGTAACCGTACGGCGAAGGGCGCCCCGCTCCGGGGCGCCCTTCGCCGTACGGGTGGGGCCTCAGGCGTACGGCGCGAGGTCCTTGATCTGCGCGAAGCCCAGTCCGTACGCGCTCATGCCCCGCCCGTACGCCCCGAGGTGCACGTCCCCGGTGGAGCCGGCGAGCACCCATCCGAACTCGGACTCGCGGTAGTGGAACGGCACCGGCACCCCGTCGACCGGCAGCGACAGCGCGGTCCACGCGGGCCCGTCGAGGTCGTCCGCCAGCTCGAAGGCCGTCTCGGTCTGCTGGTCCAGCCAGTGGTCCCGCAGCCCGTGGTCGAGCGAGGCGGGCCAGGTGTGGGCGAGGAGCCCGGAGCCGGCCAGCCAGGCGGCGGAGGAGACGGTGGTGGCGTCGAGGACGCCGGTGCCGTCGCCGGTGCGCCGCACGGGGTTCGCGGCGACCGTCACGACGACGGCGAAGCGCTCCTTCTCCGTGCCGGCGACCTCGGACTTTATCGACGGCTCGTCACCGTGGCCCACCGAGCCGTGCTGGACGGTGCCGTCCGCCGCCGTGCCGATCTGCATCAGCCGGCGGGGCCCGGTGAACGCCTCGTCGAGCCCGTACCAGGCGAAGGGCGCGCGCAGAAACCCCTCGGCTTCCACCCGACTCGTCGTCTTCATCTCGGCCGCCTCCTCGTTCCGTCAACTCAAGGAGGATAGCGACCGGTCGGTGACCGGCCGTGTCAGGTGGCGTCGGAGTCGTACGGCGGGTGCTCGGGCGCGGCGGGCTTGTCCTGCTTCTTCAGCAGGTCGGGGGCGGAGCCGTTGACCGCGGCGGGGGTGGCGGCGGGCGCGGCGGCCGGCGCGCTCTCGCGGCCGTTGACCGCGTCGGCGACCTCGTTCATCTCCTTGCGGAGGTCGAAGGTGGAGCGCAGCTCCTTGAGCTCGCTCAGGTCCTCGTTGCCGTCGAGCTGCTTGCGGATGAAGGTCTTCGGGTTGAGGTCCTCGAACTCGAAGTCCTTGAAGTCCGGGCCGAGCTCGCTGCGGATGTCCTCCTTGGCGCTGTCGGAGAACTCCCGGATCTTCCGGATGAAGCGCGAGACGTCCTGGACGACCTTCGGCAGCTTGTCCGGCCCGAAAACGAGCACGGCGAGGACGATGAGCGTCACCAGCTCGAGTGCGCCTATGTCGCTGAACATCCGATAACTCCTTCACGCCGGACCAGCACGGCCCGGACCACGGTACCCGCCCGGACTGCCGGACGGGTACCTTGCGATGTCCGCCACGTGTACCTCGGGTGCCGGGCGTGCTCAGGTGCCCTGGGCCGAGCCGAGCGTGACGGTCCTGGTCAGTTCCTTGCCGTCACGGGTCAGGGTGAGGGCGAGCGCGTCGCCGGGGCGGTGGGCGCGGATCTTCACGATCAGCTCCTCGCCGTTGTGGACCCGCTGGCCGTCGACCTTGGTGATGACGTCACCGGGACGCAGTCCGGCCTTGGCGGCGGGGCCGTCGGGGGTGACGGACGGGGTGCCGTCCTTGCCCTTGTCGCCGACGCGGGCTCCGTCGCCGTTGAACTGCATGTCGAGGCTGACGCCGATGACGGGGTGGGTGGCCTTGCCGGTGTTGATGAGCTCCTCGGCGACCCGCTTGCCCTGGTTGACGGGGATGGCGAAGCCGAGGCCGATGGAACCGGCCTGGCCGCCGCTGCCGCCGTCCCCGTCCCCGGAGCCGCCGGCGGCGCGGATGGCGCTGTTGATGCCGATGACGCGGCCCTTGCCGTCGAGGAGGGGACCGCCGGAGTTGCCCGGGTTGATGGGCGCGTCGGTCTGGAGGGCGTCGACGTAGGAGATGTCGCTGCCGTCGCCCTTCTCGCCGCCGGCGGTGATCGGGCGCTCCTTGGCGCTGATGATGCCGGAGGTGACGGTGTTGGAGAGGTCGAAGGGGGCGCCGATGGCGACGACCGGGTCGCCGACGCGGACGTCGTCGGAGTTGCCGAGCGGGAGGGGCTTGAGGCCGCTGACGCCGGTGACCCGGACGACGGCGAGGTCGTAGCCGGTGTCCTTGCCGATGAGCTTGGCGGAGGCCGTCTCGCCGCTGGAGAAGGTGACGGTGATGTCGCCGGAGGAGGCGGCGGCGTCGACGACGTGGTTGTTGGTGAGGATGTGGCCGCGGTTGTCGAGGACGAAGCCGGTGCCGGTGCCGGCGGAGCCGCCGCCGCTGACGTGGAGGGTGACGACGCCGGGCAGGGCGGCGGCGGCGATGCCGGCGACGCTGCCGGGCGCGCGGTCGGTGGCCCCGGCCTCGGCCTGCGGGAGTTCGACGGTGCCGCCGAGGTCGATGCTGCCGTTGCGCTCGATGTAGGCACCGACGCCGCCGCCGATGACGCCGGTGAGCAGGGCGAAGGCGAGGGCGCCGACGAGGGCGAGACCGCGCCGGGACTTCTTCCGCGCGGGCGGGGGCACGGCCCCGGGGCCGGCCCCCCAGGGGTCGTACTGGCCCCAGGCGTGCGGGGCCACGGGGGCCTGCGCGGGCGGGACGGCTCCCTGCGGGGGCACGGCCGGCGCGGGCGCGGCGGGGTGCAAAGCCGGCGCGGGCGCGGGCGCGGCCGGATGCTGCACGGGCGGCGCGGGGGCCCACGGCCCGGGCTCGCCGTAGGGCGGCGTCCGGTACTCGTCGGGCTCGTGCAGCGGCCGCGCCGCGGGCGGTACGGCCGGGGCGGCCGGCTCGGCCGCTTCGACGGGGGGTACGGGCTCCGCCGCCGCGACCGGATCGACCGGGGCGGGCGCGGCCGGCGCTGGCTCCTTCGTCATGTCGACCCGGGGGGCGGCGGGCGCCTCCGGGGCCGGCTCGGGCGCGGCGGAGTCGGCCGGGCCCGGGGCCTGGAGGGGGAAGTCGTCCTCCTCCGCCGGGGGCGGCGTGGGTATCCGCGCCGCCTCCGGGGGCGTCGAGGGCCGGCTCCACCAGTTCGGCTTCCCGTCGTTCATGTTCTCCCCGCAACCGCTGACCCGTGAGCGGCCCGGTGTTCGGGTGCTCTGACCGAGGATTCAACCAGGTCGGGGGTCAGCGGGGGGAGCCCGGCGGGACGCCGGGCGGGCTGGGGGCCGGACTGGGTGCCGGGCCGAAGGCCGGCTGGAGGGCGGAGGCCGTCGCGCGTATGAACGGCGAGAGGGCGAAGAGCGACTGCGTCTGCACCGCCCGGAGCCGTACGGCCGCCCTCGGACCGGCCCGGTCGAGGTCCGCAGGGACGGCTCCCGAGGGGACGGTGCCGCCCGGGACCAGCGGACCTCCGGCGAGGGCCTGGGCGCCGCCGGCGGAACGCTCCGAGCGGTCCGAACGGCCGGTCGCGGCGCCTGAGGCGGAGCCGGGGCCCGCAGAGGCGCCGGCGCGGAGCGGGGTGACCGCGCTGCCGGTGCCCTGACCGCCGCGGGCGGTGGTGTTGAGGGTGCTGTCGACGGGGAGGGCGCCGCCTAGGGCGATGGCCGCGAAGGAGACCGCGCCGGCGGCGGCGACGGCGAAGCGCCGGCCGCGCCCCGAGGGGGTGACGGCGTGGACCCGGAAGCCGGTGCCGGTCCCCGTGCCCGTGTCGGGCACGGCGGGGGTCGCGGTGGCGAAGCCGTCGCTCTTCACGCCGCCGGCTTCGAGGAGCTGCTCCAGTGGAGAGCGCCCGGGGCCACCGGGACCGCCGGGCAGGCCCTGGAGGCGGGCGAGGAAGCCCTCGGAGGGCTGCGGGGCGCCGCTGGAGGCGAAGACGCTCTTCAGGGCGCGCTGGGCGTCCGCCTCGGCCTTGCAGCGGGCACAGGTGGCGAGGTGGGCGAGGACCCGCTCGCGGGCGTCGTGACCGAGCTCGCCGTCGACGAGCGCGGCGAGCCGGTCCCCGAGGTGGTGCTCCGCGGGGCTCGGGGACGGGGGACGGGTGCCGCTCACGCTGTCCCGGCCTCCCATCCGACGGTGGCCAGGGCACGCTCCGCCCGGGCCTCGGGCGAGCGGTGCTTGAGCGCCTTGCGCAGGTGGGAGCGGCCGCGGTGGATCCGGCTGCGGACGGTGCCGAGCTTCACGCCGAGGGTCGCGGCGATCTCCTCGTACGACAGCCCCTCGATGTCGCAGAGGACGACGGCGGCGCGGAACTCGGGCGCCAGGGTGTCGAGGGCCTGCTGGACGTCGGCGTCGAAGTGGGTGTCGTTGAACACCTGCTGGGGGGAGGGCTCCCGGCTGGGGAGCCGCTCGGCGGCGTCGTCGGCGAGCGCGTCGAAGCGGATGCGCTGCTTGCGGCGGACCATGTCGAGGAAGAGGTTGGTGGTGATGCGGTGCAGCCAGCCCTCGAAGGTGCCCGGGGTGTACGTCGACAGCGAGCGGAAGACGCGGACGAAGACCTCCTGGGTGAGGTCCTCGGCGTCGTGCTGGTTGCCCGTCAGGCGGTAGGCCAGGCGGTAGACGCGACCGCTGTGCGTGCTGACGATCTCCTCCCAGGTGGGCGGAGTCCACGCCTGCGATTCCGCATCCGATGCGAAGGTCGCGGTGGTGGGTGCGGTGTCGGTGGTGTGGAGCTTGTCAGCGGTGTCGGTCACGGATTTCGGCTCACCCGCCGACCTGAGAAGACGCCGCAGCGCCCCTCTCCGATCCACAGGCGCAGCCGCACCTCCCCTATCGGCTCTGGTGGTGTCCAGTGGAGCCCCTACCATAGCCACCTCGCCCGTTAGCTCCGGATAAG
Source organism: Streptomyces sp. NPDC014656 (assembly GCF_043084305.1). Classification (NCBI taxonomy): domain Bacteria; kingdom Bacillati; phylum Actinomycetota; class Actinomycetes; order Kitasatosporales; family Streptomycetaceae; genus Streptomyces; species Streptomyces sp. NPDC014656. The sequence continues at coordinate 407,854 of NZ_JBIBZN010000002.1, forward strand.
AATCTTTACGCGCATTTGAATCGGCGTCGTCCGCCGGTCCCCACGCGCTTCTCTCCCCTGGTGAACGCCCGGTCCCATCTGCGGGTTCCCGCTGACAGCGGATACAGTCACCGTTGCGCCAACTAAGGGGACAGGAGAGGGCCATTACCGCCAACCGGCAGACGGACTGGGCGTTCGCCGACGCCTTTGTCGCCGAGGACGACGCTCTGCGCCTGGCCCGCGCCCGGGCCCGTGAGGCAGGACTGCCCTCGGTGTCGCCGGGCACCGGTGCGGCGCTGCGTCTGCTGGCCGCGTCGGCGGACGCCAAGGCGGTGGCCGAGATCGGTACGGGCACGGGCGTGTCGGGCATCTACCTGCTGCTGGGGATGCGTCCCGACGGCACCCTGACGACGGTGGACGTGCAGCCGGAGCACCAGCAGTTCGCGAAGACGGCGTTCCGGGAGGCGGGCTTCGCCGGCAACCGGGCGCGGTTCATCCCCGGCCGGGCGCTCGACGTGCTGCCGCGGCTGGCGGACGGCGGGTACGACCTCGTGTTCTGCGACGGCGACCGCGGGGAGTACCCGGACTATCTCGCTGAATCGTTGCGCCTGCTCCGGCCTGGGGGTCTGGTGTGCTTCGAGGGCGTCTTCGCGGACGGCCGCACGGTGGACTCCGGCGCCCAGCCGGGCGAGGTGCAGCGGGTCCGCGAGCTGCTGCGCACGGTCCGGGAGAGCCCCCAGCTGCTCCCGACGCTGCTGCCGGTGGGCGACGGCCTGCTCTGCGCGGTGCGGCGCGGCTGAGCCGCCCGGGGCCCCGGCGCGGGCCGGCCCCGGCATGCCGCTGCCCCGGACGGCGGGGCCGTACCGGGGCAGCGGTGCAGGAGAACGGGGAGGGTCAGCCGACGACCTTCTTCAGGGCGTCACCGAGCGCCTCGGCCTCGTCCGGGGTCAGCTCGACCACGAGCCGACCGCCGCCTTCGAGCGGAACGCGCATGACGATGCCCCGCCCCTCCTTGGTCACCTCGAGCGGGCCGTCACCCGTCCGCGGCTTCATGGCCGCCATGCTCGTTCCCCTTCCTGAAACCAGCTCATCTCCAACCGGGCAGCTCCGTGCCACGGAGCAGCGTCACCGGCTTCGAACACATTGCTTCCAGGTCATTATCCCGCATCGCAGCACCCGATGACCAACATCGATCCGCATCGCTTGGGCAACGCGCTCCCGCAAAAGCACACATTTCGGCGTCGGGCCTGCGATACTTCGCCGCCGCGGGTCGCCTCGCGGGCCCCGATTCTTTGACGCAGCTCACATGGGCGGTACGGGTGATCTCCGTCATGCTGGGCGGATCAGCCCATCCACGAGACGAAGGGGTCCCGATGGCCGACACGGTCCTGTACGAAGTGAGCGACGGACTCGCCACCATCACGCTCAACCGGCCCGAGGCCATGAACGCGCTGAACGTCGCCGCGAAGGCGGCGCTGCGGGACGCGGCCGAGGCGGCGGCCGCCGACCCCGCGGTCCGCGCGGTGCTGCTGACGTCGGCGGGCGACCGGGCGTTCTGCGTCGGGCAGGACCTGAAGGAGCACGTCGGTCTCCTGCTCCAGGACCAGGAGAGCGGCACGCGGGCCACCATGAACACGGTCCGGGACCACTACAACCCGATCGTCCGGGCGCTCACCGGCATGAGGAAGCCCGTGATCGCCGCGGTCAACGGCGTCGCCGCCGGCGCCGGCTTCGGCTTCGCGCTCGCCGCGGACTACCGGATCGTCGCCGACACCGCCTCCTTCAACACCTCCTTCGCGGGCGTCGCGCTCACCGCCGACTCCGGCATGTCCTGGACGCTCCCCCGCCTCATCGGCCAGAGCCGCGCCTCCGACCTGCTGCTCTTCCCCCGCACCCTCACCGCCCAGGAGGCGTACGACCTGGGCATCGCGAACCGTCTGGTCCCGGCCGCCGAGCTCCCCGCCGAGGCGCTGAAGCTGGCCCGGAAGCTCGCCGAGGGCCCCACCGTCGCCTACGCGGCCCTCAAGGCCTCCGTCGCCTACGGCGCCGACCACTCCCTGGACGAGGCCCTCGACAAGGAGGACGAGCTCCAGACCCTGGCCGGCGCCTCCGAGGACCACACCATCGCGGTCCGCGCCTTCCTGGCCAAGGAGAAGCCGAAGTACCTGGGCCGCTGACCCGGAGCGCCTCCCGGAGCGGGTGTCAGCGCCCGCCCCGGGACGCGCAGTCCGCCAGGTGGTCGTCGACGAGGCCGCAGGCCTGCATCAGGGCGTAGGCCGTCGTCGGGCCGACGAAGCGGACGCCCTTCTTCTTGAGGGCCTTCGACAGGGCCGTGGACTCGTCGGTGACCGCCGGGACGTCCGCGAGGACGCGGGGGGCCGGGCGGGTCTCCGGATCGGGGGCGTACGACCAGATCAGGGCGTCGAGGTCGCCGGGGGCCCAGTCAGCGAGCAGCTTCGCGTTGGCGAGCGTCGCGTCGACCTTGGCGCGGTTGCGGATGATGCCCTCGTCGGCGAGGAGCCGCTCGCGGTCGGCGTCCCCGAAGGCGGCGACGGACTCGATGCGGAACCCCGAGAAGGCGCGCCGGAAGCCCTCCCTGCGGCGCAGGATCGTGATCCAGGACAGGCCCGACTGGAAGGCTTCCAGGCAGAGCCGTTCGAAGAGGGCGTCGTCGCCGTGGACCGGGCGGCCCCACTCCTCGTCGTGGTAGGCCGTGTAGTCCTCGGTGGAGAGGCCCCAGGGGCAGCGCGGCAGCCCGTCGGGGCCGGGGATCGCCCCGCCGGTCATCGCTCCTCGTCCTCCGCCGCCGCGCCGCCGGCCGGCGCGCCCGCGAGGGCGGCCTCCAGCTCCGCGATCCGGGCGTCGCGCTCGGCGAGCTCCGCGGCGAGCCGGTCCAGGACGTCGTCGACGTCCTCCATCCGGTAGCCGCGGGCGGCGACCGGGAGCCGCAGCGCCTCGACGTCGGCGCGGTCGACCGGCCGGCTCAGCGGCAGCGGGTCCACCAGCTGCTCGGGGGCCGCTTCGGGCAGCACCTCGCTGTCGCCGCCGCCGACCACGGCGAGGGTCACGGCCGCGACGACCACGACCATCGTGATGAGCAGAAACCAGAACACCAGCGCGCCTCTCCCGGAGTGGAAAACGTCCCGTGCCGATCGTGCCATGCGCCACCGGCGGTTAGGGTCACAGACGACTGCGCAGGACGCCGTCGACCGGTCGCGAGGGAGGACATAAGGGATGCTGCGCTTGGGACGGCGGGAATTCGGGCCGCACGAGCCGGTGATCATGGCGATCGTGAACCGGACCCCCGACTCCTTCTACGACCAGGGCGCGACCTTCCGCGACGAGCCGGCGCTCGCCCGGGTCGAGCGGGCGGTGGCCGAGGGCGCCGCGATCATCGACATCGGCGGGGTCAAGGCCGGTCCCGGCGAGGAGGTCACCGCCGAGGAGGAGGCCCGCCGCACGGTCGGCTTCGTCGCGGAGGTCCGCCGCCGCCACCCCGACGTGGTGATCAGCGTGGACACCTGGCGGGCGGACGTCGGCGAGGCGGTCTGCGAGGCCGGCGCGGACCTGCTGAACGACGCGTGGGGCGGGGTCGACCCCCGGCTCGCCGAGGTCGCCGCGAAGTACGGCGCGGGCCTCGTCTGCACCCACGCGGGCGGCGCCGAGCCGCGGACCCGCCCGCACCGGGTGGAGTACGAGGACGTGATGGCCGACATCCTGCGGGTCACCGTGGGCCTCGCCGAGCGGGCGGTCTCGCTGGGCGTGCGGCGGGACGGGATCATGATCGACCCGGGCCACGACTTCGGGAAGAACACCCGGCACAGCCTGGAGGCGACGCGCCGCCTCGGCGAGATGGCGGAGACGGGGTGGCCGGTCCTGGTGTCCCTGTCCAACAAGGACTTCGTCGGCGAGACGCTGGACCGCCCGGTGAAGGAGCGGGTCCTCGGGACCCTCGCCACCACCGCCGTCTCGGCCTGGCTCGGCGCCCGGGTGTACCGCGTCCACGAGGTCGCCGAGACGAAGCAGGTCCTCGACATGGTGGCGACGATCGCGGGCCACCGCGAGCCGGCGGCCACCCGGCGGGGCCTGGCCTGAGGCCCCGGTCCCGCCGGGCGGGACGCCTAGCGGTTGACCTCCTTGGTGACGAGCGCGACCGCCTCGTCCACGTCGTCCGTGACGTGGAAGAGGAGCAGGTCGCGCTCGGAGGCCTTGCCGCCGGCGACGACCGTGTCCTTCAGCCAGTCGACGAGCCCCTTCCAGTACGCGCTGCCGAACAGCACGATCGGGAAGCGGGTCACCTTGCGGGTCTGCACCAGGGTCAGCGCCTCGAAGAGCTCGTCGAGGGTGCCGAGGCCGCCGGGCAGGACGACGAAGCCCTGCGCGTACTTCACGAACATCGTCTTGCGGACGAAGAAGTACCGGAAGTTCACGCCGATGTCGACGTGCTGGTTGAGCCCCTGCTCGAAGGGGAGCTCGATGCCGAGGCCGACCGAGACGCCCTTCGCCTCCCGGGCGCCCTTGTTGGCCGCCTCCATGGCGCCCGGGCCGCCGCCCGTGATCACCGCGAAGCCCGCCTCGACCAGCGCCCGGCCGATCCGCACGCCCGCCTCGTACTCCGGCGAGTCCGGCTTCGTGCGGGCCGAGCCGAAGACGCTGATCGCGCTCGGCAGTTCGGCGAGCGCGCCGAAGCCCTCCACGAACTCGGACTGGATCCGCATGACCCGCCAGGGGTCGGTGTGCACCCACTCCGAGTCGCCCTCGGTGTCGAGCAGCCGCTGGTCCGTGGTGCCCGGCTGGACCTGGTCCCTCCGCCTCAGCACCGGTCCGAGCCGCTGCTCCTCCGGCTTCGCCACTCCCTCGGGAATGCCCATGGCCTGCTCCCTCCGCCGATCCACGATCTTTGCTGTCGGGCCAGCGTAGGACCAGAGAGGTGACGAAACGCGAAATTACGGGAGACGGGCGGTCAGCCAGTCGCGGAGCCGTGCCTCGCAGTGGTGGATCCGGTCGACGTGCACGTGCTCGTCCCGCTTGTGGGCGTAGATCGGATCGCCGGGGCCGTAGTTGACCGCGGGCACGCCGAGCGCGCTGAAGCGGGAGACGTCGGTCCAGCCGAACTTGGGCATCGCGGTGCCCCCGACGGCCTTCATGAACGCCTCGGCGGCCGGGTGCGAGAGGCCGGGCAGCGCGCCGGGGCTCTCGTCGTCGACGACGAACTCCGCGATGTCGCAGTCGGCGAAGACCTCGCGGACGTGCGCCAGCGCCTCGGCCGGGGAGCGGTCGGGGGCGTAGCGGTAGTTGACCGTGACCGAGCAGGCGTCCGGGATGACGTTGGTGGCGACGCCGCCCTGGACGGCGACCGCGTTGAGCCCCTCGTGGTACTCCAGGCCGTCGATGACCGGCTTGCGCGGCTCGTACGCGGCGAGGCGGGCGAGGATCGGCGCGGCGGTGTGGATGGCGTTGGAGCCCATCCAGGAGCGGGCGGAGTGGGCGCGCTCGCCGGCCGTGTGCAGGATGACGCGGAGCGTGCCCTGGCAGCCGCCCTCGACCTGGCCGTCGGAGGGCTCCAGGAGGACCGCGAAGTCGCCCTCCAGCCACTCGGGGTGGGCGGCGGCGATCTTCCCGAGGCCGTTGAGGTCGGCGGCGACCTCCTCGTTGTCGTAGAAGACGAACGTGAGGTCGCGGTTGGGCTCGGGGACGGTGGCGGCGATCCGCAGCTGGACGGCGACACCGGACTTCATGTCGGAGGTGCCGCAGCCCCACAGGATCCCCTGCTCGTCGAGCCGGGACGGCACGTTGTCGGCGATCGGCACGGTGTCGATGTGGCCGGCCAGGACGACCCGCTCGGCGCGGCCGAGGTCCGTCCGGGCGACGACGTTGTTGCCGTAGCGGTCGACGACGAGGTGCGGCAGGGCGCGCAGGGCCCGCTCGATGGCGTCGGCGAGGGGCTTCTCGGTCCCGCTGACGGACGCGAAGTCGACGAGGTCGGCGGTGAGCCCGGCCCCGTCCCGGGTGAGGTCGAGCGGGGTCTCCTGAGCAGTCTCCTGCGGGGTGATGTCAGCCATATGCCGACCCTAACCCGGCCTCCAGTACGGTGGGCCCCGTGTCCGCCTCCCCCCGCCCCGCCCGCCGCGGTCGGCTCGCCCGTTCGGCCGCCGCCCTCGCCGTCCTGTGCGGCCTCGCGTCCTACGTCGCCGTCCATCAGATGACCGGCAGCAAGGGCGCGCCCCGGTGCGCCGTGGGCAGTGGGGACAACCGGTACGAGTTCACCCCCGAGCAGGCGTCGAACGCGGCGACGATCGCGGCGGTGGGCACCTCGCGGGGGCTGCCGGAGCGGGCCGTGACGATCGCGCTGGCGACCGCGCTCCAGGAGTCGGCCCTGCGCAACATCGAGCACGGCGACCGGGACTCGCTCGGCCTCTTCCAGCAGCGGCCGTCCATGGGCTGGGGCACGCCGGAGCAGATCATGGACCCGGTGTACTCGGCCGGGAAGTTCTACGAAGGGCTGGAGAAGGTCCCGGGCTACTCGCGGATGCCGCTGACGGTGGCGGCGCAGAAGGTCCAGAAGAGCGGCTTCCCGCAGGCCTACGCCAAGCACGAGCCGGACGCGACGCTGCTGTCCGCGGCGCTGACCGGCCGGGCGCCGGCCGCGCTGACCTGCACGGCGGACGTGAAGGAGGGCAGCCCCGGCGACCCCGCCTTCGTCCGCACGGAGCTGGTGCGGGCCTTCGGCGACTCGGCGGCGCCCACCTCCGTCTCCGGCGGCGCCGGCGCGGGGCGCTCCGCCGCGGAACCCGTCGACCTGGTGGTGCCCGTCCGGGGCCCGGAGCGGCGCGGGTGGGAGCTGGCGCAGTGGGCGGTGGCGCGGGCGGCGACGCTGCGGGTCGCCGAGGTGGCGTACGGGGGGAAGGTGTGGCGGGCGGACGACTCGGGAGGCGGGTGGGAAGCCGCCCCCTCCGCCGGGGAAGCCGCCCCCTCCGCCGGGAACGCGGCCCCCGAACCGTCCACGGTCCGCCTCCGCCTCACCCGCTGACCCCGCGGGCCCCGCGCCCTCCGGCACACCGGTCCACCCTCCGCCGCGAGCCGCGCCGGGGGGTGGACTGGCGTGCGAGGGGGTCGCTCGGAGCGGGGGGATCCCGGAGGACGGGACGGGGGCGCGGGGTGGGGCGCGTGGGGGGCGCGGGGGGCTTGGGGGGCAAGAGGAGTGACGGTTCGGCAGGTGACGGCGACCGGCGTCGTTCGTCCGCTTTCCTCCCCACCCGACAATACGACGCATTACCCAGCCTTTACCTCCGCCGCCCGCAACCTCCCCCGCCCCCACCTCGGTTGTGCAGCCCGCAAACGCAACGCACCCCGCAACGCAACCGTCGAAGGAGCACCATGTCCCTCCCCCTGACCCGCCGGATCGCCCGCGCCGCCCTGATCGTCGCGGCCGGCGCAGCCCCCGTGGTCGGTGCGGCCGGATCCGCGAGCGCCCTGGACCACAGCCTCGCCCCGGCCGGCGCCCTCGGCGGCCTGACCGCGCTCGACGCGGCGGACGCGGGCTCGGCCGTCGACGGTGCCGCCCGCACCACGACCGGTGTGGCCGGCGCGACCGGCGGCGAGGCCGTCGGCACGGCCGTCCCGGCGGCCGGCAAGGCCGTGGGCGCGGCCGGCAAGACCGCCACCCCGGCGGCGCAGAAGATCGCGGGCGAGACCGCGGGCGGCGCCGGCCAGGCGCTGGGCCAGACGGCCGGTGCCGCCGCCGAGAGCGCCGGCTCCACCCCGGCCGGCGGCGCGCTGGGCGGCGCCCCGGCCGGCCAGATGCTCGGCGGCCTGCCCATCGGCTGAGCCGGCGGCGGTACGCGGAAGGGCCCGGGCGCGTGAGCGACCGGGCCCTTCCGCGTGTCCGGCGCCGTCAGGCGAGGCGCTTGACCGCCGCCGCGACGCGCTCGTCCGTCGCCGTGAACGCGACCCGCACGAAGCGGGCGCCCGCCTCGCCGTAGAAGTCGCCGGGGGCCACCAGGACGCCCTTCTCCGCGAGGTACGCCACCGTGTCCCAGCAGGGCTCGTCGCGGGTCGCCCACAGGTAGAGGCTCGCCTCGGAGTGCTCGATGCGGAAGCCGTGGGCCTCCAGGGCCGCCTTCAGGACCTCGCGCCGGGCCGCGTACCGCTCCCGCTGCTCCGCGACGTGCGCGTCGTCGCCGAGCGCGGCCACGGTCGCCGCCTGGACCGGCGCGGCCGTCATCATGCCGCCGTGCTTGCGGATCTGGAGCAGTTCGCCGAGGACCGCCGCGTCACCGGCGATGAACGCCGCCCGGTAGCCGGCCAGGTTGGACCGCTTGGAGAGCGAGTGGACGGCGACGATCCCCTCGTACGAGCCGCCGCAGACGTCCGGGTGCAGGACCGACACCGGGTCGGCCTCCCAGCCCAGTTCGAGGTAGCACTCGTCGGAGAGGACGAGGACGCCGTGCTCGCGCGCCCAGGCGACGATCCGGACGAGCTCCTCCTTGGGGAGGACCTTGCCGGTCGGGTTCGACGGGGAGTTGAGCCAGAGCAGCTTCAGGCCGGCCGGGTCGAGCTCCGTCGGGTCGTCGTAGACGACGGGCTCCGCGCCGCAGAGCCGCGCGCCGACCTCGTACGTCGGGTAGGCGAGCCGCGGGTAGGCCACCTTGTCGCCGGCGCCGAGCCCCAGCTGGGTCGGCAGCCAGGCGACGAGCTCCTTGGAGCCGACGACCGGCAGCACGTTCCCGTGGGCGAAGCCGACCGCGCCGAGGCGCCGCTCGCACCAGCCGGTGAGCGCGTCGCGCAGCGCCGGCGTGCCCCAGACCGTCGGATAGCCCGGCGAGTCCGCCGCGGCCACCAGGGCCTCCTGGATCAGCGCGGGGACCGGGTCGACCGGCGTGCCGACCGACAGGTCCACGATCCCGTCCGGGTGCGTCAGGGCCGTCTTCTTGTACGGCTCCAGCTTGTCCCAGGGGAAGACGGGCAGGCGCGAAGAGACTCCGCTCACGGGTTGGCTCACTTCCTCGTACGTACGCGATACGCCTCGGTCCCGTACGGCGGCGGAGCCGTACGGGACCGAGAGCGGGTGCAACGAAAGATCAGCCGTTCTGCGGCGGCAGGGCGGCGATGAAGGGGTGGTCGCGGTCGATCTCGCCGAGCTTGGAAGCGCCACCGGGCGAACCCAGGTCGTCGAAGAACTCGACGTTCGCCTTGTAGTAGTCCTTCCACTCCTCCGGGGTGTCGTCCTCGTAGAAGATCGCCTCGACCGGGCACACCGGCTCACAGGCTCCACAGTCGACGCACTCGTCCGGGTGGATGTAGAGAGATCGCTTGCCCTCGTAGATGCAGTCGACGGGGCACTCCTCGATGCAAGCCTTGTCCTTGACGTCGACACAAGGCTGCGCGATGACGTAGGTCACGCTGTCGTTCCTCCTCGGTAGGGCTGGTCTGCGCGGGAGCGCGGTGTCGTCGATGCCCGCACCTAGTATCTCCGTTCTCGGGGGCGATCCGAACAGGAGGGGCGGAGAAGCTGTGGAATTCACCGGCGGAGGACTGCTTGAGGTCCGTGTCACCAGGGCTGACGTGGGAAAACGTGTCTCCGTTCGGTACGTGACGGACTCCGCGTCGGCGGGTGGGCGCTTCACCGACGCGGTCGGGGTTCTCACATCATGGGACGGCGGTGTGCTCACGATCACACGAAAGAGCGGCGAGACCGTCCGGATCCCGGAACTCCGCCTGGTGGCGGGCAAGATCGCGCCCCCCGCCCCCGCCCGCCGCAGGGGCCCCGCCGCCACCTTCGCCGAACTCTCCCGGATCGCCGCGCGCGCCTGGCAGCCGGTCGAGAGCGAGGCGCTCGGCGACTGGACGCTGAGGGCCGCCGACGGATTCACGCGCCGGGCCAACTCGGCGCTTCCCGGGGGCGATCCGGGCCTGCCCGTCGCCGAGGCCCTGGAGGCCGTGCGGGACTGGTACGCGGCCCGGAAGCTGCCCGCGTACGTCCAGACCGCCACCGGCGCCGAGGGCACCCAGGAGCTGCTCTGCGCCGACCTGGAGCGGCTCGGCTGGCGGCGCGAGCTCAGCGCCGAGCTGAGGATCGCCGCGCTGGCGCCGCTCGCCGACCGGGAGCCCGGGCCGGCGGAGGTCCTGCTCTCCCGGAGCCTCGACGAGCCGTGGCTGCACCGCTACCAGCGGTTCACGGGCACCGGCCCGGCGGTGCGGCACGTGCTCTCCTCCGGGCCGAGCGTGTGGTTCGCGTCCGTCGCGGGCACGGGGGAAGTACCGGCCGCCATCGGGCGTTGTGTCGTCGACGGGCGGTGGGCGGGGTTCATGGCGATAGAGGTCGATCCGGAGCAGCGCCGCCGGGGTCTGGCCACCGCCGTCATGACCGCCCTCGCCCGGCGCGCCCTCGACGAGGGCGCGTCGGCGGCCTGGCTCCAGGTCGAGGCCGACAACCACGGCGCGCGGGCGCTCTACGAGGGGACGGGCTTCGCGGTGCACCACCACTACCACCACTACCGGCAGGCGGAGGCGTGAGCGCGGCGTGAGCGCGGATGACCCCCTGGACCGGCCGTCCGGCCGGCCGCCCGACCGGCGGCGCGAGTTCGCGGAGGAGGCCCGGGCCGAGCGGCCCGACCTCGCCCGGCTCTGCCTGCTGATCTGCGCCGTGGCCGACCCCTCGGTCACCGAGCACGACCTCGTCGAGGCCGACATCGAACTCGACCGGCTCGCCGGGCTCGTCCCGTACGCCACCCGCCGCACCGGCGCCTGGAAGGCCGAGCTGGCGGCGCTCCTCGGCGGCCGCGAGGGCTTCGAGGGCGTCCCCGCCGACTACCAGCGACTGGAGTCGTCCCTCCTCCACGAGGTGCTCCGGCGGCGCCGGGGCCTGCCGATCCTGCTCTCCGTGGTGTGGATGGAGGTCGCCCGCCGGGCCGGCGCCCCGGTGTACGGCCTCGGCCTCCCCGGCCACTTCGTGGTCGGCTTCGGCGAACCCGCCGACCTCGACCTCGCCGACCCCTTCGCGGGCGGCCGCCCGATGACCGCCGAGGACGCCGAGCTGCTCGTGACGAGCGCGACCGGCGAGGCCCTGGACCGCTCCATGCTGCGCCCCGCCGAACCCGGCGCCATCGTGCTCCGCATCCTCGGCAACATCCGCGCCTGGGCGTCCCCCCGGCCCGAACGCTCCGACGTGGCCCTGTGGGCGGTGGAGCTGGCCCTGCTGCTCCCCTCCCATCCGGCGCGCCTGCGCTACGAGCGGGCCGGACTCCTCGTCCAGCGCGGCGACTTCCTCACCGGGGCGGCGGAGATGGAGGCGTACGCGCAGATCATGGACGCGGTCGACCCGGACACGGCCGCCGCGATCCGCCACCAGGCCCAGGCGGCGCGCGCCCGGCTCAACTAGGGCCGGCCGCCAGGGAGCGGATCATCGCCGTCAGGCGGGCGTGGGTGGCGGCGTCGGCGGCGGCCACGAGTCCGCGTGCGCCCTCCTCCCCCACCGGGGTGCCGTCGAGGCCGGTGACGACGCAGCCGGCCGCCCGGCACAGCGCGATGCCGGCGGCGAAGTGGACGCTGCCGGACAGGTCTCCGCCGTCCGTGACGTACGCGGCCCGCCGCCCGGCCGCCACCCAGGCGAGCGCGAGCGTCGTCGACACCACGCGGGGCCGGAAAGCGGCGACGAAGTCCGGGTGGGCGAGCAGGTCGACGGCGCGGAAGCCGGGCGCGCCCGGGAACGGCGGGTCCAGGTTCACGTCGACGAGACCGGTGGCGGCGCTGGGCACGAGGAGCTCCCCGGCCTCGTCCCGGGCCGTCGTCCCGTCGGTGCGGAACAGGCCGCCGAACGGGTCTGCCACGGCCGCCGCCCCGCCGCGCAGGGCGACGTTGACGGCCACGAGCTTGTTCCCGGCCGCGTAGTTGAGGGTGCCGCAGAGGGGGTCCACCAGCCACTGGCGGCGGCCCCCGGCCGCGCCCTGCGCCCCGCCCTCCTCGCCGAGCACGGCGTCGTCGGGCCGGGCGGCCCGCAGCACGTCGAGGACGGCCCGCTCGGCGGCCAAATCGGCGGCGGTGGCGAAGTCGCCCGCGCCCTTGTCGACCCGGTCGAGTTCCTGTCCGTAGAGGCCGCGCACCACGTCGGCGCCGGCACGGGCGGCGGCCGCGGCGACCTCGGCGTCGGAAAGCTCCTGGATGATCATGGGCCGAGGGTACGCGCGGCCCCCGGGAAGCGGGGGGGGATCCTCTTCGCCGAGGAGGCGTCAGGAGGGAGCGGGGCGACCGGATTCGAACCGGCGTCCTCCGAGATGCCATCGCGGCGCATTACCTCTGTGCTACGACCCCGCTCCCAGGCCACCGAGTCTAGAGGTGCCCGGCGGGCCGCTCCAACCGGGTTTTCCCGGGGCCGCGCGGCGTGCCCGGCCGCCGGCCGCTTCCCGGCCACAATGGGGCCATGCCGCTGACCGCCGACATCCTCGTCGCCCTCATCGCGCTCCTGCACCTCTACATCCTCGTGATGGAGATGTTCCTGTGGGAGAAGGAGACGGGCCGGCGCTTCTCCGGCTTCGACGCCCGGCTCGCCCGCGAGACGGCCGCCATGGCGGCCAACCAGGGGCTCTACAACGGGTTCCTCGCCGCCGGGCTCGTCTGGGGGCTCGTCTCGGACGAGCCGACGGGGTTCCGGGTGCGGGTGTTCTTCCTGTCGTGCGTCGTGATCGCGGGGCTCTACGGCGCCGCCACCGCCAACCGCCGGATCCTGTACGCGCAGGCGCTGCCCGGCGCGCTCGCGCTGTCCGCCGTGCTCGTCGCCGGGTGAGCCCGGCCCCGTGCGGCGCCCGTACGCGGCCGGCCCCCGGCCTCGCGGGAGGACGGGGGCCGGGGGCGGGTGCCGGGGCCGGGCTCAGCCCTTGCCGGTGAGGTCGATCGTCGCGGTGCGTTCGGCCTTGGTCCTGCCCCGGAGGGCGTCGCGCATGACGAAGGCGACGTCGTCGGCGGAGACCTGGTGCTTCGAGCCGTCGCCCTTGGTGATCATGACGCCGTCGAAGGTGCCTTCGAGCAGGCGGGTGATCGCCTTCTTGTCGTAGACCTCCACGAGGTGGCCGTCGACGGCCTTCATGGAGAGGATCTGCGGCAGCGAGCGGGCCGGACCGAAGTCGATCTCCTTGCCGCCGGCCCGGATGGTGATCCGGCCGGACATGGCGGGCTGGGCGAACTCCTTCATCGCCCGGTCCAGTTCGGCCTTGGTGACCGTGGGCTTCCGGACGCTGACCGGGAGTTCGACGACGTTGCTCCGGCCGGTCTCGACCTGGGCGCGGAAGGCGTCCTTGACGGAGATCATCGAGCGCTGGACGTCGAGGCCGTTGCCGGGCTTGCCCTCGACGGCGGTGACCTTGTTCGGGGCGAACAGGATCGTCGCCTCGGTCGCCGACGAGGAGGTGCCCGCGAGGTCCCGCAGGGCGACGGCGAGCTTCTCGTCGTCCACCGGGAAGACCGGCTTGGCGACGCGCTCGCCGCCGAAGAGGGAGCCGATCACCGAGACGGGGTTGTAGTCGCTGCCGGCGGCGGCGCGGACGGTCTCCTGGCTGTCCAGGGTGAGACCGGCCTTGTCGGGCGCGAGCTGCACCTTCTTGCCGCCGACGGTGAGCTGGAGGGGGGTCGCGGCGCGCTTGCCGAGCCGCGCCTCCAGCTTGTTGACGGCCTCCTCCTTCGTGCCGCCGCCGATGTCGACGCCGAGGACGGTGGTGCCCTTGGGGACGTCGGAGTGGTTGAGGAGCAGTCCGGCGCCGTAGGCGACACCGGCGATGCCGACGAGGCCGGCGGCGACGAGGACCAGCTTGGAACGGCCCTTCTTGGCCGGGGCGGGCTTCGGCGCGGGCCTGGGCGCCGGGGCCGGCTTCGGGGCCTGCTCCTGGCGGCCGCCGGGGCGCGGGGCCGGGTCGGGGCGGCCACCGGCCGGCGGTACGACGGGGATGCCGCTCGTGAGGGTGTCGCCGGACACCCGGCCGCCGGGAGCGCCCGGGCCGCCCGCGCCGGGGCGGCGCGCGCCCGGGGCGGGGGCGGGGGCGGGCTGCTGCGGCGTCAGGATCGCGGTGTCGTCGGACATGCGCGGCGCGCCGCCGCCTCCGAGCGGGCCGGGGCCGCCCGTCATCGGGCCCCCCGTCATGGGTCCGGCCGGGGCCGGACCGCCCGCCACGGGGCCGCCCGCCCTCGGGCCGCCCGGGCGCTTCGGCATGGCCGGGCGCCGGGGCGCGCCGCCGCCGAGGTCGGCGATGCCGCCGGCCGGGCCCGTGGTCGGGCCGGTGGGCTGGCCGTCGTACCGGGGGGTGCCGGCCGCGGGGGTGCCGTCGTACATCGGGGTGCCGTCGGCCGGGGTGCCGTCGTACGCCGGGGTGCCGCCGGGCTGCGGGCCGTCGTAGAGCGGGACGCCGGCGGCGGGGGTGCCGTCGTAGCCGGGGAGGGTGCCGGTGTCGTACAGCGGGTTGCTGACGGGGCGGCTGGAGGGCGCGCTGCCGACCGTGGGGACGCCGGCGGTCGCGGAGCCCGCGAAGCCGGTGCCGGGGGTCTGCGGGCCGCCGGGGGCCTTCGGGGCGGGGGCCGCCGGGGCGGCGGGGCCGCCCGCGGGGGCCGTGGGGGCCGGTCCCGCGTTCTTGCGGGGCGCGAACCAGTCGCTCGTCTCCTTGGCCCTGGGGGCGTCGGCGGCGGCCTGCGGCGGCTCGGGCCGGACCGGCGCGGGGGCCGGCTCGGGCTCGGGCGCCGGCAGCGGCGCCGGTGCCGGGGCGGGCCGCTCCGGCTCGGCCGGGGCGGCGGCGTCGGCCTCCGCGACGGGCGTACGGACCACGACGGGCGGGATCGGCCGCGAACCCGGAATGTTGATGCGGATCCGGGTGGTCAGGGTGGTCTCGGTCTTCGGCTCCTCCGGCGGCGCGGGCACGGCGGAGGTCTCCTCCGGCGCGTCCTGCGTCGGGTGGAGCGACGGATACTGGCGGGATCCATAAGGCTGGGTTCCCGACGGGTAGGCGGCCCCGCCGCGCCCCTGGGCGCCGGAGGACGAACTGTCGGTCTCACGACCAGTTTCACGACTCAAAGCAGGATCTCCCGGTTGGCTCCGCCGCCCGCTCTAGCTGATGCTCGTTCTGTCCCGGGCGGTTCGGCGGCGCGCACCACCATACTGTCCGGCGCCGCCGGTTATCCGCCCGGTGCGAAGTCCGGCTGCTCACAGATGGTCCGCGGGACCGTCTACGGGGTGTTCTGCGGCAGCCTGCTGACGGTGGCGCAGATCACAGCGGCCCCCATGCCCCCGAAGAGGAAGAGCAGCTCGCCGAGGCCTCCGCCGAACAGTCCGTCGCCCTCGGGGCGGCCGAGGCTGAGCAGGATGACGGCGAGGAGCCAGCCGCCGCCGGCGGCGGCGAGGCCGACCTGGTTGCCGGTGGCGCGCATGCCGCCGTAGAAGAGGGCGGCGGTGGCGAGGAGGGCGAGGAGCAGCCCGAGGGGGAACCAGGCGGCCTGGACGAGGGCGCCGGCGGTGCCGACGACGGCTCCGAGGACGAGGAGGCCGGCGTAGGCGGCGTAGCGGGCGGCGGGGGCGGTCATCGGCCCGCCACCTCCCCCGTGCCGGCAGCGGCGGGGGCGGCGGGCAGGCCGGCGAAGAGGTCGGTCTCGCGCTCTCCGGCCGGGGCGCCGGAGGTGCCGCGGACGAGTTCGTAGTACTCGGTGGTGAAGAGGGGCTGGCCGAGGTCGTTGGAGAGGGCGAACCAGGGGCCGTCGACGGCGACCTGGGTGGCGTGGGCGGCCATGGCGGCTCTCTTGCGGGCCGCGTACGAGGTCTCCTCGGCGAGGTCGCCGCCGTCGATCTCGGTGGTGACGCGCTCCTCGTCGACGACGCCGGGCACGTCCTCGACGACGGCGTCCTTCGGGAAGGCGGAGCCCTCGGCGGCCAGGCGGGCGAAGCCGGCCTCGGCGACGGGACGCGGCACCCGGTTCCAGTAGATCTTGTCGATCGTGTGGGCGGGGCCGAGGCCGGGGCGGTGGCCGGGGTCGGCGGCGAGGTCGGCGGCGCGCATGGCGACGCGGTGGGCCTGGATGTGGTCGGGGTGGCCGTAGCCGCCGTCGGGGTCGTAGGTGACGAGGACCTGGGGGCGGGTCTCGCGGATCACCTCGACGAGGCAGGCGGCGGCGGTGTCCACGTCGGTGTTCCAGAAGGCGTTGTCGCGCCCGTTCTGGGGGGCGCCCATCATGCCGGAGTCGCGGAAGCGGCCCTCTCCGCCGAGGAAGCGGTGGTCGGTGACGCCGAGGACGGCCATGGCCGCGGCGAGTTCGCCGACGCGGTGCGCGCCGAGGCGGTCCTCGCGGTCGGGGGCCAGGTGGGCGAGCCCGGGCGGGATGACCTCGCCCTCCTCGCCCAGGGTGCAGGTGACCAGGGTGACAAGGGCGCCTTCGGCCGCGTACCTGGCCATGGTGGCGCCGTTGTTGATCGACTCGTCGTCGGGGTGCGCGTGCACGAGGAGCAGACGACGGGCGGGGAGATCGGTCATGGCCCCACCCTACGAGGCGGGGCCGCCGCCGACCGCCAGGGTCAGAACTTGAGCCCGGCGATCATGCTCGCCACGTTGGTGGTGAGGGTGGTGATGGAGTCGGAGAGGGAGGAGCTGGCGAGGTAGAAGCCCAGGAGCGCGCAGACCACCGCGTGGCCGGCTTTGAGTCCGGATTTCCGGATCAGCAGGAAGACGACGATCGCCAGCAGCACCACCACCGAGATCGAGAGCGAGAGTGCCACGGCGGTTCACCTCCACCTTCGGTCGGATGGTTCGGTCACGGGTCGGACGGTTGGTCGGGCGAGGGGCCTTTCCGTGCGGCCCCCGGGCACGTGCCCGACGGCCCCACCCGGGTGCATACCCACGGGAGGGCACCCACCAAGCGCTACGGATCATAACTATCCGTGGCCTCGCATTGATCGGCGTACGGGCGCACGAAGGGGGCGTACAACGCTACTTTCGGCCTTATGACCAAGTCACAGCAGCACTCGTCCGCCCCATCCGTGGGGCTTTCCTTCCCGCGTCTGCACGCCCGGACCCAGCGGTTCGGGCTGGGGGCGCCGCGCGGTTTCACCGTCTCTCCGGACGGGGAGCGGATCGTCTTCGTCCGCTCCGGTTCGGGCACCGACCGGACGCACAGGCTGTGGGTGCTCGACCTGCCGGCGGGCGGCGGGGAGGCCGTGGAGCGGGTCGTCGCGGAGCCGTCCGCGCTGCTCGCGGGGGCCGAGGAGGAGCTGTCCGCCGAGGAGCGGGCGCGGCGGGAGCGCAGCCGGGAGGGGTCGGCGGGAATCGTCGGCTACGCGGTGGACGCGGCGGCGGAGTTCGCGGCGTTCGCCCTGTCCGGGCGGCTGTTCACGGCGGAGCTGCGGGCCGGGACGGCGCACGAGCTGCCGGTGCCGGGCCCGGTGCTCGACCCGCGGCCCTCGCCGGACGGACGCCTGGTGGCGTACGTGTCGGGGGGCGCGCTCCGGGTGGTCGGAGCGGATGGTTCCGGCGACATGGAACTGGCGGTTCCGGAGGACGCGGACACCGGCTACGGATTGGCCGAATTCATCGCATCGGAAGAGATGGGCCGGGACCGCGGGTTCTGGTGGTCACCGGCCTCGGACGGGCTCCTGGTGGCCCGCGCGGACGACCGCGCGGTGCGCCGGTGGCACATCGCGGACCCGGCGCACCCGGAGCGGGAGCCGCAGCGGGTGGCGTACCCGGCGGCGGGGACGCCCAACGCGGAGGTGCGGCTCTTCCGGTACGGCCTCGACGGGTCCCGCACGGAGGTGGTGTGGGACCGGGAGCGCTTCCCCTACCTCGCGCGCGTGCACTGGTCGTCGGCGGGCGCGCCGCTCCTGCTGGTGCAGGCGCGGGACCAGCGGAGCCAGCGGGTGCTCGCGGTGGACACGGCGACGGGCACGACGGCGACCGTGCGGGAAGAGGGGGACCCGGCCTGGCTGGAGCTGCTGCCGGGGGTGCCGTGCTGGTCGCCGGACGGGCGGCTCGTGCGGGTCGGCGACGAGAGCGGGGCGCGGGCCCTGTACGTCGGCGAGGACCGGCTGACGGACGCGTCGCTGCACGTGCGGGCGGTGCTCGACGTGGGCGCCGACGACGTGCTGGTGTCCGCGTCGGCGGGCGCGGGGGCGGCGGACCCGGAGACCGGCGAGGCCCATGTGTACCGGGTGTCGGCGGCCGGGGCGGAGCGGGTCTCCCGGGGCGTGGGCTGGCACGGGGCGGTGCGCTCCGGCGCGGTGACCGTGCTGGTGTCCGCGCGGCCGGACGCGCCGGGCGCGGTGGCGCGGGTGCTGCGCGACGGGAAGCCGGTGGCGGTGGTCGGCTCGTCCGCGGCCGAGCCGCCGCTGCGGGCCCGGCCGGTCCTCACGGAGGCCGGTGAGCGGCGGATCCCCTGCGCGGTGCTGCTGCCGTCCTGGTACGAGGAGGGGCGGGGGCCGCTGCCGGTGCTGATGGATCCGTACGGCGGCCCGCACGGGCCCCGGGTGGTCGCCGCGCACAACGCGCACCTGACCTCGCAGTGGTTCGCCGAGCAGGGCTTCGCGGTCGTGGTGGCGGACGGGCGGGGGACGCCGTGGCGCTCGCCCGCCTGGGAGAAGGCGGTGCTGCGGGACTTCGCGGTGACGCTGGAGGACCAGGTGGCGGCGGTGCGGGCGCTGGCGGAGCGGTTCCCGCTGGACCTGGGCCGGGTGGCGGTGCGGGGCTGGTCGTTCGGCGGCTATCTGGCGGGGCTCGCGGTGCTGCGGCGTCCGGACGTCTTCCACGCGGCGGTGGTGGGGGCGCCGGTGACCGACTGGCGGCTGTACGACACCCACTACACGGAGCGGTACCTGGGCACCCCGGAGGCGGACCCCGGGGTGTACGCGGCGCAGTCGCTGCTCACCGACGCCGGGCTCTCGGCCCCGGAGGAACCGGCCCGGCCGATGATGATCGTGCACGGCCTGGCGGACGACAACGTGGTCGTGGCGCACGCGCTGCGCCTGTCGTCGGCGCTGCTCGCGGCGGGCCGGCCGCACGAGGTGCTGCCGCTGTCCGGGGTGACGCACATGACCCCGCAGGAGCAGGTGGCGGAGAACCTGCTGCTGCTCCAGGTCGACTTCCTGAAGCGGTCGCTGGGCGGCTTCCCCGGTCACCAGCCGGGCGGGCGCGGGTAGGGCGGCGGCGGGGCCGCCGCCGGGAGGCGCGGGACGGGCGCGGCGTCGGGGACGCCGCGCCCGGCGAGCAGGGCGAGGACGGCGGCCCCGGCGAGCGCGCCGTAGAGGGCGGTGGCGAGGCCGGGGAGGTCCAGCTCGGGGGCCATGACGTACCGGACGTCGGGGTGGAGGTGGAGGCGGGCCGTCCGGGCGGCCTCGGCGAGGCCGGAGGCGAGGAGGAAGCCGCCGGCGAGGAGGCCGAGGGGGCGGGTGTGGCGGGCGGCGGCGAAGGCGGAGACGGCGGCGGCGAGGTAGAGGCCGGTGAGGACGAGCGCGAGCCAGCCGGGCGGCACGCCGAGCGCGGCGCCGAGGACGGACCGGCCGCCGGTGAAGCGGTCGACGGCGAAGCGGGGGTCGAGCCGGACGGTCCGGCCGATCTCCCAGGCGACCAGGAGGAGGGCGGCGAAGGCGAGCAGGAGGCCGGCGGCGACGGCCGGTGCGGCGCGCGGCCGGGTGGGGACCGGCTCGTCCGGGCCCGCGGGCGGGCGGCGGCCGGCCAGGGCGGTGACGAGGAGCCCGGTGGCGAGGGCGAGTTCGGCGAGGGCGGTGACGAGGGGGCCGGTGCCGTGGGTCCAGAGGCCCGGGAGGCGCACGGCGAGGGTGACGGCGCCGGTGGCGGCGAGCGCGGCGGCGGCGTGCCGGGAGCGGAGGGCCGCGAGGGCGGTGCCGGCGGCGGCGGCGCAGAGGAGCGGGTCGAGCAGGGTGGTGGCCGACCGGGCGCGGGGGAGCTGGAAGCGGTCGCCGGCCCAGTACCGGAAGAGGTCCTCGGGCGAGCCGAGGGCGGCGAGGTCGCGCAGGATCCAGACGAAGGGGACGAGCGCGAGTACGGCGGCGAGCGCGGCGCCGGTGAGACGTGCCGGTCGTGTCACAGTCACGGGGCCGATACTCACGGTCAGGGGCGGCCGAAACAAGCGGTTCCGCGCAACGGCCGGGGCGGAGGTGGCGGAGGAGCGGCCGGCGGGGGCCCCGAGGGGCCTCCGCCGGCCGTGGCACCCGCACGGCGCACGTTCAGCAGGATCCGATATCCGCATATCGGATCCAATTCCCAGGAGTTGCCGGGGCGTTACAGCGTCTTCGGACTCCCCGGCTCCTCAGGAGGCGCCCCCGGCCCGGGCTCCTCCGGCCCCGGCCCTCCCCCCGCCGGTCCGGGCTCTCCTCCCGTCGGCTCCCCCGCCGGTCCTTCCGCCGCCCGCGCCTCCCGTGCCGCCTCCACCGGAGCCGGGCCCTCCTCCAGGGGGTCCGGGTGGACGAGGGAGTCCTCCGGCGGGACGACCTGCTTCTCCTCGGCGAAGTGGCAGGCGGAGTCGTGCCGGGCCGGGGTGTCGGCGAGGCGGTAGACGGCCGGGACGGCGAGCAGCGGCACCTCCAGCTCGCACCGCTCCCGCGCCTTCCAGCAGCGGGTGCGGAAGCGGCAGCCGGAGGGGATGTTGGCCGGGGAGGGCACGTCGCCGGTGAGGATGATCCGCTCGCGGTGGGCGCGGGCCTCGGGGTCCGGCACGGGCACGGCGGAGAGCAGCGCCTGGGTGTAGGGGTGGGTGGGGTGGTCGTAGATCTGGACGTCGGTGCCGATCTCCACGATCCGGCCGAGGTACATGACGCCGACGCGGTCCGAGATGTGCCGCACGATCGACAGGTCGTGGGCGATGAAGACGTACGACAGGGAGAACTCGGACTGGAGGCGGTCGAGCAGGTTGACGACCTGCGCCTGGACGGAGACGTCGAGGGCGGAGACCGGCTCGTCGGCGACGATGATCTCGGGCTGGAGGGCGAGGCCGCGGGCGATGCCGATGCGCTGGCGCTGGCCGCCGGAGAACTGGTGCGGATAGCGGTTGATGTACTCGGGGTTGAGGCCGACGACGTCGAGGAGGTCCTGGACCTTGCGGCGCCGGTCCCCCTTCGGCGCGACCTCGGGGTGGATCTCGTACGGCTCCCCGATGATGTCGCCGACCGTCATCCGGGGGTTGAGCGAGGTGTACGGGTCCTGGAAGACCATCTGGATGTTGCGGCGGACGGCCTTGAGGGCGCGCGGGGACAGCTTGGTGAGGTCCTCGCCCTTGTACCTGATCGTGCCGGAGGTCGGCTTCTCCAGGTTGACCAGCATCTTCGCGACGGTCGACTTGCCGCAGCCGGACTCGCCGACGATGCCGAGGGTCTCGCCGGCGACGAGGTCGAAGTCGACGCCGTCGACGGCCTTGACCGCGCCGACCTGCTTCTTGAAGAGGATGCCCTGGGTCAGCGGGTAGTGCTTGTGCAGGTCCCGGACCTCGAGAATCGCCTCAGCCATGGAGGCACTCCTTCCAGAAGTGGCAGGCGCTGGAGCGCGGCGCGGGCGACTCGGTGACCTCGTACAGCGGGGGCACGTCGGTGCGGCAGACGTCCTGGGCCATCGGGCAGCGCGGGTTGAAGGCGCAGCCGGGCGGGATGGCGAGCAGGTTGGGCGGCAGGCCCTTGATCGCGTACAGCTCCTGGCCCTTCTGGTCCAGGCGCGGGATGGAGTCGAGGAGGCCGCGGGTGTAGGGGTGGGCGGGCGCCTTGTAGATCTCGTGGACGGGGGCCTTCTCCACGATCCGGCCGGCGTACATGACGGCGATGTTGTCGGCGACGTCGGCGACCACGCCGAGGTCGTGGGTGATGAGGATGAGGCCCATGTTGTACTCGCGCTGGAGCTCGGCGAGCAGGTCCATGACCTGGGCCTGGACCGTCACGTCGAGGGCCGTGGTCGGCTCGTCGGCGATGATCAGGTCGGGCTCCAGAGCGAGCGCCATGGCGATCATGATGCGCTGGCGCATGCCGCCGGAGAACTGGTGGGGGTACTGGCCGACGCGCTCCTTGGCGGCGGGGATGCGGACCCGGTCCATCAGCTCGACGGCCTGGGCGCGGGCGTCCTTCTTGCTCATCCCCTTGTGGACGACGAACATCTCGCCGAGCTGCTCGCCGACGCTGAGGACGGGGTTGAGGGAGGAGAGCGCGTCCTGGAAGATCATCGCCATCTTGGCGCCGCGGACCTTCCTGCGCTCCTCCTCCTTGAGCTTCAGCAGGTCCTGGCCCTGGAAGAGGATCTCGCCGCCGGTGATCTTCCCGGGGGGCACGTCGAGGATGCCCATGACGGCCTGGGCGGTGACGGACTTGCCGGAGCCCGACTCGCCGAGGACGGCGAGGGTCTCCCCCGAGTCGACGGAGTAGTTCACGCCGTTGACCGCCTTGGCCACCCCGTCGCGGGTGTGGAACTCCACGTGCAGGTCGCGCACTTCGAGCAGCATGGGTCCCTACCTCAGCTTCGGGTCGAGGGCGTCGCGGACGGCGTCGCCGAGCATGATGAAGGCGAGCACGGTGACGGCGAGGGCCCCGGCCGGCCAGAGCAGCATGTGCGGGGCGTTGCGGATGTACGGCGAGGCCGAGGAGATGTCGATGCCCCAGGAGACCGTGGGCGGCTTGAGGCCGACGCCGAGGAAGGAGAGCGTCGCCTCCAGGGCGATGTACGTGCCGAGGGCGATGGTGGCGACGACGATGACGGGCGCGACGGCGTTGGGCGTGATGTGCCGCAGCAGCATCCGGGAGTTGGAGGCGCCGAGCGCGCGGGCGGCCTGCACGTAGTCGTTCTGTTTGGCGGTGATCACCGAGCCCCGGGCGATGCGGGAGAGCTGCGGCCAGCCGAGGAGCACCATGAAGCCGATGACGGGCCAGACGGTGTTGTTGCTGACGACCGAGAGCAGGACGAGGCCGCCGAGGACGACGGGGATGGCGAAGAAGATGTCGGTGATGCGGGAGAGGAGCCCGTCCCAGGCGCCGCCGAAGAAGCCGGCGAGGCCGCCGAGGGTGGCGCCGAGGAGGGTCACGCCCACGGTGGCGAAGACGCCGACCTGGATGGAGGCCCTGGCGCCGTAGACGGTGCGGGTGTAGACGTCGCAGCCCTGGCCGTTGAAGCCGAAGGGGTGGCCGGGCTGGGAGCCCTCCTGCGCCTTGGAGAGGTCGCAGTCGAGGGGGTCGCCGGAGGCGATCAGGGACGGCCAGATCGCGATGACCACCAGGAAGACGATGATCAGCCCGGAGATGATGAAGATCGGGTTGCGGCGCAGGTCGTGCCAGGCGTCGGACCACAGGGAGCGGGCCTTGTTGTCGGGTCCGGTGCCCCGGGGGCCGGCGGGAGTCTTCTCCAGGGTCTCGCCCTCCTCCATGGCGAGGTCGGTGGCTCCCCCGGCGCCGGTCGCGGCGATCGAGCGACCCTCTTCCAGCGGTTCGAGCGGCTCAGGCATAGCGAATCCTCGGGTCAAGGACGGCGTACAGGAGGTCCACCAGGAGGTTGGCCAGCAGGAAGATCAGGACGAGGATCGTCACGAAGCCGACCACGGTCTGGGTGTTCTGCCGGACGATGCCCTGGTAGAGCTGGTAGCCGACGCCGTGGATGTTGAAGATCCGTTCGGTGACGATGGCGCCGCCCATGAGCGCGCCGACGTCGGCGCCGATGAAGGTGACCACCGGGATGAGGCTGTTGCGCAGCAGGTGGCGGCTGATGACCCGGCGGCGCGGGAGGCCCTTGGCGACGGCGGTGCGGACGTAGTCGGCGCGCTTGTTCTCGGCGATCGAGGTGCGGGTGAGCCGGGTGACGTACGCGAGGGAGACGGAGGCGAGCACCAGGCCGGGGACGATCAGCTCGTCGAAGGTGGCGGCGGGCGAGACGGCCGGGTCGATCCAGCCCCACTTCACGCCGAGCAGCAGCTGGACGAGGAGGCCGGTGACGAAGGTGGGGACGGACAGGACGACCAGGGTCAGCAGCAGGACGGTGGTGTCGACGGGGCGGCCGCGCTTGAGGCCGGTGACGACGCCGAGGCTGATGCCGATGACGATCTCGAAGATGATGGCGACGATGGTGAGCCGGATGGTGACCGGGAAGGCGTTGGCCATCAGTTCGGTGACCGGCTGGCCGTTGAAGGCGGTGCCGAAGTCGCCGGTGAAGACGTTGCCCATGTAGGTCAGGTATTGCTGCCAGACGGGCTTGTCGAGGCCGAACTCCTGCCTCAGCCGGGCGGCGGTCGCCGGGTCGCAGGCGCGGTCGCCGCAGAGTCCGGCGATGGGATCGCCCATCACGTTCACCATCAGGAAGATCAACAGCGTGGCGCCGAAGAAGACCGGGATCATCTGCAGCAGCCGCCGGATCACGTATCGACCCACGGAAACCTCCAGGGAGGGGGAAGGCGTACGGCCCGGCGCGGGGGTCCGCGTGCCGGGCCGTGCGCCACCGGCCTACGACGACGTCACTTGACCTTGATCTCGTCGTAGACGGGGACGCTGAACGGGTTGAGGGCGACGTTCTCGACCCGGTCGGAGTAGCCCGCGCTGCCGTTCTGGTACCAGAGCGGGATGGCGCCCATGTCGTCGCGGAGGACCTCCTCCGCCTGCTGGAAGAGCCCGACGGCCTTGGGGATGTCGGTCTCGGCGTTGGCCTGGTCCACCAGCTTGTCGAACTCGGCGCTGGTGTACTTGCCGTCGTTGGACGAGGCGTTGGTGTAGTACAGCGGCTGCAGGAAGTTCTGGATCAGCGGGTAGTCCATCTGCCAGCCGGCCCGGAAGGGGCCGTCGAGCTTCTGGGTGGTGACCTGGTTGCGGTAGTCGGCGAAGGTGCCGATGGGGTTGCCGACGCAGGCCTTGTTGTCGCCGAGGGCCCGGTTGATGGAGTTGCAGACGGCGTCCACCCACTCCTTGTGGGAGCCGGTGTCGGCGTTGTACGAGATCTTCATCGTGCCGCCGGGGATGCCGCCGCCCTCGGCGACCAGCTTCTTCGCCCCGGCGGCGTCGTACTTGCAGAAGTCGCCGCAGACGTCCTTGAAGCCGCCGTCCTCGCCGAGGACCGGAGAGGTCCAGTCGACGGCGGGCGTGCGGGTCTTCTGGAAGATCGTCTCGGTGATCTGCTCGCGGTCGATGGCCATCGACAGGCCCTGGCGGAGCTTCTCCTGGCCCGGCTTGTTCCACGCCTCGTCGTAGAACGGGAAGGAGAGGGTCTGGATGATGCCGGCCGGGGTGTTGATGTACCGGTCGCCGAGGTCGGCGGAGACGTTCTTGAGCTGGGCGGCGGGGACGTCGTCGACGAGGTCGAGGTTGCCGGCGATCAGGTCGGTGTACGCGGTGTTGTTGTCCGTGTAGACCTTGAGGGTGATGCCGCCGTTCTGGGCCTTGTCGTCACCGGGGTAGTCGTCCCAGCGCTTGAGCTCCATCTGGGAGCCCTTGGAGTACGAGTCGACGGTGTACGGGCCGTTGCCGACGGGCTTCGACAGCCAGGCGTCCCGGTCGTCGAAGAAGGCCTTCGGGAGCGGGGCGAAGGCCGCGTAGCCGAGGGTGTCGGGGAAGGTCGAGAACTTCTGGGTGAGCTTCACCGTGAAGGTCTGCGGGCCGGTGACCTTGAGGCCGGACATCGTGTCGGCGGTGGCCTCGCCCTTCTCGGGGTGGACCTTGTCGTAGCCCTCGATGTAGCCGAAGAAGTAGGCGTTCTTCTGGTTGTTCTTCAGGGCGGCGCCGTAGTTCCAGGCGTCGACGAAGGACTGGGCGGTGACCTTCTCGCCGTTGGAGAAGGTCCAGCCGTCCTTGACGGTGATGGTGAAGTTGGTCGAGTCGGTCGTCTCGATCTTCTCGGCCAGCATGTTCTTGGCCTCGCCGGTCTTCGGGTCGTACCGCTTGAGCCCGCGGAAGATCATGTCGAGGACCTTGCCGCCCTGGACCTCGTTGGTGTTCGCCGGCTCCAGCGGGTTCTGCGGGTCGCCCCAGGAGGAGCTCACGATGCCGTCGGCCCCCCCGCCGCCGCCGCTGTCGTCACCGCCGCCGCAGGCGGTCGCCGCGAGGGCGACGGCGGTGGCCAGTGCGGCCCACTTGGCGTGCGTGGCTCCGCGCATGGAGTGCCTCCCGATTGTCCTAAGCGTGACTTAGGGCCCAATATCACCCGATATTGACGGCAGTGCACTTTTACGGCGTCCAGGAGGGTGCGGGAGGGGCCGGCGACGCGGAAAGGGCCCCCCGCACCCGGCGGGGGTGCGGGGGGCCCTGGTCCTTCGAGCCGTCACGGCCGGTCAGCTCGCGTGGATGACGTCCCGCTCCTCGGCGAAGTGGCACGCCGACTCGTGGGCCGCCAGGGTGTCCTGGCCGCGGAAGCGCTCCGGGATCGCCAGGACCGGCATCTCGGTGGAGCACTTCTCCTGGGCCTTCCAGCACCGGGTGCGGAAGCGGCAGCCCGACGGCGGGTTCGCCGGCGAGGGCACGTCGCCCGTGAGGATGATCCGGTCGCGGTTGGCGCGCGCCTGCGGGTCCGGCACCGGCACCGCGGAGAGCAGCGCCTGGGTGTACGGGTGCGTGGGGTGGTCGTAGATCTCCGAGTCCGTACCGATCTCGGCGAGCTTGCCGAGGTACATGACGCCCACGCGGTCCGAGATGTGCCGGACGATCGACAGGTCGTGCGCGATGAAGATGTAGGACAGGTTGAACTCGTCCTGGAGCTTCTCCATCAGGTTGATGACCTGCGCCTGGACGGAGACGTCCAGGGCCGAGACCGGCTCGTCGCAGATGATGATCTCCGGGTTGAGCGCGAGGCCGCGGGCGATGCCGATGCGCTGGCGCTGACCGCCGGAGAACTGGTGCGGGTACCGGTTGATGTACTCCGGGTTCAGACCGACGACGTCGAGGAGCTCCTGCACCTTGCGGCGCCGGTCGCCCTTCGGGGCCACCTCGGGGTGGATGTCGAAGGTCTCGCCGATGATGTCGCCGACCGTCATGCGCGGGTTCAGCGAGGTGTACGGGTCCTGGAACACCATCTGGATGTTCCGGCGGACGGCCTTCAGCGCGCGGCCGGACAGCTTGGTGATGTCCTGGCCCTTGTAGAAGACCTCGCCCGCGGTGGCCCGCTCCAGGTTCATCAGGAGCTTGGCGACCGTGGACTTGCCGCAGCCGGACTCGCCCACGATGCCGAGGGTCTCGCCCTGGTAGAGGTCGAAGGAGACCCCGTCCACGGCCTTGACCGCGCCGACCTGCTTCTTGAAGAGGATGCCCTGCGTCAGCGGGAAGTGCTTCTGCAGGTTGCGCACCTGGAGGATCGGCTCCCCCCGCTGGACGGGGACGTCCAGGGCGGCGGCCACGGCCTCGTCGTTCTTGCTGAGGTCAGCCATGGATCGTCTCCTTCCAGAAGTGGCAGGCGCTCTTGCGGCCCGGCAGATCCGCGCCGTCCTGCTCGGTGACCGGCACCAGGGCCGGGATCTCCGTGCGGCAGATGTCGTCCGCCTTGGGGCAGCGCGGGTTGAAGGCGCAGCCCGTCGGGACCTTGAGCAGGTTCGGCGGCAGGCCCTTGATCGCGTACAGCTCCTGGCCCTTCTGGTCCAGGCGCGGGATCGAGTCGAGCAGACCCCGGGTGTACGGGTGGGCCGGGCGGGCGTACAGCTCGTGCACGGGCGCCTGCTCGACGATGCGGCCGGCGTACATGACGGCGATCTTGTCCGCGACGTCGGCGACGACGCCGAGGTCGTGGGTGATCAGGATCAGGCCCATGTTGTACTCGCGCTGGAGCTCCGCGAGCAGGTCCATGACCTGGGCCTGGACCGTCACGTCGAGGGCCGTGGTCGGCTCGTCGGCGATGATCAGGTCGGGCTCCAGGGCGAGCGCCATGGCGATCATGATGCGCTGGCGCATGCCGCCGGAGAACTGGTGGGGGTAGTCGCCGACCCGCGCCTTGGCGGCGGGGATCTTGACCTTGTCCATCAGCTCGATGGCCTTGAGCTTGGCGTCCTTCTTGGACATGCCCTGGTGGACGCGGAACATCTCGCCGAGCTGGTAGCCGACGGTCAGGACCGGGTTCAGCGAGGAGAGCGCGTCCTGGAAGATCATCGCGATCTTGCGGCCGCGGATCTTCCGGCGGTCCTCGTCCGCCATCTTGAGCATGTCCTCGCCGCGGAACAGGATCTCGCCCTGCGGGATCTTGCCGGGCGGCATGTCGAGGATGCCCATGATGGCCTGGGCGGTGACGGACTTGCCGGAGCCGGACTCGCCGAGGACGGCGAGGGTCTCGCCGGCGTTCACCGAGTAGTTGACGCCGTTGACCGCCTTGGCCACACCGTCACGGGTGTGGAACTCGACGTGCAGGTTCTTGACTTCGAGCAGCGGCCCGTTGTGCTCGGCGCTCTCGCGCGGCGCCGGGACGCTCGCGGTCTTGTCGATAGTGCTCACGTTGTACGCCCTCCTCAGCGCAGCTTGGGGTCGAGGGCGTTGCGAACGGCTTCGCCGAGCATGATGAACGCCAGGACGGTGAGGCTCAGCATGATCGACGGGTACAGCAGGATGTGCTGCGACGTACGGATCGCCTGAACACCGGCGGAGATGTCGAGGCCCCACGAAACGGTCGGGGCGGCGAAGCCGAGACCGAGGTAGGACAGGGTCGCCTCGGCGGAGATGTAGCCGCCGAGCGCGATGGTGGCGACGACGATCACGGGAGCCATGGCGTTCGGCAGGATGTGCCGGAACAGGATCCGCGTGGTGCCGGCGCCGAGCGCCTTGGCCGCGTGCACGTAGTCGGCCTGCTTGACCGTGATCACGGCGCCGCGCATGACGCGGGCCATCTGCGTCCAGCCGAGGAACGCGAGCGCTCCGACGACGACCAGGATGGTGCGCTCGGTGAAGGCCTGCAGGACGACCATGGCGCCGAGCAGGAACGGGATGCCGAAGAAGATGTCGGTGACCCGGGAGAGGAGCGCGTCGATCCAGCCGCCGAAGTAGCCGGCGAGCATGCCCACGAGGCCACCGAGGAAGGTGACGATCGCGGTGACGAGGATGCCGACGATGACCGAGGCACGGGTGCCGTAGATCAGGCGGGCGTAGACGGAACGGCCCTGGATGTCGTAGCCGAGCCAGCCCTCGGAGCCGATCTTGCTGAGCTCCGGCTTGCCGACGTAGTGGTTCACGAGGTCGCCCGCGGTGGGCGAGGCGCTGGTGAAGAGCGTCGGGAACGCCGCGATGAGCAGCAGGAAGAAGATCAGCACCGACGACACGAGGAAGTACGGGTTGCGGCGCAGGTCACGCCAGGCGTCGCCCCACAGGGAGCGGGGCTTCTCCGGCTTGGCCTGGGGCGCGGGAGCGTCCACCGAGGGGGTGGCGACGACGGCCGCGTCAGCGGTCTTGGTCACGTCAGGCATACCGGATCCTCGGGTCCAGGACCGCGTACAGCAGGTCGATGAGCAGGCTGGTGACGAGGTAGACGACCACGAGGACGGTGACGAGACCGACCAGGGTGGAGCCCTCGCGGCGGGTGATCGACTCGTAGATCAGACCACCGACGCCCTTGACGTTGAAGAGGCCTTCGGTGACGACCGCACCGCCCATGAGGGCGCCGATGTCGGTGCCGAGGAAGGTGACCACGGGGATCATCGAGTTGCGCATCAGGTGGACACCGATGACGCGCCGCTTCGGCAGGCCCTTGGCGATGGCCGTGCGCATGTAGTCGGCGCGCAGGTTCTCGGCCATCGAGGTGCGGGTGAGCCGCGCCACATAGGCGAGCGAGAGGCCACCGAGGACGATGGCGGGGGCGATCATCTCCGAGAGCAGCTGGTCCTTGCTCACGTTCGGCTGGATCCAGCCGAGCTGGAAGGCGAACACCACCTTGATGAGGAAGCCGAGCACGAACACCGGGATCGAGATGATCAGCAGGGTGAAGATCAGGATCGCGTTGTCGGCGAGGCGCCCGGCACGGAGGCCGGCGATGATGCCGAGGCCGATGCCGAAGACGAGCTCGAACGCGAAGGCCAGGGCCGCCAGCTGGATGGTGACGGGGAAGGCGTCGCCCAGCACTTCGGTGACCGGCCGGCCGTTGCGGATCTGGGTACCGAAGTCCAGGTGACCGATGATGCCCCACATGTAGTCGGCGTACTGGACCAGGATGTGACGGTCCAGGCCGAGTTCATGTCTCTTGGCGGCCAGGGTCGCCGGGTCGGCCCCCTTGTCGCCGAACAGCCCCAGCACGGGGTCGCCGGGCAGGCTGTAGACCAGAAAGAAGATCAGAGCGGTTGTCCCGAGGAAAACCGGGATCATCTGGAGCAGTCGTCGTGCGACATAGCGCCCCATCATGCCTCCGTTGAAATGTGACGGCCGCAGCCGACGGGCCCTCCCGCGACAGGACTGTCCGGATTCGGACAGCGCGATGCCGTGGAAGGGCCCCCCAGCCACTGCGTAAGACACCGTGCACGGGACTGACGACCCGTCAGTCCCGTGACGGCGTGCGGACTACGCTTGGGTGATTACTTCTGCTTGACCTCGACGCCGGTCAGGATCGGGTCGCCGTCCTGGCCGTACGCCACGCCGGAGACGCTCTCCGAGTAGCCCGCGTTGACCTTGTAGTACCAGAGCGGGATGGACGGCATGTAGTTCACCAGGTCCTTCTCGATCGCCTGGTACTCCTTGACGGACTCCTCGAGAGTCGCGGCGGAGTCGGCCTTGGCGATCTTGGCGTCCAGCTCCTTGTTGGAGAAGTCGCCCTGGTTGCCGCCCGCACCCGTGCGGAACAGGTCCGAGATGAAGTTGGCGTTCACCGGGTAGTCGAGCACCCAGCCGGAGCGGTACAGGGACTTGACCTGCTTCTCCTTGCGGGCCGTCAGGTCCGCCTGGAAGTCCGGCTTGCCGTCGCCGACGCACTCGACGGACGTGGCCTGGGTGATGGAGTTGCAGACGGCCTCCACCCACTCCTTGTGGCCACCGTCGGCGTTGTACTGGATGGAGATCTTGTTGTTCGGGACGCCGCCGCCGGCCTTGATGAGCTCCTTGGCCTTGGCGGGGTCGAACTTGGTGATCTCGACCGCGTTCGGCTGGTAGCCGAGGACGCCCTTGGCGACCCAGCCGGTGGCGGGCTCACGGGTGCCGTTGAGCACCGTCTTGGTGATGGTGGCCCGGTCGATCGCCATGGACAGACCCTGCAGGACGCGCGGGTCGACGGCCTTCGGCTTCTTCCACTGGTCGGCGTAGAAGGCGATGGCGATGGTCTGGATCGCGGAGTACGCCTGGTCCACGGCGCGGTCGCCGAGGTCCTGACGGTAGACCGGGAGGTCCTTCGGGGCGATCTGGCGCAGGACGTCGACGTTGCCCGACTTCAGGTCCTCGTACGCGGCCTCGAGGGTGGTGTAGTTCTTGAACGTCACACCACCGTTCTTCGCCTTGTTCGGGCCCTTGTAGTCGTCGTAACGGACGATCTCGATCTGCTTCTTGTGGTCCCAGCTCTTGAACTTGTAGGGACCGTTGCCGACCGGCTTCTGGCCGCCGGCCTCGGGGTCCTTGTAGAAGGACTCCGGGAGCGGGGCGAAGACGATGTAGGCGAGCTTGTGGGCGAAGTACGGAACCGGCTTCGCGAGCTCGATGGTGAGGGTGGTCTCGTCGACGACCTTCAGGCCGTCGAGGGTCTTGGAGGTCGGCTTGGCGCCCTCCTCCTCGGGGTGGACCTTCTCGAAGCCCTTGATGTCCGCGAACCAGGACGCGAGGCCCTGGGCGTTCTCGATGTTGGCGTTCCAGTTCCACGCGTCCACGTAGGACTTGGCGGTCACCGGGGTGCCGTCGTGGAAGGTCCAGCCCTTCTTGAGCTTGACGGTCCACAGCTTCGAGTCGGTGCTGGTGACCGACTCGGCGTTGATCATCTCGAGCGAGCCGTCGGCCTTGTAGTCGACCAGGGTCGAGAACAGGCCGGCCATGACCGCGGAGCCGTTCGACTCCATCGTGTCGCCGGTGAGCAGCGGCTTCTCCGGCTCACCCAGCTCGACGGAGAAGATGCCGTTCGGGTCGACCTTGCCACCGGCGCTGTCGCCCTTGTCGCCATTGCCCCCGCCACAGGCGGTCGCAGCCAGGGCGACGATGATCGCGCCCGCTACCCACTTGGCGCTCTTGGCACCGCGCATGGGTTTCCTCCTCATGAGTCCACTTGTCATCAAGAAGGGCACTTCGAGACCTGCCGACACCCCTGACGGCGTTGATCCCCCGGTACCCCGAGTGTGCTCGTGAGTCGGCACTCCCCACAGTGCGTGACCCATTGACCCGAGCTCAATGGAGCCAACTATTAAGTACGTCCGGGCTGTAAACCACACTTAAGTGGTCTCGTTTTGACAACATCACCTAGGGCCCAGATACCGAAATCCGGACAAAGTGAGCACAGACAGACACCCGCGAAACGGACCGTTAACACACGTACCGGAGAGCGATGACCGGAATCCGGACACACGGTCGAAGCAATGCGTTTGACGAAAACGGCCTGGCCACTCGCACATTGTGCGAGTGGCCAGGCCCTTCGTGTGAGATGCGGCTCAGCCGTTCCGGGCCGGAACGGCGTCGCCCGCCGCACCGGAAGCGGTGCGGCGGGCGACGGCGCGTCAGGTCTCCCCGCGCGTCGGGCGTTCTCGGCGCGTCAGGCGTTCTTGGCGCGCGAGGCGGAGCGGCTGCGCTCCTTCTGGTCCAGGACGACCTTGCGGATGCGGACGGCCTCCGGGGTCACCTCGACGCACTCGTCGTCGCGGCAGAACTCCAGGGACTGCTCCAGGGAGAGCTTGCGCGGCGGGACGATCGCCTCGAACGAGTCGGCCGACGAGGACCGCATGTTCGTGAGCTTCTTCTCCTTGGTGATGTTCACGTCCATGTCGTCGGAGCGCGAGTTCTCGCCGACGATCATGCCCTCGTACACCTCGGTGCCGGGGTCGGTGAACAGGACGCCGCGCTCCTGGAGGTTGGTCATCGCGAAGGCGGTGACCGCGCCGGCGCGGTCGGCGACCAGGGAGCCGTTGTTACGGGTCTGGAGCTGGCCGAACCACGGCTCGTGGCCCTCGTGGATCGAGTGGGCGATGCCGGTGCCGCGGGTGTTGGTGAGGAACTCCGTACGGAAGCCGATCAGGCCGCGGGACGGGACGACGAACTCCATGCGGACCCAGCCGGAGCCGTGGTTCGACATGTTGTCCATGCGGCCCTTGCGGACGCCCATGAGCTGGGTGACGGCGCCCATGTGCTCCTCGGGCACGTCGACCGTGAGGCGCTCGACGGGCTCGTGGATCTTGCCGTCGACCTCCTTGGTGACGACCTGGGGCTTGCCGATGGTGAGCTCGAAGCCCTCGCGGCGCATCTGCTCGACCAGGATGGCGAGCGCGAGCTCACCACGGCCCTGGACCTCCCAGGCGTCCGGACGCTCGGTCTCCAGGACGCGGAGCGAGACGTTGCCGATGAGCTCGCGGTCCAGACGGTCCTTGACCTGGCGGGCGGTGACCTTGCGGTCCTTGACCGCCGACTTGGCCTCGGCGCCCTTGCCGGTGCCGCCGCGGCCGACGAGCGGCGAGGTGTTGGTGCCGATGGTCATGGAGATGGCCGGCTGGTCGACCGTGATCAGCGGCAGCGCGATCGGGTTCTCCGGGTCGGCCAGGGTCTCGCCGATCATGATGTCGGGGATGCCGGCGACGGCGCAGATGTCACCGGGGCCGGCGACCTCGGCGGGCTTGCGGGTGAGCGCCTCGGTCATCATCAGCTCGGTGATGCGGACGTTGGAGATCGTGCCGTCCCGCTTGATCCACGCGACCGTCTGGCCCTTGCGCAGCTCGCCCTGCTCGACGCGGAGCAGCGCGATGCGGCCGAGGAAGTTGTCGGCGTCCAGGTTGGTGACGTGGGCCTGGAGCGGGGCCTCCTCGTCGTACGCCGGGGCCGGGACGTGCTCCAGGATCGTGGAGAAGAACGGCTCCAGGTTCTCGGAGTCCTGCGGGACCGTGCCGTCCTCCGGCTTGGTCAGCGAGGCGATGCCGTCGCGGCCGCAGGCGTAGACGATCGGGAACTCGATCTGGTCCTCGTCGGCGTCCAGGTCGAGGAAGAGGTCGTAGGTCTCGTTGACGACCTCGTCGATCCGGGAGTCCGGGCGGTCCGTCTTGTTGATGCAGAGGATGACCGGCTTGCGCTGCTGGAGGGCCTTGCGCAGGACGAAGCGGGTCTGCGGGAGCGGACCCTCGGAGGCGTCCACCAGGAGGACGACCGCGTCCACCATCGACAGACCGCGCTCGACCTCGCCGCCGAAGTCGGCGTGGCCGGGGGTGTCGATGATGTTGATCGTGATCGGGGCCCCGCCGTCCTTGGGGTGGTACTTCACCGCCGTGTTCTTGGCGAGGATCGTGATGCCCTTCTCACGCTCCAGGTCGTTCGAGTCCATCATGCGGTCGTCGAGCTGCTGGTGGGCGGCGAAGGCACCGGCCTGCTTGAGCATGGCGTCGACGATGGTCGTCTTGCCGTGGTCGACGTGGGCGACGATGGCGACGTTACGGATGTCGTGGCGCGTGGGCATGGGTGGCTTGCGCTTCTCTCGGATCGTGGGAATCGGCGTCAGTTCCTCTTACGCCCGCCGGGCGGACGCGCCACGGCTATGTCCCATGGTACGGGGCTGCCGCGCAAGGGGCTTCCCCGGATCGATCCGAGAGGGTCTACTGGGACGTTTCGGGGTGGGTCCCAGGGGGTGGAGAAGATCATGCGGTCCGGGTCAAGGGGCCGACGCGATCCTGCCCGCCGGGGTCACCGGCGGGCAAGGAACTTGAGCTGCTTCTGAGGTTGTGACCTGTGGTTTCAGCCGTTCGACGGGCTACCCTTGGTCGTTTCGCTCTTCTT
The DNA here is from genome assembly GCF_043084305.1 of Streptomyces sp. NPDC014656. NCBI lineage: Bacteria > Bacillati > Actinomycetota > Actinomycetes > Kitasatosporales > Streptomycetaceae > Streptomyces > Streptomyces sp. NPDC014656. Next base: position 442,640 of record NZ_JBIBZN010000002.1, read on the forward strand.
GAAACCGATGTCCTGGTAACGGGGGGCGGCGAAGCCCCAGGCGCCGGCGTTCACCACGTCCTGCCGGGCGGCGACCAGCTGGGGGCGCTGGTACAGCGGGATGGAGCCGGCCGCGGCCCAGATCCGGGCGTCGGCCTGGCGGATCAGATCGCCCGCCTCCTCCTCGTCGAGGGTGCCGGCGGCCTGGTCGAAGAGCTGGTCGATCCGGTCCGTGCCGACCCGCGAGTAGTTCTGCTCGACCAGCAGGGAGCCGTCCGAGGCGGGCTCGGGCTTGGCGAAGATCGGCCGGGCGTCGGTCGCCGGGAAGGCGGAGGCCGGCCAGGAGTAGAGGGCCAGGTCGTAGTCGCCCGAGGCGATGTGGTCCTTGAAGAAGCTCTCGTCGGAGACCTTGGTGACCTCGGTGCGGATCCCGACGGCGTCGAGCATCCGGACGATCCGGTCGCCGACCGCCCGCAGCGTCTCCGAGCCGGGGCCCGAGGGCAGGACGAAGCGGAGGCTGAGGGCCTTGCCGTCCTTGCCGAGGGCCCGGGGGGCGGCGGGGACGGCGGCCGGGGCGGCGCTGCCCAGGGGCGCGTAGGCGCCGGCCACGCCCTTGTCCGGCTTGGCGTTCCCGGGCCCGGCCGCGGCGCGGGCGCCGGTGTCGAGGGCCTCGGCGCGGGCCAGCAGGGCGGCGCTCTGGCGGGCCGCCGCGGGGGCCGGGGCGAGGACCCGGGTGCCGGTCTCGGGGCCGCCGGGGCCGATCCGGGGGGCGGCGGGCAGCTCGCCGGGCTTGTCGTCGCCGACGATGTAGAGGCCGTCGTCGGAGGCGGTGTCGCCCTGTCCGGCCCTCTTCCCGGAGGCGGCCTCCTGCTTGGAGTCGGCCTCCTTCGCCGCCTTCGCCTCCTTCTCGGTCTCCGCCTTCTTCTCGGCCTCGGAGCCGGCCTTGGTGCCGGCGGGCTTCTTCTGGGCCCCGCCGGGGACCCAGCCGGCGTCGGCGAGGAGGGCGCGGGCCTCCTTGGTGTCCTGGTCGCCCAGCGCGTCGCTGCTGTCGGCGTAGGCGGCCTGGCCCGCCAGGGCGAGGTGGCTGCCGGGCGGGTCGGCGGGGAGTCCGAGCGGCTTGAGCACGGATTCGGCCAGTTCCCTGCGGTCGATGGCGCGGGCGACCGCGCGGCGGACCCGTTCGTCGGCGAGCGGGCCGGACTCGCCGTTGAGGGAGAGCTGGGTGTAGGCGGGCTCCAGGGACTTGCGGACGACGTAGCCGGCGAGGGTGTCCTGGGCCGCGGCGTAGCGGGCGGCGGCGGCCTTGTTCTCGGCGCGGGCGGCCTTGACCTCGGCGGCCAGCTCCTCGTCCGCGCCGTGGGCGAGCGCCCAGGAGCCGAGGGCCTTGCCGGGGGTGATGGCGGAGCCGGGGCCGTGCAGCTGGGCGGCCTGGGCGCCGCTGCGGCCGGCGTCGGCGTCCTTGAGGGCGAGGGCGATGCGCTCGGCGGTGGAGCGGTCGATCTCGGCCAGGTCGAGCTTCCCGCCGGCCAGGGCGGCCTCCCGGTCGGCGCGCGGGACGGCGCGCAGCACGAGGCTGTCGAGCTTGGCGGGCTTCCCCCACCAGCGGGGGTTGCGGGTGAGGGAGAGGTCGCCGGTCTTGCGGTCCACTCCGCCCAGCAGGAACGGTCCCGCGGTGACCTTGAGGGTGGTGCGGGCCCCGTCGTTGAAGGAGTTCGGGGAGCCCATCACCTGCTTCGGGTAGAGCGGGGTGAAGAGGGAGCGCCAGTCGGCGTAGGGCTTGGCGAAGGTGACCCGCACCTCCAGGTCGTTCCGGCCCTTCTCGATCTTCTCGATCCGCTCGTAGCCGGCGTTGCGGGCCGTCCAGTAGGCGGTGTCGCGGCCGCTGAGGGCCCGCCACTGGGCGACGAAGTCGGCGGCGCCGATCTCGCGCCCGTCGCTCCACACGGCCTGCTGGTTGAGCTTGTAGAGGACGACCTGGCGGGGCTCGGTCTCGACGACCTCCGCGGTCTCCAGGTAGTCGGGGTTGAGCCGGGGCCTGCCGCGCTCGTCCAGGGTGTGCAGGGCGGGCAGCACGGCGCCCGCGACGCGACTGGTGGCGGCGTCGGCGTCGGCCTGGAAGGCGTTGAAGGTGGCGGGCAGGGCGTCCACCGCCCACCGCAGGGTGCCGCCGTCGTCGACCAGGCCGCGCGCGGTGGGCGCGTTGTCCTGGGCCGCGGCCGGGGAGGCGTCGGCGTCGCCGTCGGAGCTGCATCCGGCGAGGACGGTGACGGCGAGGACCGCGCTGGTGAGGGTGGCGACGGAGCGGAGTGTTCGGGAGCGGGGGCTCCTGGACGAACCGGCCCATGTCCTCCCCTGGGGGGCGCCGACCTGGGACATGACTTTTACCCCTTCGTCCGTTTTATGCCATTTGGAGATGATCAGATCTCTTGGTCATCCCACTGAACGGCACCCTGCGGACGCGGCCCCGCCGACACGGCGGCGGCCCCGGCAAACCCCACTCGTGCGGCCCAACAGCCCCGCACGGCTCCCCCCTTGCGCGACTCCCCCTCGCGCGCGACTCCCTCGCCCGGCTCTCCCCTCACGCGCGACTCCCTCGTACGGCTCCCCCGGACGCGGCCCCCGCGGCCGCTCAGCCCGTACGGGCCCAGCCGGCGCGGTAGGCGGCCCAGTCCCCCGGCTCCTCCGCGAAGTCCACGTAGAGCGCGACGCCGAAGCGCTCGCGGCCCGGGTCGGTGCGGCCGAGGCCGAGCCGCACGCCCCGGACGGCGGCCTCGACGGTCTCGGCGCTCTCGTGGTGCCCCAGGTCGTCCTCGTGGAAGAAGGGCAGCCCCATGAGCAGGTCGGTGGAGTCCGGGGTGACCTCCAGGGCGAGCGCGGTCTGCTGGGCGACGTAGCCGCCGTACGAACTCTCCAGCGGCATCCAGGTGTCGTAGGACATGACGGCGATCTGGTCGACCCGGCGGGCCACCTCGCCGAAGTACTCCTGCGACCACCACTTGCCCTGGTCCGAGAAGAGGCGGAGCACGGAGTGGGCGTTCGGCAGCGGGTCGATCTGGTGGGCGGCGACCGAGAGCGGCGCGTTCCGGGAGCGGGTCAGCCGCCCCAGGTCGTCCAGGAGCGTCAGGTAGTCGGCGTCGCCCGACTGGAGCGGCTCCAGGTCGAAGTGGACGCCGTCGAAGCCCGCGTCCAGGACCTGGCGGGCGGAGGCCGTGACCGCCTTCCGGGAGGCGGCGTCGGAGAGCCGCAGGCCGGTCGGCCCGTCGTTGGCGAGGACGTCGCCGAGCCAGGCCTGGACGCGTATCCCCGGCAGCACCCGGTGGACGCCGTCGGTCAGCCACTTCGCGCGCGGGTGCCGGGCGGCCGGCAGGGTGCCGTCGTGTTCGAGCGGCCCGGCGTGCACGTACAGGTCCCTGACGCCGGTGCCCTTCAGCCGCTCGGCGAGGGCCGTGAGGTCGGCGTCCTTCTTCCTGCCGTCCACCCACGCGTGCCCGATCCAGTACGCGTCCTTCCCGCGCGTGCGGGCGTCGTCGCGCAGGTCGCCCGCGTAGCTCACCCGCAGGGCGAGCACCCCGAAGAGCGGCGGCACCACGAGGAGCAGCACCGGCACCAACACCCACCAGCGCCCCTTGCGCCACATCCGCCTCAGTCGTCCGTCCATCCGTGCCCCCAGAGAGCGTCGCGGGCCTCTCCGCCGCCGGAGGGGCCGCCGTAAAGATCGGCTCCGACGGGGACGTCCGGGCCCCGGCGGTCGGTTTCCGGGGCGTCGGCGGCCGGGTCGCGGGGCACCGGCCGTCCGGTCGCGAGGTGCCGGCCGTCCAGTCGCGGGGCACCGGCCGCCGGGTCGCGAGGCGCCAGCCGTCCAGTCGCGGGGCACCGGCCGTCCGGTCGCGAGGCGCCAGCCGCCGGGTCACGGGGCGTCGGCCGTCCGGTCGCGGGGCCGCAGAGCAGTACATAACCTCCCTTTTGTGACCCGAACAGCCACCCGAGCCCTGCTCGCGATGCTCGTGGCGGCGTGGTGGCTCGTCGCGCCCGCCGCCTCCGGCGCCCGCGCCGACGACCCCGTCGTCCTCCCCTCCGACGGGCAGATCCTCGACCGGGTGGACGCCCTGCGGGACCGGCGCCCCGAGGTCGCCGAGGCCCTCGACCGGCTCTACGACGACCGCCGCCTCCAGCTCTTCGTGGTCTACGTCCGGGACTTCTCCGGCCGCTCCGGCCAGGACTGGGCGGACGCGACCGCCGAGCGCAACGGCCTGGGCCTCGACGACGTGCTGCTCGCCGTCGCCACCCACGAGCGCCGGTACGGCTACTCCGTCGACCCCGGCTCCCGGCTCACCCAGGCCCAGCTGGACGACGTGGCCAGGACCGCGATCGAGCCCGCGCTGCGCGCGAACGACTGGGCGGGCGCCGCGATCGGCGCGGCGGACGGCTACGGCGCGGTCCTCGCCGGCCTGCCCGTCCCCGCCCCGGAGATCACCCCCGGCCCCGCCGACCCGGGCGGCTCCGGCGGCTCCGCCTCCGGGACCGACCTGATCCTCCCGATCGCGCTCGTCGGCGGCGCCGGCGCGGTGGCGGCGTACGCGTACACCCGCCGCAAGCGGCGGACCTCGACCCGCACCACGCCCGGCGGCGACGGTCAGGGCTGGGGGCGGCCCGCACCGCCCTCCCTGGAGGAGCTGGACGGCCGGGCCCGGCGGACGCTGGTCGAGACCGACGACGCCGTCCGCACCAGCCAGGAGGAACTGGGCTTCGCCACCGCGCAGTTCGGCGAGGAGGCCACCCGTCCCTTCGAGGAGGCGCTGGCCTTCGCCAAGGAGCAGCTGACCGCCTCCTTCCGGCTGCGGCAGAAGCTCGACGACTCCTTCCCCGAGGACGAGGCCACCCGGCGCGCGATGCTCGACGAGATCCTGCGCCGCTGCGCCGAGGCCGACGCCCGGCTGGACGCGGAGACCGAGGACTTCGACCGGCTGCGGGCGCTGGAGCGGACCGCGCCCGAGGCGCTCGCCGCGGTCGAGACGGCCTTCCGCGCGCAGACCGGCCGGGTCTCCGGCGCCGAGGCGGCGCTGGCGGCGATGCGCGAGCGGTACCCGGAGTCCGCGGCCGCCCCGGTCGCCGGGGACGCCGAGCAGGCCAAGGACCGGCTGGTCTTCGCCACCACCCACATCAACCAGGCCCGTCAGTCCGTCGACGCCGGCGACACCGGCTCCGCGGCGGTGCACGTGCGGGCCGCCGAGGGCGCGGTCGACCAGGCGGCCCGGCTGATCGAGGCGGTGGACCGGCGGGCGCGGGAGCTGGCCGAGGCGGCCGGCCGGCTGCCCGGCGTGCTCACCGAGACGGACGCCGACCTGGCCGAGGCCCGCGGTCTCCTCGAAGGGAGCGCCCGCGGCGCCTCGACGGGCGACCTGCGCGGCCGGATCGCCCGCGCGGAGTCGGTGGCGGCGGAGGTCCGGCGGGCGATGGAGGCGGGGCGGTACGACCCCCTGGACGCGCTGCGCCGGATCGAGGAGGCGGACACGGCGCTCGACGCGGCGCTGACCGGAGCGCGGGAGCGCGAGTCCGGCGACGCGCGGGCCCGGGCGCTGCTCGACGAGGCGCTGCTGACGGCCCGTGCGGAGCTGGGGGCGGCCTCGGACTACGTCCAGACGCACCGGGGCGCGGTGGGCAGCGAGGCCAGGACCCGGCTGGCGGAGGCGCAGCGGCGGCTGGAGAAGGCGCGGGCGCTGGCGGCGGACGAGCCGCAGGAGGCGCTGGCGGAGGCCCAGCGGGCGGACGGGCTCGCGCGGCGGGCGCAGGAGCTCGCCGAGCAGGACGTGCGGCGGTACGGGAACCCGAACGGGCCGGGCGGGGTGGCGGGAGGGAGCGGGGGCGGCGGGCTCGGCGGGGCCGTGCTCGGCGGCATCGTCCTCGGCGGGCTGTTCGGCGGGGGCTCCGGCGGAGGAAGGGGCGGGCGCGGGGGCGGGTTCGGGGGCGGTTTCGGGGGCGGAGGTTTCGGCGGCGGGCCGGGCAGCTTCGGCGGCAGCGGCACGCGCGGCCGGCGGGGCGGCGGCGGCCGCTTCTGAGTTCCACGTCCACGACATCCCCAGGGAGCAGTGCATGAGCAAGCAGACCGTCCTCGGCCGCGTCACCCAGCTGGCGAAGGCGAACATCAACGCCCTCCTGGACCAGGCGGAGGACCCTCAGAAGATGCTGGACCAGCTGATCCGCGAGTACTCGGGGAACATCTCGGAGGCCGAGGAGGCGGTGGCGGCGACCATCGGCAACCTGCGGCTGATGGAGCAGGACCACGCGGAGGACGTGGCGGCGGCGGCCGAGTGGGGCGGGAAGGCGCTGGCGGCCAGCCGGAAGGCGGACGAGCTGCGGGGCGGCGGCCGGGCGGCGGAGGCGGACCGTTTCGACAACCTCGCCAAGGTGGCGCTCGGCCGTCAGCTCCAGTCGGAGAAGGAGGCGCGGACGGCCGAGCCGACCATCGCCGCGCAGACCGAGGTCGTGACGAAGCTGACCTCGGGGCTGGACCAGATGAAGGCCAAGCTGGTCGAGCTCCGGACCAAGCGGGACGAGCTGGTCGCCCGCTCCCGGTCGGCCCGGGCGCAGAACACGATGATGGACGCGGTGAAGAACATCGACGTGCTGGACCCGACGAGCGAGCTGAGCCGCTTCGAGGACAAGGTGCGCCGGGAGGAGGCGCGGGCGCTGGGCAAGCAGGAGCTGGCCGCGTCCTCGCTCGACGCCCAGTTCGAGCAGCTGGACGCGCTCGGCGACGAGGCGGAGATCGCGGCCCGGCTGGCCGCCCTCAAGGCGGCCTGACGGGCCCGGTCCGGTGCGGCGCCCGGTTCAGAACATGCTGAGCAGCTGGTCCACGGTGGGTTCCGCCGTGGGCCCGCCGTCGGGCAGGGCCAGTTCAAACCAGACGGTCTTGCCGCGCGGGGTGCGGCGCGAGCCCCAGGACGCGGAGAGCAGTCCGACGAGCTGGAGGCCGCGGCCGCCCTCGTCGGTGTCCTTGGCGCGGCGCCGGCGCGGCTGCACCAGGCCGGCGTCCCAGACCTCGCAGACCAGGGTGCGGTCGCGCAGCAGCCGGAGCCGTATCTCGCCCTCGCCGTAGCGCAGCGCGTTGGTGACGAGTTCGCTGACGAGGAGTTCGACGGTGTCCACGAGGGCGTCGAGCCCCCAGGCGGTGAGCTGGGTGCGGGCCAGCTCCCGGGCCCGGCCGACGGAGCGGGGCTCGCGGGGCAGCCGCCAGTCCCCCACGGCCTCGGCGGGCAGTCCCTGGATACGGGCCATCAGGAGGGCGATGTCGTCCTCGCCGTGCCCGGTGTCGAGGGTGCTGAGGACCCGGTCGCAGACGTCCTCCAGGGGGCGGGCCCGGTCGGCGAGGGCCCGCCGGAAGGCGCTGAGGCCCTCGTCGAGGGGGTGGTCGCGGGATTCGACCAGGCCGTCGGTGTAGAGCGCGAGGAGGGAACCCTCGGGGAGTTCGACCTCGACCTCCTCGAAGGGTTCGCCGCCGACGCCCAGCGGCATCCCCGGGGGCACGTCGAGGAGCAGGGCCTCCTCGCCGGGTTCGACGAGGACGGGCGGGAGGTGGCCGGCGTTGGCGAAGGTGCAGCGTCTGGTCACCGGGTCGTAGACGGCGTAGACGCAGGTGGCGAGGTAGACCTCGGAGAGTTCGGGGCCGCGGTTCTTGTGCGCGCGGGACTGCTGGGCGCCGATGGGGGCGCCGAGGCCGCGGGCGATCTCGTCGAGGTGGGAGAGGACCTCGGCGGGTTCGAGGTCGAGCTGGGCGAGGGTGCGGACGGCGGTGCGCAGTTCGCCCATGGCGACGGCGGCGCGCAGGCCGCGGCCCATGACGTCGCCGATGACGAGGGCGGTGCGGTGGCCGGGGAGTTCGATGACGTCGAACCAGTCGCCGCCGACCTCGGTGGCGTCGGTGCCCGGGAGGTAGCGGCAGGCGATGTCGAGTCCGGCGGCCTCGGGGTCGCCGGGCGGGAGCAGGCTGCGCTGGAGGATGAGGGCCCGCTCGTGCTCGCGCCGGTAGAGGCGGGCGTTGTCGATGCAGACGGCGGCGCGGGCGGCGAGTTCCACGGCGAGGGCCCGGTCGCGGTCGCCGAAGGGTTCGCTGCCCTTGGCGCGGGAGAACTGCACGAGGCCGACGACGGTGTCGTGGGCGACCATCGGGACGGCAAGGGTGGAGTGGACGAGGTCGCCCTCGCCGCCGGGCACGGTGCGGACGCGGCCGGTGCGCAGGGCGCCCGCGGCGGGCGAGTTGAAGGGGTAGCGGTGGACGGCGCCGACCTCGATGGGGACGGGCCCGCCGCCGTCGCCGGCCGGGCCGTGGCCCTCGTCGGTTCTGAGGGGGGTGTCGGAGACGGCGCTGGCGAAGGCGACCCGGCGCAGTTCGGCGCTGCCCGCGCCGTAGCCGACGTCGTGGGAGCTGCCCCAGCGGCCGGGCGGGGCCTCGTCGCCGGTGAGGAGCCCCTGGTAGAGGTCGACGGAGGCGAGGTCGCAGAAGCCGGGGACGGCGACGGCGAGGAGTTCGCGGGCGGTGGCCTCCAGGTCGAGGGAGTTCCCTATGCGGGCTCCGGCCTCGTTGAGGAGGGCGAGGTTGCGGCGGGCGCTGGCGGCCTCGCGGGCGGCGTTCTGCCGGCGGGTGACGTCGACGCCGAGGCCGGCGACGCCGATCGGGCGGCCGGAGCCGCCGTGCACCCGGTAGAGGTTGATGGACCAGTGGCGGCGGATCCGGGCGCCGGGGGCGGCGCCGGTGATCCGGAGGTCGTTGACGGCCTCCCCGGTCTCCAGGACGCGGCGCAGCGCGGCGGTCATCCGGTCGGCCTCGGGCTTGGCGAGGTAGTCGTGGACGCTCCGGCCGCGGTGGTCGTCGGCATCGCCGCCGAAGACCGCCGCGAAGCGCTGGTTGGCGCGCTTGACGGTGAGGTCGGTGCCGAAGAGGAGGAAGCCGAAGGGCGATTGGCCGAAAATCGCCTGGGAGGCGGCGAGGTCGGTCTCGATCCGGCGCAGTGCCCGGACGTCGACCACGATGCACAGCGCGGCCCGCTCACCGGTCTCGGTCTCGCTCGGCATCACGTACATCTCGGCGAGGCCGTGCGACTGCTCCTGGGCCGGCGCCCCGGCCTGGCCGGGGATGCGGAACGGGACGAGGCCGGTCCATTCGCGCCCGTCGAGGACCTCCTTGACCCGCCGGTGGCCACGATCGCGCAGCTCGGGGGGCATGAACGCCTCGACGGGGTCCTTGCCCCGGGCCTCCCGGGCGTCCACTCCGAAGAGGTCCTCCGCCCGGCGGCTCCACTGGTCGACGCGTCCGTCGGGCCCGAGGGAGAAGGAGGCGACCCGGATGTAGTCGTAGATCGAACCGGGCGGGCTGCTCTGCCACACGACGCCGCCCGTCGTCTCGGATATCTCGCTCACGCGACCGTCCCCTCCAGCTCACCGCACCGGACCGGCCATACCCGCAGTATTCAGCACGGCGGGCACCGGCGGCACGACGTCCACGATCACAGGGTGGTCTCGGTCGGCTCGTGACCCGCTCCGGTGATCGTCGTCCCTCTCTCTTTACTCACCAGGGAGAGCCAGCTCGAACCATACGGTTTTCCCGGTACTGCCCTGGCGGGTCCCCCAGCGGCGTGCGGAACAGGCCACGAGACCGAGCCCGCGGCCCCCTTCGTCGTCGGGTCGCGCGGGCCGCTCGACGGGCGGATCCGGAAGCGGATCCGAGACCTCCACGAGGAGCGCGGAGTGCCGGGGCGGGGTGGTGGTGGCGCCCTCGGCCCGCAGGATGCGCACGCCGATGGGCCCGGAGGCGTACCGCAGCGAGTTGGTGACCAGCTCGCTGACCAGCAGGACGGCGATGTCCCCGACGGCCGCGTCGACCTCCCAGGAGCGGAGCGTCTCGCGCACGGCGTGGCGTGCGGTGCGCACCGCGTCGGCCTCCGCCGGGAAGGTCCACTCGGCGCGGGCGCCGTCGGTGTCGATCACACGCGATCACTTCCCCAAGCACGGTGCAGCAGGAAGAGGATCACCCTCTCCCGAGGGACCAATGGGGACATACCCGGAATCCGGGACGAAATATCCACCAGGGGGCGGCTGTGGGCGCACGGTGGCACGAACGGCGTAAGGGGCCGGACGCGCGCCGGGTTCAGGGGCGCGCGGCCGGGAGCCTGCGCGCCGCCTCCGCGACCGCAGGGCGGTCCTGGTCGAGCCAGTCCACGGTGTCCAGTTCGTCGCGGGCGAGCCAGCGCAGCGCGTCGTGGTCCTCCAGCGGGCGGGGCGTGCCGGAGAGCAGCCGGGCGGTCCACACCCGCAGGACGTAGCCGGGCTTGAGGGGCCATTCGCCGGGGATCCGCTCGCCGGGCTCGGTCTCGACGCCGAGCTCCTCGCGGAGTTCGCGGACGAGGGCGTCCTCGGGCCGCTCGCCGGGCTCGACCTTCCCGCCGGGCAGTTCCCAGCGGCCGGCGAGGTCGGCGGGGGCGCTGCGGCGGGCGGCGAGCAGTCGGCCGCCGTCGAGGAGGGCGGCCGCGACGACGACCACGGCACCGGTTCCGTGGTCGGGTCCGGTGCCGTGGTGCGTGGTGCTTTCGGTCATGCCCGCGAGGGTAGCCGGGACGTCAGGAGGCGGGGGCGGCGCGCTCCACCCGGTAGAGCCGCTCCCGGCCGGGGGCGTCGAGGGTGTCCGCGACCTTCTGGGCTTCGTCCTGGGTCGCGTACCGGCCCACCCGGTAGCGGTTGCCGTTGTCGTCCTGCCGTATCACGAGCCACGGGTGGACGGGGCCGCTGTCGGTCATCAGGCTTCTCCCTCCGCCGTGCCAGGCGTCACCAAGGATCTCCGGGAAACCGCAATCCGCATATGCCCGAGCTTACGCCTGACCTTCACGCAGCGGATATGGATTTTCACCAAGAGATACGGATCGGCCGGGAACCGACGGAAGGCGGCCGAAGGCCACATGCCGGGCGGCTCCGCCGGGACCGCCGGGACCGCCGGGACGTCGGCGTCGGCGTCGGTACGAGGACGGGCCGCGCGGCGCGGGCCGGCTCCTCGCGGCAGGCGCCTCCGCGGTCGGCGCCGAGCGAGCGGCACAGCGAGCGGACCGGGCCGGAGCGCACCGGGCCGTCGGCGAGGGCGGGCAGTTCGAGGCGGTCTCGCGCTCGACGCAGGTACGGGCGGCCCGTCCGCCGGCGGGGACGGCGCCGGGGCAGCTCACCGCGCCGGGGCGGGCGAGGTGGCAACGACCCTTCGCCGCGCGGGCGATCAGCGGGCGGAGAAGAAGGGCGAGGGTGAGGGTGAGGGCAAAAGCGAGCCCGGCGGCGAGCTTCGCGCAGCTACGGCAGGGGGGCTGGGGCGGCGAGCGCCAGGCACCGGAACGGTGGGTGACAGGCGGCGAGGGCGGGGCCGGGGCCCCCGGGTCAGCGGACCGGGAGGTGGTAGGAGAGGCGGTAGCGGTCCGCGGGGACCACCACGTCGGCGGTCTCCACGGGGAGGCCGGAGGCGTAGAAGGTGCGCTCGACGACCATGACCACGTGGCCGGGGACGCCGCCGAGGACGAGCAGCTCCTCGGCGAGGCCGGGGCGGGCGCCGACCTCCTCCACCACGTTGTCCACGACGACGTCGATCGCCGCCATCCGCTCGACCACGCCGCAGCCGCCGAGCGGCCCCTCCTCGGGGAGCATCACGGGGGTGCGGCCGGTGACGGCGAGCGGCTCCCAGGAGGTGGCGACCATCATGGCCTCGCCGCCGTCCCGGTAGACGTACCGCGTGCGCATCACGCGGTCGCCGGGCTCGATGCCCAGCCGCGCTGCGACCTCCCGGCCGGCCGCCTCCTGCTCGCTGCTCGCGTCCCAGGTGCCGCGCGCGCCCTCGGCCGCCTGCTCCTGCCGGAAGGGGGTGGCCCCGGTGGCGGGCCGGTAGCCGGAGCGGGCGACGCGGCGGGGCACCGGCCGCTCCCGCACGTACGTCCCCGAGCCGGAGCGGCCCTCGACGAGTCCCTCGGCCATGAGCACCTTGCGGGCCTCCAGCGCGACGGTGTCCGACACCCCGTACTCCTCGCGGATGCGTGCCTGCGAGGGAAGGCGGGTATGCGGCGGGAGCGAGCCGTTCGCGATCTTCTCCCGCAGATCGCTCGCCACGCGCAAATAGGCGGGCTGCTCACCGAACGTCACTGGACACTCCCCTCAGGTTGACAGACAGCTACAGACTGACAACCGAATGTGGCCATCCGCAAGCATGGGCCAGAGTTTCACCCGAAGTGATGAAGTGCGATCGACCCCGTCTCCCCTCTTGACCCCTATTGGTCTGGACCAATAACTTCCTGCTGCGCACGCCTCGCACGCTCCATCCCGCCTCGCACAGGAACGAGCCCATGCGTCCCAGAGTCCTGACCAAGCTGACCCTCGGCACGGCCGCGGCAGCCGCCCTCGCCCTCCTCGCCACCCTGGCCCCCGCCGCCGGCGCCCACCCCGGCCCGAACCCCCGGCCGCCCGCCGCCGAGCACGCCCTCAAGCGGGTCGGCTACTTCACCCAATGGGGCATCTACGGCCGGAACTTCCAGGTCAAGGACCTGGAGACGAGCGGCACCGCCGGCAAGCTCAGCCACATCAACTACGCCTTCGGCATCGTCGACAAGGCCGGCAAGTGCGTCATCGGCCCCGTCCCGGGCTCCGACCCCTGGGCCGACTACGTCCGCCCCGTCGACGCCGCCTCCTCCGTGGACGGCACGGCCGACACCGCGGAGCAGCCGCTCGCCGGCAACTTCAACCAGCTGCGCGAGCTGAAGGCCGGGCACCCGAACCTCAAGGTCATGATCTCGCTGGGCGGCTGGAGCGGTTCGGCGTACTTCTCCGACGCCGTGCGCACCCCCGAGTCCCGCAGGGCCCTGGTCTCCTCCTGCATCGACCTCTACATCAAGGGCAACCTCCCGCAGGACGGCGCCCGGGGCGGCGCCGGAGCGGCCGCCGGCCTCTTCGACGGCATCGACCTCGACTGGGAGTGGCCCGGCTCCGAGGGCAACCCGGGCAATGTCATCCGCCCCGAGGACAAGGTCAACTTCACCGCCCTGGTACGGGAGTTCCGCAACCAGCTGGACGCGTACGGGCGTTCGCTGCCGCAGCGCAAGCACTACGAGCTGAGCGCCTACGTGCCCACCGCCCCCGCGAAGATCGACGCGGGCTTCGAAGTCGCCAAGATCATGCGGGACTTCGACTTCGTGAACCTCCAGGGCTACGACTTCCACGTCTCCGGCGAGCAGACCACCGCCCAGCAGTCCGCGCTCTTCGCCAAGAACGACTGGAGCGTCGAGGGGACCGTCAGGTCCTGGCTGCGGCGCGGCGCCCCGGCGCACAAGCTCGTGGTCGGCATGCCGTTCTACGGCCAGGGCTGGACCGGCGTGACCGGCGGCGGCGACGGCCTCGGGCAGCCCGCCGCGGGCCCCGCCCCGGCGACCTGGGCGCCCGGCTCCGAGGACTACGAGAACCTCAGGAAGCTCGCGGAGTCGGGGACGTACACGCTCCACCGGGGCCACCGGAACGGGCACGCCTGGCTCTTCGACGGCACCACCCTGTGGACCTACGACGACCCGGCCGTGCTGCGCACCAAGGCGAACTGGGTCCGCACCCACGGGCTCGCCGGCGCGATGGTCTGGTCGCTGGACGGCGACACCGCCGACGGCGAGCTGATCGGCGCCATCGACCGCGGCCTCACCCGCCGCTGAGTCCTCGCCGCACCCCCCCGCTCCCCCGGGGCCGCCCCGTCGGCGGCTCCCGAGGGGCGCGGACCGGGCCGCCGGCGACGGCGGGCAGGGGCACGGGACGGCGGCTGGTCACGGGCCGCCGTCCCCGCCCCGGAGCCGCCTCCCGGCACCGGTGCCGGTCCGCACACGACGGGGCCGGGTCTCTCGCGCGGAGACCCGGCCCCGTCCGCGCGCGCCGGACGGGGCCGCGGCCGGACGGGGCCGGGGTAGGGCGGGGCCGAGGCCGGACGGAGCCGGGATCGGACGGGGCCGAGGTCGGACGGGGCCGGGGTCAGACGGAGCCGTGGTCCTCCGGGGCCTCCGGGGGCGTGGAGGTGAGGCCGAGGGCCTCGCGCGCGTCGGCCTCGGCCTCGCCCGACAGCAGCTCGAAGGCGCGGTCGTAGGCCTCCCAGAAGGCGTCCGCGTCCTCGGCCCGGGCGAGCTTCGCCCACTGCTTCGAGGCGGAGTCCAGGCCCTTCAGGTACGCGTCCACGGGGGCCCGCGCCGACTGCTCCCAGGTGCGGCCCCGGAGCCCGGAGCGCGCCGAGTCGACCGCCGCGCGCACGTCGGCGGCCCAGGCGCGGTTGGCCTCCAGGTCGTCCTCCGGGTCGTCCTCCGGCTCCCCGTAGGCGGCGTCCTCGATGGGGTTCACGTGGGTGAGGAAGGCCAGCTGGGCGGGGTCGAGGGTGGTCGCGTCGGAGCGCAGCGAGCCCGTGGTCCGCTCCTCGCCGCCGATGCCGCAGGCGATGCGGCGCTCGCCCTGGCGCCACGCCTGCCGGTCCGGGTAGTAGTACAGGCTCAGGGAGTCGGCGGTCAGCGCCCAGGTGTCGCGCACATAGGTGCCGGCCATGGCGTCGCAGCGCTCCTCGCCGAGCTCCTCCAGCTTCCGGTCGCCGGGCCAGCCGTCGAAGCCGGTGACCTCGAACCTGCCGGTGATCTCGCCGTCGTGGGGCTCGGCGCAGTCCACGACCCGGACGCCCAGGGTGTACTCGCCCTGCTCCACGTCGTCGAGGAAGCACTCCCCGGTGCGCAGCTCCATCGGCATGCGGGAGGAGGCCGCCTCCCGCATCCCGTCCCTGAACCCCCTTACGGCGTCCTGGACCTGACCGGTGACCAGACCGAGGAGGACGAGCAGGGTGCTGATCGAGGAGAGCACGGTGCCGGCGATCGCCAGCCCCTTGCCGCCCTGTCCCCGCCGCTTGATCTGCCGCAGCGAGAAGATCCCCAGGACGAGTCCGAGCGGCGGCAGGCAGCAGACGATCCCGCTGACGAGCGAGCCGATGGCGAGGCCGTTGGTGGTCGTCACCGGCCGCCCGTAGGGCCCGTACGGCCCCGGGACGCCCGTGTAGGGCATGCCGGGCGAGGTGTACGGCCCGGGCGCCGCGTACGGGCCGGAGGTCGGGTACGCGGCGGGAGCGGGCCCGGCGGGGGTGACGGGCGCGCCCGGCACGGGGGGTGTCCCCGGCTCGGACGGCTGGGGCTGCGGGGTCGGCTCCACGGGTGCGTGCTCCTGTTGGGGCGGTACGAACAGACGATCGGGCGGGCGCATCGTACGTGGTCCGGCCGAGGGGGCGGCCACGCGGGGCACGGCGGAGGGGCGGCCACCGGGTGGTGGCCGCCCCTCGTGTCTCAGCGGTCCGGACGGGTCTCAGCAGTCCGGATGGGTCTCAGCGGGCCGGACCGGTCCTGGCGGGCCGGACGGGGCCCGACGGGCCGGACCGGGCCCGGCGGGTCAGAACTGGAGCGCCCAGGAGTCGATCTTGCCGGTGTCGTAGCTGGCGTTGTCCGTCACGCGGAGCTTCCACGTGCCGTTGGCGGCCTCGGCGGAGGCGTTCACGGTGTAGGTGGTGTTGATGTTGTCCGCGCTGCCGCCGGTGCCGAAGCCCTTCAGCGTGTAGGCGGTGCCGTCGGGGGCGATCAGCTGGACCTGGAGGTCGCCGATGTAGGTGTGGGCGATGTTCACCGGGACCTGGAGGGCCGAGGGGGCGTTGCCGGTGACGCCGCTGACGGTGACCGGGGACTCGACGGTCGCGTTGTCGGCGATGGCGTAGTCGGCGGTGTTCTCGAACTTCGGGCCGGTGGGCGGCGGGGTGGTGGTGCCGCCGCCGACGAGGAGGAGCCTGTTCGGGGAGCCGGTGCCGGGGTTGGTGACGACGTTCGGCGTGGCGGCGGTGGTGAGGGCGGTGGAGACCTGCGCCGGGGTGGCGGTCGGGTTGGACCCGAGCCAGACGGCGGCGGCGCCGGCCACGTGGGGGGTGGCCATCGAGGTTCCGGAGATGGTGTTGGTGGCGGTGTCGCTGGAGTTCCAGGACGAGGTGATGGAGGAGCCGGGGGCGAAGATGTCCAGGACGGTGCCGTAGTTGGAGAAGCTGGAGCGGGCGTCGGTGCTCGTGGTGGAGCCGACGGTGATGGCCTCGGTGACCCGCGCGGGCGAGTAGTTGGAGGCGTTGGAGCTGTCGTTTCCGGCCGCGACCGCGTAGGTGATGCCGGCCGCGATGGAGTTGCGTACGGCCTGGTCGAGGACGGTGTCGACGCCGCCGCCGAGGCTCATGTTGGCGACGGCCGGCTTGACGGCGTTCCGCGTCACCCAGTCGATGCCGGCGACGACCTGGTCGGTGGTGCCGGAGCCGCTGTTGTCGAGGACGCGGACGCCGACGATCTTCGCCTTCTTGGCGACGCCGTAGGAGGAGCCCGCGACCGTACCGGCGACGTGGGTGCCGTGGCCGTGGCCGTCCTGGGCGGTGTTGTCGTTGTCGATGGCGTCGTAGCCGTTGGAGGCGCGGCCGCCGAAGTCGCTGTGGCTGATGCGGACGCCGGTGTCGATGATGTACGCGGTCACGCCCTGGCCCGCGCTGTCCGGGTAGGTGTAGCTCCGGTCCAGCGGGAGGGCCTTCTGGTCGATCCGGTCGAGGCCCCAGGACGGCGGGGAGGGCTGGGTGCCGTCGACGGTGAAGACGCGGTTCTGGACGACGGACTTCACGGCGGGGTCGGCGGCGAGCTTTCTGGCCTGCGCCTCGGAGAGCTCGATCGCGTAGCCGTTCACCGCCGAGGTGTACGTCCGCTTGATCGTGGCGCCGAACTTGCCGGGGACCGCGCGGCCCTTGGCGGTCTCGGCCGGGGCGGACTCGTCGAGGGTGACGATGTAGCTGCCCGGGATCGTGCCTTCGGCGCCGGCGTTCTCGATGACGCCCTCCGCGGCCGACGGAGCGGCGGTGGCGGGCAGGGCGGAGAGCGAGCCGAGGGCGAGCGCCGTGACGGCTATGGCCGCGGCGGTGGAGATCCGGCGACGCGATGAGCGCATCGATGCCATGTGAGGTGTCCTCCTCGTGGGGGTGCTCCCGTGGGGGTGGAGCCGAGTGACCTTCACTCACGGCAGGAACATGACAAGAAGATGAACGGTCCGGTGCGGACCCGCGGCTCCCGGCCGCCCTGCCGTCGCCGAAAGATTGACCGATCCATAGGAATCCCGCAAGAGGCACTGCGGCGCGGCAACTCCCTTGCAACAGAGCGGACATGACCGTCCGGTAGCTTCGGGAGGACGGCGCCGGGACCCCTCACCTGCGAAGGTCCGCGCCCCGGACGCCGGGCCCGGCCCCCTCGGCGGGGCCGGGAATTCACAGCGCCGTCACACGCGAGACGGGCCCGTCCCCGATCCCCCGGGAGACGGACCCGTCGTCATGAGCGCGACGCGGAAGGCTCAGAACTCGTCGGCGCCGTTGCGGAGTTCGGGCGTCCAGTAGCCAGTCTTCGCGACCGCCTCGTCGACCGCGAGGCCGCCCGCCGGAGCGGCGACCACGACGCTGCCCTCGGCCGGGCCGTCGGCGGCGAAGAGGTTCACGTTGAACTCCTTCACCACCTTGTTGTCCTCGTGGACACCGCCGTTGGAGACGCGCACGTTGGCGTACGCGGGCGCGCCCGGGTTCAGGACCACGGGGGCGGCCGGCTTGCTCTTGGCGACCGGCGGGACGTCCTTGGCCGTCTGGATCTCGCCGAAGGCGATGAGCGGGTGGCCGAGCAGGCGGCAGGCGCGGCCCGAGGTGTTGGTGGCGGTCAGGACGATGTGCTCGGTCGGCACCTCGTCGGCCTTCGCCGCGGTGATCTTCACGTCGCCGTGGGCGCAGACCGGCGCCGTGGCGTCGGAGGAGCCCTGGCCGGACTCCGCGCCACCGCCGGAGGCCGTCTCCCCCGTGGTCCCCCCGGTCGAGCCCTTCGCGGCGGCCGGAGCGGCGGAGGCGGTCGCGTCCCCCGAAGCGCCCGTGCCGCCGGTGGCACCCGTGGTTTCGGTGGTGCCCGTGGTGCCGGTGGTGCCCGTGGTGGCCGAGGACGACGGGGCGCCGGCCGAGGACGTGGCGCTGCCGGCGTCCTTCGCGGCGTCGTCCCCGCCGCAGGCGGTCAGGCCGAGCGAGGCGGCGGCGACGGCGGCGACGAGCAGGGCGGTCCTGGCGGTCCTGATGTGTGACGTACGCATGTCGGTGTTCCCCCGTGAAGCGTGGAGCGTGAAGCGGTCGGTTGTTGCCGAGTACAGCCTCCGCCCCGGCACTGCCGTACCGCTTGCGTATCGCTAACGCCCCGCCGCCAGCCGCGCGAGCCGCTCCGCCGCCCGCGCCGAACCCTCCGTGAAACCGGCCGCCTCCGCGTCGGCGGCGGCCCGTTCCAGCTGGTGGGCGGCCTCCTCCAGCCGCCCGATGCCGGCCAGCGCCTCGCCCCGCACGATCCGCAGCTGCGCCTGGACGACGACGGCGTCGGGCGCGACGAGTTCCCCGGCGCGAAGGACGTGCGCCAGCGCCTCCTCGTACTCCCCCGCCCGCAGGCAGTGCCCGGCCAGGTGCTGGAGGGTCAGCACCTGCGTGGACGGGTGCCCGGTCCGGTCGGCGAGCGCGACCGCCTCCGTCATCAGGGCGCGGGCCCGGCCGCACTCGCCGGTGGCGTCGAGGACGGCCGCGTGGTTGACGACGGCGATGGCCTCGCTGACCGGATCGCCGGCCAGCGCGGCGAGCGCGGGCGCCCGCTCCAGATGGACGAGCGCCTCCTCGTGCCGCCCCTCCTCGTGCAGGATCCAGCCGAGCAGCGCCCGCGTCCGGGACTGCGCGTCCGGGTCGCCGACCGCGTCGGCCGAGGCGAGCCCCGCCTCCAGGAGCGGGGTCCAGCCGTCCTGGAGCCGCATCAGCATCAGCGGCCAGGCCATCAGGGCCAGCCGCCAGGCCCGGTCGTGCAGCCCGAGCGCGGCGGAGGCGGCCACGGCCCCCTCCAGGGCGGGGCGTTCGGCCGCGTACCAGTCGAGGGCGGCGGCGCGGCCCTCGAACTCCGGGATCGCTGCGGGCCTGCGCGCGTCGGCGGGCAGCGCGTAGCAGGGCTGCGAGCCGGGCTCGGCCGCCGCGTCGGCCGCGAGGCCCGTGTACAGGTAGTGGTCGAGGAGCCGGCGCAGCCCCTCCGGGTCGGCCTGCGCCGCGAGTCCGCGCGCGTAGAGGCGGACGAGGTCGTGCGGGGTCCAGCGGCCGGGCACCGCCTCCGTGAGGAGGTGGGCGGCGGCCAGCCGCTCCAGGTCGGCCGCGGCCCGCGCGGGCGTGGTGCCGGTGAGCGCGGCGGCGGCGAAGTGGTCCAGGTCGGAACCGGTGTGCAGGCCGAGGGCGCGGAAGGCGCGGGCGGCGGACTCGGGCAGCTGCTGCACGGTGAGCCGCAGCGCGGCGGAGACGCCGACGTCCTCGACGTCGAGGAGGGCCAGCCTGCCCTGCTCGCAGGCGAGTTCGCCGACCATCGCGCCGAGCGAGCGCTGCGGGCGCTCGGCGAGCCGGGCGGCCGTCACCCGCAGGGCCAGCGGCAGCCCGTCGCAGAGTCCGGCGAGCCGGGCCGCCGCGTCCGGTTCGGCGGCGACCCGCTCCTCGCCGAGCACGGTCGCGAGGAGCGCCGTCGCGTCGTCCTGCGGCAGCTGGCCGAGCGGCACCGGGCGGGCGGCGTCCGAGGCGATCAGCCCGCCGAGCCGGTCCCGGCTGGTCACCACGGTCACGCAGTGCTCGCCGCCGGGCAGCAGCGGCCGGACCTGCTCGGAGGAGCGGGCGTTGTCCAGGACGACGAGGATCCGGCGGCCGGCCGTGAGGCTGCGGAAGAGCGCCCCGCGCCCCAAGGCGGTCTCCGGCACCCGCTGCTGCGGCACGCCGAGCGCGAGCAGGAACTCCCGCAGCACGACCCCCGTCTCGGGCGCCGGGGTGTCGCTGAAGCCGCGCAGGTCGGCGAAGAGCCGCCCGTCGGGGAAGCGGGCCCGCCGCCGGTGCGCCCAGTGCACGGCGAAGGCCGTCTTGCCGACCCCGGCGGCCCCGGTCACCAGGCACACGGCCCCGTCCCCGCCACCGGCCGCCCGGTCGAGCACCGCGCCCTCGGCGTCCCGCCCGGTGAAGCCGCGCGGCGCCCTCGGCAGCAGCTCGGGCACGGCGTCGGGCTCCGGCAGCGGCGTCTCGGACACCGGCGCGGGAGCGGTCGCCGGGACGAGGACCGCCCCCGCCTCCCGCAGCAGCCCCGCGTACGTCTCGCTCAGCACCGCGCCCGGGTCCACGCCCAGCTCCTCGGCGAGCAGCCGGCGGGTGCGGTGGTACCAGTCGAGCGCGTCCGACCTGCGGCCCGCCCGGGCCAGCGCCGTCATGAGCGCGGCGGCCAGCGACTCGCGCAGCGGGTGCGCGACGGCCTCGGTCCGCAGGACGGCGGCGGCCCGGCCGTGCTCGCCGAGCTTCCCGTACGCCTCCGCCAGCGCCTCCACCGAGGTGAGCCGCAGCTCCTCCAGGGCGGTGGCGGCGGCCTCCAGCGGGCCGCTCGGCACGGTGCCGGTGAGCGCGGGCCCCTGCCAGTACGACAGCGCCTCCCGCAGCATCCGCACGCTGTCGGCCGCGTGCCGCTGCGCGCCGGCGAGCCCCACCAGCTCCTCGAACCGGTGCGCGTCCACCAGCGACTCGGGCATCCGCAGCAGGTACGCCGAGCCCTGCGTCGTGAGCTCCACCCCGTACGCCTCGGCCCCGTGCGCGGCGAGCAGCGCCCGCAGCCGCGACACGTGCCCCTGGAGCACCGTCTTCGCGTGCGTGGGAGGCTCGTCCTCCCACAGCGCGTCCATCAGCCCCGTCACGTTCACGGCCGTGTTGGGGCGCAGCAGCAGGGCGGCCAGCAGACTGGTCCGCTTGGCCGGCCCCGCGGCGATGTCGCCGCCCTCCGTCACGACCGCGACGGACCCGAGCAGCCGGAACTCCACCCGTACCTCCGCGTCAATCTCCCCCGCTGCCCCCGCCACCAGACAATACGCGCCGCCCCACCCCCCACCTGCACCGATCCCGCCCCCACCCCCCGATTAGGCCGAAACCAGCGGCCCCACCCCCACCCTCCAGCCGCCCGGCCCGACTTCCCACGAGCACCCCGCGGGCCCTCCCCCCGCCCGGCCGAGCGCCAAAAAGGCCGCCCACCCCACGTCTCCGCAGGTCGGACGGCCTCTCGCCGGACGGGTCAGACGTTGAAGCGGAACTCCACCACGTCGCCGTCCTGCATGACGTACTCCTTGCCCTCCATGCGGGCCTTGCCGGCCGCGCGGGCTTCGGCGACCGAGCCGGTGGCCACCAGGTCGGCGAAGGAGATGACCTCGGCCTTGATGAAGCCCTTCTGGAAGTCGGTGTGGATGACACCGGCCGCCTCGGGGGCCGTGGCGCCCTTCTTGATCGTCCAGGCGCGGGACTCCTTCGGGCCCGCCGTGAGGTAGGTCTGGAGGCCGAGGGTGTCGAAGCCGACGCGGGCGAGGGTGGCGAGGCCGGGCTCCTCGGCGCCGACGGACTGGAGGAGCTCCATGGCGTCCTCCTCGTCGAGCTCGGCGAGGTCCTGCTCCAGCTTGGCGTTGAGGAAGATCGCCTCGGCCGGGGCGACGAGGGCGCTCTGCTCGGCCTTGAAGGCGTCGTCGGTGAGCTCGTCCTCGTCGACGTTGAAGACGTAGAGGAAGGGCTTGGTGGTGAGGAGGTGGAGGTCGTGGAGGAGCTCCGCCTTCTCCGAGCCCTGGACGATGCCCTGCGAGAAGAGGGTGTCGCCCTTCTCCAGGATCGCCTGGGCGGCCTCGACGGCGGCGACCTTGGGCGCCGTGTCCTTCTTGATCCGCATCTCCTTCTGGAGGCGCGGGAGGACCTTCTCGATGGTCTGGAGGTCGGCGAGGATCAGCTCGGTGTTGATCGTCTCGATGTCGTCCTTCGGCGAGACCTTGCCGTCGACGTGCACGACGTTCTCGTCCTTGAAGGCGCGGATGACCTGGCAGATCGCGTCCGACTCGCGGATGTTGGCGAGGAACTTGTTGCCCAGGCCCTCGCCCTCGCTCGCGCCGCGCACGATGCCGGCGATGTCGACGAAGTCGACGGTGGCCGGGAGGACGCGCTGCGAGCCGAAGATCTCGGCGAGCTTCGTCAGGCGGGCGTCGGGGACACCGACGACGCCGACGTTCGGCTCGATCGTGGCGAACGGGTAGTTGGCCGCCAGCACGTCGTTCTTGGTCAGGGCGTTGAACAGGGTCGACTTGCCGACATTCGGCAGGCCGACGATTCCGATCGTGAGCGACACGGTGGCGACTTCCCTAGATACGGATGATGGGTCGATCCCCCAGTTTACGGGGGGTCCGGCGCGGGCCTCACCGGCCGCCGGGGACGGGCTTCGGCCCACTTCGGTCGACTTCGGTCGAACTACGCCCCCAAGGTCACCC
Organism: Streptomyces sp. NPDC014656; assembly: GCF_043084305.1. Classification (NCBI taxonomy): domain Bacteria; kingdom Bacillati; phylum Actinomycetota; class Actinomycetes; order Kitasatosporales; family Streptomycetaceae; genus Streptomyces; species Streptomyces sp. NPDC014656. The sequence goes on from NZ_JBIBZN010000002.1 coordinate 465,050, forward strand.
AAAGGGCGTGTCCCGGGCCCCTCCCGGCGCGTCCCGCCCTACGTTGGTGAGGTGGAGCAGCACAGGACAAGTCAGCCGCGAGGCCGCCGACGGCCGCAGACCCCCCTCACGCCGCCCGCCGCGCTCGTGGAGGTGGAGGGAGCCGGAGCGGGGCCGGGGGCGGCCACCGTCTACCGGGTCGGCGCCCCGGCGACCGCGCGGCGGCCCGCGCCACCCGTGGTGCAGGCCCTGCGGCGGCTGCCCTCGCCCCGGCTGACCGGGCTCGGCGCGGGGCTCTTCGCCTCGGCCGCGATGCTCCTCGTCGGCTTCCTGGACTGGCTGGTCCTGGACGGTTCGCCGCTGGCGTTCGGCCTGCTGTTCCTGCCCGTGAGCGCGCTCACCGCGCTCTGGGTGCGCACCGCCGACCTGGTCACCGCGCCGATCGCCGTCCCGATCGCCTTCGCCGTCGGCGTCGTGCCGATCGCGGGCGGCGCCGGCGGCTTCGGCGGCCAGGCCATGGCCGTGGTCACCGCCCTCGCGGTGCACGCCGGCTGGCTGTACGGCGGGACGCTGATCGCCGGGGTCATCGCGAGCGTGCGGAAGGTGCGGGAGATGGGGCGGCGCCGTCGCCGGCCGGCGGGCCCGGTCGCTCCGGGCGCCGCCGTACGCGGTCCCGCCGCCGCGGGCCCCGCCCGCCGCAACCCGGCCGCCGCCCGCGGCCGCCGCCCGGCCCCGTAACCGCCCGGCGCCGGGACCGTACGCCCCTGAGGTACGCCCCTGAGGCCGGACGGACGGACGCCCCGCGCCGACCGCGCCCCCTCTGCGGCCGGCCGCCCTCGGGGCGGTGCGCCCTCGTAACGGGCCACTTCGGAGCGGTACGCCCCCGCGACCGGCAGCTCTCGGAGCCGTACGTCCTCATGACCGGCCGCCTCGGAGCCGTACGTCCCCGGGACCGGCCACCCCCGTGACGGGCTGCCCTCGGAGCCGTACGCCCCCGTGGCGGCCGCCCTCCGGGCCGTACGCCCTCCGGTCGCGCGGGCGTCGTGGTCGGCGGCCGTGCCGGTCCGCCCCCGCGGGTCTACCTCGCCGCGTGGGCGGCCATCGCCGCGCCGACGATTCCCGCGTCGTTGCGCAGTTCCGCGGGGACGATCTCGGCGCGGATGCCGTCGAGGTAGGGCAGGAACTTGTCGGCCTTGCGGCTGACTCCGCCGCCGAGGATGAACAGCTCCGGGGAGAAGAGCATCTCCACGTGGGCGAGGTACTTCCTCAGGCGCTTGGTGGCCCAGTGCTCCCAGGTCAGCTCCTCGTCCTCGCGTGCCTTGGAGGAGGCGCGCTTCTCGGCGTCGTGGCCCTTGAGCTCCAGGTGGCCCAGTTCCGTGTTGGGGACCAGGCGGCCGTCGGTGAAGACGGCGGAGCCGATGCCGGTGCCGAGGGTCAGCAGGATCACCGTGCCGGTGCGGCCCCGGCCCGCGCCGAAGGTCATCTCGGCGACGCCGGCCGCGTCGGCGTCGTTGAGGACGGTGACCGGGAGTCCGCCGACGGCCGCGCCGATGAGCGCGCCGGCGTCGGTGTCGATCCAGGACGGGTCGACGTTCGCGGCGGTGCGGACCGTGCTGCCGGTGACGACACCGGGGAAGGTGACGCCGATGGGGCCGGTCCAGCCGAAGTGCGCGACGACCTCCGCGACGCGGCCCGCGACGTCCTGGGGCGTCGCGGGCTGCGGGGTGAGGATTTTGTGGCGCTCCTCGGTGAGCGCGCCGCGCCCCAGGTCCACGGGGGCGCCCTTGATGCCCGAGCCGCCGATGTCCACTCCGAAGACGTTCATGGACTCAAGCTAACCGGGCGGACCGGGTCCTACTCCTCGACGAGCCCGGCGGCCTCGGCGCGCAGGTCGCGGCGGAGCTCCTTGGGGAGGGAGAAGGTGAGGTGCTCCTCGGCGGTCTTCACCAGCTCCACGTCGACGTAGCCGCGCTGCGCGAGCCACTCCAGGACCTCCTGGACCAGCACGTCGGGCACGGAGGCGCCGGAGGAGAGGCCGACCGAGGTGACGCCCTCCAGCCAGGCCTCGTCGATCTCGCTCGCGAAGTCGACCAGGTGGGCGGCGGGGACGCCGGCCTGCTTGGCGACCTCGACCATGCGGATCGAGTTCGAGGAGTTCCTGGAGCCGACGACGATGACGAGCTCGGCCTGGCCGGCCAGCTCCTTGATCGCCAACTGGCGGTTCTGCGTGGCGTAGCAGATGTCGTCCGACGGAGGGGAGATCAGCTGCGGGAACTTGTCCTTGAGCGCGTCGACCGTCTCCATGGTCTCGTCGACCGAGAGCGTGGTCTGGGAGAGCCAGACCACGCGGGAGGGGTCGCGGACCTCGACCTTGGCGACGTCCTCGGGGCCGTCGACGAGCTGGATGTGGTCGGGGGCCTCGCCGGAGGTGCCGATGACCTCCTCGTGGCCCTCGTGGCCGATGAGGAGGATGTCGAAGTCCTCCTTGGCGTACCGGATGGCCTCCTTGTGGACCTTGGTGACCAGCGGGCAGGTCGCGTCGATCGTCGCGAGCCGGCCCTGGCGGGCCTCCTCGTGGACGGTCGGGGCGACGCCGTGCGCGGAGAACATCACGATGTTGCCCGGCGGGACCTCGGTGGCCTGGTCGACGAAGATCGCGCCCTTCCGCTCCAGCGTCTGGACCACGTACTTGTTGTGCACGATCTCGTGGCGGACGTAGACGGGGGCCCCGTACTGCTCCAGGGCCTTCTCCACGGCGATCACGGCACGGTCCACGCCCGCGCAGTAGCCGCGGGGAGCGGCGAGCAGGACACGCTTCGGGCGGTCGGTCGCGGTCCGGTCCGCGGGGGCGGGCTCGGGCGTCGGCGCGGGCGTTGCAGTCATGCGTCCCATCGTAAGGCCGCGTCGGTGAGCGGTTGGAGCGCGACCTTGTCCGAAACTGGCGCCATGGCTGAGAACGCGCAGGTGGACGGGGAGACGGCGGGGCCGTCGGACCACTCGGGGCTCCGGCGGACGCTCGGGTTCCGCGACCTCGTCGTGTACGGGCTGCTGTTCATCGCGCCGATGGCCCCGGTCGGCGTCTTCGGCACGCTCGACGCGAAGTCCCACGGCGCGGTCGCACTGGTGTACGTCGTGGCGACGGTGGCCATGGCGTTCACGGCCTTCAGCTACGCGCAGATGGTCCGGGTCGCCCCGCAGGCCGGCTCGGTCTTCGCGTACGCGCGCAAGGGGCTCGGCGAGGGGCCCGGCTTCGTCGCCGGCTGGATGGCGATGCTCGACTACCTGCTGATCCCGGCCGTCGCCTACCTCTTCGCGGGGATCGCGATGGAGGCGCTGGTGCCCGGGGTGCACCGGTGGGTGTGGACGGGCATCGCGGTGGTGGTGACCACCCTGCTCAACCTGTGGGGGGTGCGGGCCGCCGCCCGGGTCGGCTTCGCGGTCCTCGCGATGGAGATCGTGGTGCTGCTGGTCTTCGTGGTGTCGGCGGTGGTGGTGCTCGTACGGGACGGGGCGCAGCGCGACTGGTGGTCGCCGCTCGCCGGCGACGGGACCTTCTCGCTCGCGGCGGTCGTCGGCGCGGTGTCGGTGGCGGTCCTGTCGTACCTCGGCTTCGACGCGATCGCGGCCTTCGCGGAGGAGGTCACCGGCGGCTCGGCGAAGGTGGCGCGGGCCCTGCTCTTCTGCCTGGTGCTCGCGGGCGCCCTCTTCATCGCCCAGACCTGGCTGGTGGCGCTGCTCGAACCGGTCTCCTCGGCGGAGCTGGCGGCCGATCCGGCGAAGCAGGGCTCCGCCTTCTACGACGCCGTGGACAGCTCGGTCGGCGGCTGGCTGCACGACCTGGTGGCCGTCTCCAAGGCGATCGGCGCGGCCTTCGCCGCGCTGGCCGGGCAGGCGGCCGGCGGCCGGCTGCTCTTCGCGATGGGCCGCGAGGGGCGGCTGCCGCACGCGCTGGCGCGGACCGACTCGGGCGTGCCCCGGGTGGCGCTGCTGGTGTCGGCGGCGGTGACGATGGTCGCGGCGCTGTGGGCGGCCGGGCGGGACGACGGCCTGGACCACCTGGTGTCGGTGGTCGACGTCGGCGCCCTGACGGCCTTCGTCCTGCTGCACGCGAGCGTCGTCGGCTGGTTCGCGGTCCGGCGCGCGGAGGGCCCGCCGCACTGGCTGAAGCACGTGGTCCTGCCGGTGGCCGGCGCGGCGATCCTGATCGCGGTGATCGTGGAGGCGTCGGTGCAGGCGCAGGTGGTCGGCGTCATCTGGCTGGGCGTGGGCCTGGTCGTACTCGCCGTCCAGGGCGCGGGGCGGGGACCGGCCGGGGCGTGAGGCGCCGGGCCGGGGGCGGGCCGGGGGCGGGGCGGGCGGCGGCGGGGAGTGCGGGGCGGGGCGTACGGAGGCTGGGCGTTCCGGGGCGGGGCGGGGCGTACGAAGGCGGGGTGTCCCGGGGCGGGCGGCGCGGGGGCGGGGCGGGCGGGCGGCGGGCGGTCCGGGGCGGGCGCTCCGGTGGTCCGGGGCGGACGCTCCGGTGGTCCGGGGCGGACGCTCCGGCGGTCCGGGGCCCAGGCGGCGGCCCGGGCGCGGCGGGCTCGGGTGGGGCCGTGCGGCGGCCTGGGTGGGGGCTGTGTGGCGGCTCGCGTGGGGGCCGTGCGGCGGTGACGTTGTCGGAGGGCGCCGTTACGCTCGGTTCATGGGTATGACTACGTCCGCCGAAGCGCCGCTTCCCGTCGGTGAGGTCTCCCGGATGATCGGGGGGTGGATCGACCGGCTGGGGGCGATCTGGGTCGAGGGGCAGATCACGCAGCTCTCACGGCGCCCCGGGGCCGGGGTCGTCTTCCTGACGCTGCGGGACCCCTCGTACGACATCTCGATCGGGGTGACCTGCTACCGCCAGGTCTTCGACGCGGTGGCCGACGTCGTCTCGGAGGGCGCGCGGGTCGTCGTGCACGCCAAGCCGGAGTGGTACGCGCCGCGCGGCCAGCTGTCGCTGCGGGCCGTGGAGATCAAGCCGGTCGGGATCGGCGAGCTGCTGGCCCGCCTGGAGCAGCTGAAACGGGGGCTCGCGGCCGAGGGGCTGTTCGCGCTCGACCGGAAGAAGCCGCTGCCGTTCCTGCCGCAGCTGATCGGCCTGGTCTGCGGCCGGGCCTCGGCGGCCGAGCGGGACGTGCTGGAGAACGCGCGGCGGAGGTGGCCCGCCGTCCGCTTCGAGGTGCGGAACGTCCCGGTGCAGGGCGTGAAGGCGGTGCCGCAGGTGATCCAGGCGGTCCAGGAGCTGGACGCGCACGAGGAGGTGGACGTGATCGTGGTGGCCCGGGGCGGCGGCAGCGTCGAGGACCTGCTGCCCTTCTCGGACGAGCAGCTGGTCCGGGCGGTCGCCGCGTGCCGGACGCCGGTGGTGTCCGCGATCGGGCACGAGCCGGACTCCCCGCTGCTCGACCTGGTGGCGGACCTGCGCGCCTCCACGCCGACCGACGCCGCGAAGAAGGTCGTCCCGGACGTGGGCGAGGAGCTGGAGCGGGTGCGGGGGCTGCGCGACCGGGCGCTGCGCACGGTCCGGGGTCTGCTGGAGCGCGAGGAGCGGGGGCTCGCGCACGCGCTGGCCCGGCCGGTGATGGAGCACCCGCAGCGGATGGTGGAGGTCAGGGAGGACGAGCTGGACGCGCTCCTGGCGCGGAGCCGGCGGGTGCTCGGGCACCTCCTCGACCGGGCGGATTCGGAGCTGGCGCACACCCGGGCGCGGGTCCGGGCGCTCTCCCCCGCGGCCACCCTGGAGCGCGGGTACGCGGTGCTCCAGCGGGCGGACGGCTCGGTGGTCCGCGCGGAGTCGGACGTGGCGGAGGGCGAGGAGCTGCGGGCCCGGGTGGCCGAGGGCGAGTTCACGGTGCGCCGGGCCTGAGGGGCCCGGGGCGGGACCACGGGAGCCGGCGCGGGCCGGCGGGAGTCACGGAGGACGGAGAAGAGATGGCGAGCGGTACGAAGACGGCGGCGGCGCCCGGTTACGAGCAGGCGCGCGACGAGCTGATCGAGGTCGTCCGGCGCCTGGAGGCGGGCGGGACCACCCTGGAGGAGTCACTGGCGCTCTGGGAGCGCGGGGAGGAACTGGCGAAGGTCTGCCGGCACTGGCTGGAGGGCGCCCGCGCCCGGCTCGACGCCTCGCTGGCGGCCGAGCGCGAGGAGGAGGACGGGGAGGACGGGGAGGAGTAGGGGGAGGAACCGGGGCGCGGCGGGGGCCGGGGCCGGTCCCGCTAGACTGGCACGAGTGAAGCGGATCACTATCCGGATCAGATAGTTGAACTTTCACCAATCCGGGGCGTACTGTCGAGACATCGCCCGGGATTCCCCGCCGGGCGGCCCCCTTGCAGTCCGGAAGGTACGCAGCATGTCCCTCGTTCTCGACCCCGCCGCCCAGGACCTCCTCTTCCGCGAGGCCCGCACCGCCAACACGTTCACCGACGAGCCGGTGACCGACGAGCAGGTCCAGGCGATCTACGACCTGGTGAAGTACGGCCCCACCGCCTTCAACCAGTCCCCGCTGCGCATCACCCTGGTCCGCTCCGAGGAGGCCCGCGAGCGCCTCGTCTCCCACATGGCCGAGGGCAACCAGGCCAAGACCCGCACCGCGCCGCTCGTCGCGATCCTCTCCGCCGACAACGAGTTCCACGAGGAGCTCCCGGGCCTGCTCCCGCACTTCCCGCAGGCCAAGGACATGTTCTTCGCCGAGCGCCCGGTCCGCGAGGGCTCCGCCCTGCTGAACGCCGCCCTCCAGGCCGCCTACTTCATCGTCGGCGTCCGCGCCGCCGGCCTGGCCGCCGGCCCGATGACCGGCCTCGACTTCGCCGGCGTCCAGAAGGAGTTCCTGGACGCCGACCACACCCCGCTGATGGTCGTCAACATCGGCAAGCCGGGCGAGGACGCCTGGTTCCCGCGCTCCCCGCGCCTGGCCTACGACGACGTCATCACGACCGTCTGAGCCCGAGCACGCACGACGAAGCCCCCGGTGACCCGCACCGGGGGCTTCGTCGCGTCCTGGGGTCAGGCCGTCTTCGACGTGAGGGCGCCCGCCATCTCGGCGAGGGTCTCGAAGGACGCCGTGCCGGTGACGACCGTGGTCGCCCCGGCCTCGGTCCGCACCAGCGCGTCGTACTTGGGGCCCTCCCAGCGCTGCCACTCCCGGCCGCCCACCGTCTGCGTCCTGCCGGTGTTCTTGGCCGCGTGGGTGACCTTGGGCACAAACTTCTTCGGCTCCGCCGTCGACTGGTTCACCGAGACGAACTGGGTGTCCGGGGAGAGGAAGCCGAGCTGCCAGGCGTCGGCCTGCTCCCGCCTGTACGAGACCACCGTCGCCTTCCAGCCGTCACCCAGGCCCTCGGGGGCGAGCACCGGATAGGGCGCCGCACGCTGGGCCGTGACCAGTTCGACCCGGTAGTCCTTGGCCTTCACCGGATCCGCGTTCTCGTCGTGCGGGATGAAGAGATACATGACCCCCGCGGCGACCATGATCACCCCGAGGGACTGGAACATCCCGCGTACCGTCTGCCTGCCTCGCTTAGCTGCCACGCCCCATATGGTCGCATCACGGTCCCGCGCTCATACGTGGGCCCCTCTGCTCAATTTGTCGACCTGGCGATAGAGTCACAGCACCCTCCTTTTTTCCGGCCGTCGTCGTACAGAAAGGTGCGCTCCGATGACCGAGCACCACCTCCCCCCCGAGCTTGAGGTCTCTCCCGAGGCCCCCGACCGCAACCTCGCCCTCGAACTGGTCCGGGTGACCGAGGCCGCCGCCATGGCCGCCGGCCGCTGGGTCGGTCGCGGCGACAAGATCGGCGCGGACGGCGCCGCGGTCAACGCGATGCGGACCCTGATCTCGACCGTCTCGATGAACGGCGTCGTCGTCATCGGCGAGGGCGAGAAGGACGAAGCGCCGATGCTCTTCAACGGCGAGCGGGTCGGCGACGGCACCGGCGCCGAGGTCGACATCGCCGTGGACCCGATCGACGGCACCACCCTGAACGCCAAGGGCATGCCGAACGCCATCGCCGTGCTCGCCGCCGCCGACCGCGGCTCCATGTTCGACCCGTCCGCGGTCTTCTACATGGACAAGCTGGTCACCGGCCCCGAGGCCGCGGACTTCGTCGACATCAACGCCCCCGTCTCGGTCAACATCCGCCGGGTCGCCAAGGCCAAGGGCATGAACGCCGAGGACGTCACCGTGGTCATCCTCGACCGCCCCCGCCACGAGGGCATGGTCAAGGAGATCCGCGAGACCGGCGCCCGGATCAAGTTCATCTCCGACGGCGACGTGGCCGGCTCGATCATGGCCGCCCGCGAGGGCACCGGCGTCGACCTGCTCATGGGCATCGGCGGCACCCCCGAGGGCATCATCTCGGCCTGCGCCATCAAGTGCCTGGGCGGTGTCATCCAGGGCAAGCTGTGGCCGAAGGACGAGGCCGAGCGCCAGAAGGCCCTCGACGCGGGCCACGACCTGGACCGGGTCCTCACCACGACCGACCTGGTCGGCGGCGAGAACGTCTTCTTCGTCGCCACCGGCATCACCGACGGCGAGCTGCTGCGCGGGGTGCGCTACCGCGCCGAGACCGCGACCACCCAGTCGCTGGTCATGCGCTCGAAGTCCGGCACGATCCGCCAGATCGACTCCACGCACCGGCTCGCGAAGCTGCGTGCCTACAGCCAGATCGACTTCGACCGGGCCAACTGACACCGGCACGGTCCGACGACGGCAGCGAAGAGGGGCGCCCCCATGTGCGGTGGGGGCGCCCCTTCCCGTACGGGGCCACCGATACGGAACCGGTGGGCGGCCGGGGACGGACGGCCGGAGGCGCGCGGCCCGTCAGCCGGCCTGGGCGACGCGCTCGGCCGCGGCCGCCTTGCGCAGCTCGACCTCGCGGCGCCGGCGGCGGGCCAGCACCACGCGGCGCTCGGCGGCGGTGAGGCCGCCCCACACGCCGTACGGCTCGGGCTGGAGCAGCGCGTGCTCGCGGCAGTCGACCATGACGGGACAGCGGGCGCAGACCCGCTTGGCCGCCTCCTCGCGGGCCAGCCGGGCGGCGGTCGGCTCCTTGGAGGGGGCGAAGAAGAGTCCTGCCTCGTCCCGGCGGCACACCGCCTCCGCGTGCCAGGGGCCGCCCTCGTCCTGCCGCGCGGGAGCACGCTGGGGCGGCACGGGGGCTACCTGGAGGGGCTGATGCGGCAGTTGCAGCACGGTCTACTCCTGACGACGGCTTCGCGAGCGAGCAGCGATGCACCAGCCCTACCCGCTGTGCGCGCGCCTATGCACCGCGTGTCGTCCCCATCCGGACTCCGGAGCCCCGGCGACGCATTCCGGTCACCCCCTGGCCGATACCCGGCGGGTGATCGACGGGAGGGCCGGCGGGAGGACCGGTGGGAGGGCCGGTGGGGCGCTCAGTGGCCGAGGTGCTTGCGGGCCCTGTTCTGGAGATCCATGATCCACTTCCCGCGCTTGGGTCTCGCCTCCACGTTCCCCAGCACCGCGTAGCCGTTGACGACCACCAGCGGGGCCTGCGGGTCGACCCCCTCCAGGGTGGTGACCTCGAAGTTCCCGAGGATGCCGGTGCCGGAGCCGCGCAGGCTGATGTTCTCCGGGACGCGGACCTCGACGTTCCCGAAGATGGAGGTGGCGTTGATGGTGGTGAGCGGCTGGGCGAAGATCGCCTCCGTCAGGTCGATCTCCACGTTCCCGAAGATCGCGAAGACGTTGGTGCGGCGGGCGACCCGCCAGCGGCCCTTGCGGGCGGTGCTGGAGAACACCGCGACCAGCTGGTCCGCGTTCCCCTCCGCGTCCTCCGGTCCGTAGGCGGCCGGGGCCGGGGCCTGGCCCGTGCGCGCGGTGGCCGGGGCGCCGTCGGCGGCCGGCAGGTCCCGCACGATCGGTTCCAGCTCGCCCACCGTCTTCGCCCGGTAGACGGCCTCGACCCGCTCCGCGTGCTCCTCCGCGTCGAGCCGCCCCTGCGCCAGCGCCTCCGCCAGGATCTCCGCGACCCGGTCCCGGTCGGCGTCGGAGGCACGCAGGGCACCCTGCGGATCGGCGTACGCGGGGACGGCGGGCGCGGCCGGGGCCGCGGGAGGGGACGGGACCGCGGGAGGTGACGGGGGCGTAGGCGCGGCCGGGGGCGCGGGGGCGGCCGGGGGTGCGGGCTGCTGCGCGGGGTCGGGCTGCTTTTCGAGGTCCACGTCTCCACACTGGCACACGCGATAGATCGCGACCAGGGATCGGATCCCCCATCTCTCCCCTAGGGGACGAGGTGGCGGGTTGCGTCGCGGCGGGAAACCGCCGGGTTCCGGACGCCTCCGCCGCCGTCGCCTCCGCCAGGATGAGGACGGGCGGGCAGGTGGGAGAGGCAGGACAGATGACGGACGTTCAGAACCGGTACCGGCGGGATTCCGACACCGCCGCCGACACCGCCGCCGACGCCTTCGAAGGGCTCGTCCTGAGGCGGCTCGACGAGATCCGGCAGGCCCTGCGGACCGCCGGCTCCGGCTCCGGGCCCAGGAGCGAGACCGGCTCCGGCTCCGGGACCGAAACCAGGTCCGGGCCCGGCTCCGGCTCCGGGCGTGAGCTCGTGACGGGGCCGGACGGGGCCGCCGTGGTGTCGCCCGCCGTGGTGTCGCCCGACGTGGAGGTCGTCGCCGGGGCGCGGGCCATCGCCGAACGCTACGAGGCGCTCCAGCGTTCCGCCCGCCGCGAGATCCTCGCCCTCGCCGCCGGGCCCGTCATCGCCGTGCCCGCCGCCGACAACTCCGGGCAGCGGGAGGCGATGCGGGCCGGCGTGCGCTACCGGGTCGTTTACGACCGGGACGCGCTCGCCCTCACGGACTCCGACACCCCGCCCCTGCTCGAACACTGGGCGTCGCTCGGCGAGGAGATGCGGGTCGCGTTCGGACTGCCGCTGAAGCTGGTGCTGGTGGACCGGGCACGGGCCCTCGTCGTCCCGCTCGCGGACGGGACGGGGCCGGGCGGTGCCGGGGCGGGCGGCGAGCCCCGCGCCACCGTCCTGCGGTCGCGGCCGCTGCTCGACGCGCTCGGCTGGATCTTCGACCGGGTCTGGGACAGCGCGCTGCCGGTGCCGGCGGCGATCGCGGCGGCGGTCGACGGGCCGCTGACGGCGGAGGACCGGCGGCTGCTGACGCTGCTGCTGAACGGGTACACGGATCAGGCGATCGGGGCGCAGGTGGGGGTTTCGGAGCGGACGGTGCAGCGGCGGGTGCGGAGGCTGCTGGCGCTGGCGGGGGTGCGCAGCCGGCTCCAGCTGGGCTGGCACGCCGCCCGCCACCACTGGCTCTGACGCCCGCGCCCGTCCCGCCCCGGGGCGTGACGAGGGGCAACGGTGAGGTTCCGCAGGCGAGTTGTCGGCTTTACGACACGGCGGCAAGCCGACAGGACCGGGGGCCTGTCGGGAGTGCGGGGGCGTGGCAACGTGTCCGGCGTTCGCACACCAGGACGCCGCCGGAAGGACATCCATGTCCCGTCGCAGATCCACCGCGATATCCACCGCCCTCGCCCTCGCCGCCGCCTCCCTCGCCCTCACCGCGGGCCCCGCCGCGGCCGACGCCGACCCCGCCCCGGTCGACCGACTGGGCTCGCACGACCGCGCCCTGCTCGCCCAGTACGAGCGGCAGCACGAGCAGGGGCCGAGCGCGCGGAGCGGGCGTACCGCCCCCGGCTTCGCGACGCTGATCGTCGCCGTCGCCGACGGACGCACCGCCGAGGCCGAGGCGGCGCTCGCCGCGCTGGGCGTCGAGGCGCTCCGTACCGACGCCTCCGTCGGGTACCTGAAGGCCAACGTGCCGTTCGACCTCGTCGAGCGGGTCGCCGCGCTGGACCCGGTCGTGGCCGTCGACCTCGACGAGCTGCTGGAGGTCGAGGACACCCGGGTCGACGGCGGGGCCGCCGGCGGGATCGCGCCCGCCGGCGCGCTGCCGGCCGCTCCCTCCGCCGCGACGCCGGACTCGAACCCGTACATGCCGACCCGCGAGACCGGGTCGACGGAGTTCAAGACGGACCACCCGACCTTCGACGGGCGCGGGGTCACCATCGGCGTCATGGACACGGGCGTCGACCCGACCCACCCGGCGCTCGCGAAGACCACGACCGGCGAGGACAAGCTCCGCGACACGGTCACGGGCAGCGACCCGAACAACTTCATCGACCTGCTCTTCGACGACTCCTGGTTCTCGATGACCCGGACGTACGCGGGACCGGTCTTCACGGACCCGCTCGGGAACACCTGGACCGCCCCCGAGAGCCCCGACCTGCGGGTCGCCTCGCGGGCCATGAACTGGCCGGGCGGCGGCACCAGGAAGATCGGGGTGCTGTACCGGAACTCCGACGAGGGGATCTGGGTCGACACCGACGGCGACAGGGACTTCACCGACGAGGAGCTGATGCGGCCCTTCGGGAAGGACCGCCAGATCGGCTACATCGGTACGGACGACCCGGCCACCGCGCGCAACGAGCGGGTGCCCTTCACGGTGCAGATCCGGCCGGCGGACAAGATGCCCGGCCGCCAGGGTCCCGGGATCAACGTCAACGTGATCACCGAGGCGCACGGCACCCACGTCGCCGGCATCACCGCCGCCCACGGCATGTACGGCGGCGCGATGGACGGCCAGGCGCCCGGCGCCCGGCTGGTGTCGATGCGCGCCTGCCACAGCTTCGGGTGCTCCTCCGCCGCGCTGACCGACGGCATGATCGACCTCGCCTCGAAGTACGGCGTCGACGTGATCAACATGTCGATCGGTTCCAGCCCCGAGTTCAACGACGGCCAGAGCGCCCGCGCCCTCGTCTACAACCGGCTGATCGACTCCACCGGCGTCCAGCTCTTCATCTCGGCGGGCAACTCGGGCGCGGGCACGAACACGGTCGGCGACCCGACCGGGGCCGACAAGGCGGTCAGCGTCGGCGCCGCGGTCTCCTCCGACACGTGGTGGGCGAACTACGGCTCGCGGACCAAGGACGCGCGCGCCATGTTCCCCTTCTCCTCGCGCGGCCCGCGTGAGGACGGCGGCTTCAAGCCGGACATCACCGCGCCCGGCGCGGCCGTCTCCACCACCCCGGACTGGATCGCGCCCGCCTCGGTCGCGGAGACCGGCTACCAGCTGCCGCCCGGCTACTCGATGATGAACGGCACCTCGATGTCGTCCCCGCAGGCCGCCGGAGCCGGCGCGCTGCTCCTCTCGGCCGCGAAGCAGACCGGGGTGTCGGCCACCCCGGCCGAGCTGCGCGCCGCGATCTACGCGACCGCCCGCTGGAACGGCAAGGCCGACGCCGTCGCCCAGGGCCGCGGCCAGTTCGACGTGCCGAAGGCGTGGTCCGTCCTCGGGAAGGGGAAGGCCGGCACGGCCGGCGCCGTCACCGTCTCCGCGCCCGTCTGCACCCCGCTCTCCGGCAAGCTCGTCATCCCGCACCGCGGCAGCGGCCTCTTCAACAGCTGCGCCCCCGGCGCGGGCGGCCAGGCGGTCGGCGAGGAGCGGACCTACGAGCTGACGGTGACCCGCACCACCGGCTCCGACCGGCCCGTCGCGTACGAGGTGGGGCTGAAGGGCGGCGAGGAGACCTTCTCCGTGCCGTCGTTCGTGGTCCTCGCCAAGGGCGTCCCGACCGGCGTGACGGTCACCGCGAAGCCGGGCGTCCAGGGCGTCCACTCCGCCGTCCTCACCCTGGACGACCCGGCCACCCGGGCCGTGGAGCAGCACGCGATGCTCGCGGTCGAGGCCGCCGTCCCGCTCGCCGTCGGCGGCACCCCGCTGACCGTCACCGGCGTCACGTACCGCAACGACACCGTCCACTACACGGTGGCCGTGCCCGCCGGCGCGCAGGCGCTGACCGTCTCCCTGGACGGCCTCGACGAGGGCAGCCAGACCCGCTGGTGGGCCTTCCGGCCGACGGGCGTCTCCGGTGAGAGCTCGGCCGCCGGCACGATCTACTGCTACAACAACTACCTCGACGGCTACGGCTGCGACCCGGGGACCCGGACCTACGCCAAGCCCGCCGCGGGGGTGTGGGAGCTGGTCGTGGAGGCCCGGCGGACGTCCCCGCTGTGGGCGAACCCGTACGCGCTGACGGCGGCCGTCTCGTAACGGAGCACCGGCGGAACGCTCCACTTCGGCGCGGTCCCGGTCCCGGGTGAGCCTTACCTCACAGGATCGCGGCCGCGCCGTCGTTCTACGCTGGAGGGCGCGCCCGCCAACGGAGGCGGCGCGCCGCTGTCTGCCGAGTGAGGAATGGCCGCCGTCATGCCTGAGTTTGCGTACTCCGATCTGCTGCCCCTGGGAGAGGACACCACGCCCTACCGCCTGGTGACCGCCGAGGGCGTCTCCACCTTCGAGGCCGACGGCCGTACGTTCCTCAAGGTCGAGCCGGAGGCGCTGCGCAAGCTGGCCGCCGAGGCGATCCACGACATCCAGCACTACCTGCGCCCGGCCCACCTGGCCCAGCTGCGGAAGATCATCGACGACCCGGAGGCGTCGGGCAACGACAAGTTCGTCGCGCTCGACCTGCTGAAGAACGCGAACATCGCCGCCGCCGGCGTCCTCCCGATGTGCCAGGACACCGGCACCGCGATCGTCATGGGCAAGCGCGGGCAGAACGTGCTCACGCCGGGCCGCGACGAGGAGGCCCTGTCGAAGGGCATCTACGACGCCTACACCAAGCTGAACCTGCGGTACTCGCAGATGGCCCCGGTGACCATGTGGGAGGAGAAGAACACCGGCTCGAACCTGCCCGCGCAGATCGAGCTGTACGCGACCGACGGCGGCGCGTACAAGTTCCTCTTCATGGCCAAGGGCGGCGGCTCCGCCAACAAGTCCTTCCTCTACCAGGAGACGAAGGCCGTCCTCAACGAGGCGAGCATGATGAAGTTCCTGGAGGAGAAGATCCGCTCGCTCGGCACGGCCGCCTGCCCGCCGTACCACCTGGCGATCGTCGTCGGCGGCACCTCCGCCGAGTTCGCGCTCAAGACCGCGAAGTACGCCTCCGCGCACTACCTGGACGAGCTGCCCACCGAGGGCTCGGCCGAGACCGGCCACGGCTTCCGGGACAAGGAGCTGGAGGAGAAGGTCTTCGAGCTGACGCAGAGGATCGGCATCGGCGCGCAGTTCGGCGGCAAGTACTTCTGCCACGACGTGCGCGTGGTCCGCCTCCCCCGGCACGGCGCCTCGCTGCCCGTCGCGATCGCCGTCTCCTGCTCGGCCGACCGCCAGGCCGTCGCGAAGATCACCGCCGAGGGCGTCTTCCTGGAGCAGCTGGAGACCGACCCGGCGCGCTTCCTCCCGGAGACCACGGACGAGCACCTCGACGCCGACGGCGACGTGGTGAAGATCGACCTCGACCAGCCGATGGACGCGGTCCTCGCCGAGCTCACCAAGTACCCGGTCAAGACCCGCCTCTCGCTGACCGGTTCGCTGGTCGTGGCCCGTGACATCGCGCACGCCAAGATCAAGGCGCGGCTCGACGCCGGCGAGGAGATGCCGCAGTACATGAAGGACCACCCGGTCTACTACGCGGGCCCGGCGAAGACCCCCGAGGGGTACGCCTCCGGCTCCTTCGGCCCGACGACGGCCGGCCGGATGGACAGTTACGTGGAGCAGTTCCAGGCGGCGGGCGGCTCGATGGTGATGCTCGCCAAGGGCAACCGCTCGCAGCAGGTCACCGACGCGTGCGGCACGCACGGCGGCTTCTACCTCGGCTCCATCGGCGGCCCGGCCGCCCGCCTCGCCCAGGACTGCATCAAGAAGATCGAGGTCCTGGACAACGAGGAGGACGGCATGGAGGCGGTCTGGAAGATCGAGGTCGAGGACTTCCCCGCCTTCGTCGTCGTCGACGACAAGGGCAACGACTTCTTCCAGAACCCGGCGCCGGAGCCGACGTTCACGCACATCCCGGTGCGCCAGGGCTCCCAGCTCTCGTAACCGGCGGTAGCACCGCGCCCGCCCCCCGGTCCCCCGTGGACCGGGGGGCGGTGTCGTCCCCTGCCTCCCGGCGGGCCGGGGGCGGTGTCGCCTCCCGCACGGAAAGTCGCTACCGACCGGTAGTCAGCAGGACATCTACTGGCCAGTATGGGTCGCGAGCATGTCAACCACTGAGACGGTCGACCACTCGGGAGCCCCCCATGCCCTCAGCCAAGTCCGCAGCCGCCGCCACCGGCCTCCTCGGCCTCGCCGCCCTCCTCGTCGTCGGGCCCGCGCCCGCCGCCTCCGCCGCCGACCCGGACACCCACCTCACCTCGGCCGCCGCGGTCGAGGGCGTGGACTACGCGACCTGGCGCCGTGACGTCGCCGCCGTGGTCGCCGAGGCCCGGCCGTACGTCGAGGAGCGCGCCGAGGACGCCGGCACCGAGCGGCAGGCGATCGTCCTCGACATCGACAACAGCTCCCTGGAGACGGACTTCCACCCGTTCTGGGAGCTGCCGACGCCGGCCATCCCCGAGGTCCACGCCCTGGTGAAGGACGCGCACGCGCGCGGGGTGAAGGTCTTCTTCGTGACCGCGCGCCCGGGGATCGTCCACTCCCTCACCGAGTGGAACCTCAAGAAGGTCGGCTACCCGGTCGACGGGCTGTACGTGCGCTCGCTGCCCGACCTGTTCGCCGAGGTGAGCGCGTACAAGACGGAGAAGCGCGCCGAGATCGAGGCCAAGGGCTACACGATCATCGCGAACATCGGGAACAACACGACCGACATCGTCGGCGGTCACGCCGAGCGCGCCTTCAAGCTGCCGGACTACGGCAAGCTGTCGTGACCCTCCCCCGCCCGGCTAGCGGGTGAGGTGGAACTCCAGCTTCGAGTAGTCCCCGTCGGGGGTCGAGCGGATCCAGCCGCGGACGTCCTTGAAGTCGCCGGTGCCGCCGGTGACCGCGATGTCGAACGCGGCCGGGGCGTCGTCCGAGGGGTCGACGGAGAGCAGCGTCTGCCCGGTGATCTGGCCGCCGGGGCCGCCGTTCAGGACGAAGGTGCCGACGCACAGGAGGTCGGCCGGGTTGCCGGCGCGCGCCACCGTACAGGCGACGCCGTCCCGGCCGACCTTCTCGCCGCCCTTGGTGCGGGAGAGGTCGTCGGCGAAGGCGAAGGAGTCCCCCGCCTCGGGTGCCCCGCCGCTCTCCCCGCCCTCGTCCGCCGGGACCTCCTTGGCGTAGAGGGTGAACTCGAAGCCGTCGGCCGAGGGCGCCGCGGCCGCCGGTGCGGCGGCCGTGAGGGCGACGGCGGCGGCCGTCGCGGCGCCGAGCGCGCCGATCCTCCTGAGGCTGAAGCTCCGGATCATGGGCTGCCTCCCTGGCGGGGTGTGGGTCCTCCCCCTGCGGGCCGTCCTCATATTGTGCGACCGCGGTCCGGGGGACGCACGCCGTCGGGGATGATGGGGCCATGCCAGGTAGAGCCCCCTTCCTCCGTACCGCGCTGCTCGCGGCGGCCGCCCTGCTGACCGCCTGCGGTACGACCCCGGAGCCGGGCGCCCCGGCGTCCGGGCCGTCCGCGACGAAGCCGTCCGGGACGCCGACGGGGTCCGCCGCCCCGAAGGCCGTGAAGTCCGTCGGCGGTCCCGGCACCGCCTGCGCGCTCCCCGTCTCCTTCTCCCTCACGGCGGGCTGGGAGCCGGAGACGGTCGAGAAGCCCGAGGACCCCGACTTCGCCGCGCTGGTGGAGCAGGGCCCGGCCACGATCGTGTGCGAGGCCAAGTCGGAGGGGACCCCGGACATCGGTTTCCTGCGGGTGTGGACCGCCCCGAAGGGCCCGGTCCGGGCCACCCTGACGGCCTTCGTGAAGGACGACAAGACCAAGGGGCTCGTCCTGACGGACGTGCGGCTGGGCGGCACGGCCGCCGTGGAGGCGCGCTACTCCGTCTACAGCGCGCTGGAGGAGGAGTGGCGGGACGGACGGTCCTTCGCGGTGGGGACCGCGAAGGGCACGGTCGTCGTGGAGCTCGGCGGCCTCGACGCCGAGGAGGACGCGGTGGTGGCCGCGTACGAGCTGGCGAAGTCGACCCTGAAGCTCACGTGAGGGATCCCGCGAAAGGGCCGTGGCCCCCCGCCCCGCACCGGACGGAGGGCCACGGCGTTCTCGGGGGCGCCGGCTAGACGAACCGCTGCTTCGCGGAGCCGTCGCAGGTCTGGAGCCGGACCGGCTCCTTCGCCGCCCCCTGCGCGAGGCAGAGGCCGGTCGCGGCGGCGGGCCGGATCGTGGCGCCGTCGCGGACGAACTTCTGGTTGGCGGCGCCGGAGCAGTTCCAGAGGACCAGCGCCTTGCCGGTCTGGTAGGCCGCGCCCGGCACGTCCAGGCAGCGGTCCTGGGTGAGTTCGGTGTGCAGGGTCCCGCGGGCGGAGTCGTACCACCAGCCCTGGTTGCGGCCGCCGTGGCAGTCCCAGCCGAGGACGGCGGTGCCGTTGGCGGACTCCGAGGCGTTCACGTCGAGGCAGTTGCCGGTCGCCTCGACCTTGAGCGGCTTGTAGACGTCGTCCCAGGCGAGCGGGAAGAGCGTCGGGGTGCCGGAGGAGTTCACGTCGGCGCAGCTCGCCTCGCGCAGGCCCGAGGCGTACAGCTGGGTCAGGCAGGAGGCGAAGGCGGCGTGGCCGCTCTTGTTGGGGTGGAAGGACTGCCGGGTGGAGTTCTCGTCGATGCCGCCGGGCTTGGAGAGGTCGATGTACAGGCCCCGGGCCCAGGCGTCCTCCATGCAGACCTCGTGGCCGTGGAAGAGCCGGGAGTTGTCCAGGTAGACGGCGCCGGTGGAGGCCGCGACCCGGCGCATGCCTCGCTCGAAGGCGGGGACGGCGGTGTTGCGGCCCCACTTGGTGTCGGAGTCGTAGCCCATGCCGCCGCAGATCAGCTTGCCCGGGAAGTTCGGGTTGTCGTGGAAGTCGGGGCCGATGGGGCTGGGGTAGCCCATGACGACGAGCTTGTAGTCGCCGTCGGCGTACCCGGCGTCGCGCATGACGGTCCTCAGGTCGCGGACGGTCTGCTCGACCTTGGGGACGAGGGCGTCGACGCGGGACTGCCAGCCGGGGGCGTACTTGGGCTCGCAGGCGCCCTGGCTGAGGACGTAGCGGGTGACGCAGTCGGTCATGACGGGGCCGAACTGGAGGTCGTCGTTGGCCCCGGCGACCAGCAGCACCATCTTGACGCGGGTGTTGCGGGCCTTGACGGCGAGGTTGTCGCTCTGGACCAGCTCGTCCGCGTACTGCTTGCCGCCGCCGATCCGGATGTTCCCGGTGTAGGCGCCGGAGCAGGACACGTTGAAGGTGAGGTCGGCGGAGATCCCGGTGCGGTGGATGGCCGCGTCGGGCGAGCGGTGGCACCAGTTGGTGGGACCGTTGGTGGGCGACTCGTAACTGCCGACGCCCTCGCCGGAGATCTCGCTGTCGCCGAGCGAGATCAGGCCGGTCTTCCGCTGGGCGAGGGGGCGCTCCTCGGGGCTGCCGTAGATCTTCGTGGCCTCGGCGGCCCGGACGGCCTCCAGCTCGGGCGGGAGGGGTACGGAGGAGACGGCGGCCCTCGTACCCGTGTCGGCCGCTCCGGCGGGGGCGGCGGCGGTGAGGGAGCCGAGGGCGGCGGCCGCCGCGGCGACGGCGGCGATGGGCCACCGGAGTCTGTACCTGGTGCGCGTCATTGCGCCTCCTGGAAGTGGGGTTACCCACGGTTTTTACTGGCCGGTACGCGGCTTGGGAATACATCGAACAAGACAAGTGCTCATCTTTTTATGGAGGTTGAGTGATGACCGAGAGCAAGAAGAACGACGCGGACCACCGCATCGAGCACGACTCCATGGGCGAGGTCCGGGTCCCCGCGCACGCCAAGTGGCGGGCCCAGACCCAGCGGGCGGTGGAGAACTTCCCCGTCTCCGGGCAGCGCCTGGAGCGCGCCCACATCGAGGCCCTGGCCCGGATCAAGGCCGCCGCCGCCACCGTCAACGCCGAGCTGGGCGTGATCGACCGGGACCGGGCGGAGGCGATCGCGGCCGCCGCGGCGGAGGTCGCGGAGGGCCGCTGGGACGACCAGTTCCCGGTGGACGTCTTCCAGACCGGCTCCGGCACCTCGTCCAACATGAACGCCAACGAGGTCCTGGCCACCCTGGCCGGCGAGCGGCTCCCGGCCGACCGGGCGGTCCACCCCAACGACCACGTCAACGCCTCGCAGTCGTCCAACGACGTCTTCCCCTCCTCCATCCACATCGCGGCCACCGCCGCCGTCACCCGCGACCTGATCCCGGCCCTCGACCACCTGGCCGCCGCCCTGGAGCGAAAATCGGCCGAATTCGCGTCGGTGGTGAAGTCCGGCCGCACGCACCTGATGGACGCCACCCCGGTCACCCTGGGCCAGGAGTTCGGCGGTTACGCGGCCCAGGTCAGGTACGGGATCGAACGGCTGCGCGCCTCGCTGCCCCGGCTCGCCGAACTCCCCCTCGGCGGCACCGCGGTGGGCACCGGCATCAACACCCCGCCCGGCTTCTCGGCCGCCGTCATCGCCGAGCTGGCCCGCGCCACCGGCCTGCCCTTCACCGAGGCCCGCGACCACTTCGAGGCCCAGGGCGCCCGGGACGGCCTGGTGGAGACCTCCGGCCAGCTCAGGACCATCGCCGTCTCCCTGACCAAGATCGCCAACGATCTGCGCTGGATGGCCAGCGGCCCCCGCACCGGCCTGGCCGAGATCAACCTCCCCGACCTCCAGCCCGGCTCGTCGATCATGCCCGGCAAGGTCAACCCGGTGATCCCCGAGGCGGTCCTCATGGTCGCCGCCCAGGTCACCGGCAACGACACCACCGTCGCGGTGGCCGGCGCGGCCGGGAACTTCGAGCTCAACGTGATGCTCCCGGTGATGGCCAAGAACCTGCTGGAATCCGTACGGCTCCTCGCCAACGCCTCCCGGCTGCTCGCCGACCGCACGGTGGACGGCGTCACCGCGAACGCCGAGCGCGCCCGCGAGTACGCCGAGTCCTCCCCCTCCGTCGTCACCCCGCTGAACAAGTACATCGGCTACGAGGAGGCCGCCAAGGTCGCCAAGAGGTCCCTGGCCGAGCGGAAGACCATCCGCGAGGTCGTCCTGGAGTCCGGCTACGTGGACCGCGGCGACCTCACCCTCGAACAGCTCGACGAGGCCCTCGACGTGCTGCGCATGACCCGGCCGTGACCGCGCGGTGAAGCCCGCCCGTCCCCCACGTGACTCAAGCGTGACGCGTACCGCAGCGCGGGTGGGAGCGCGCCCCTAAGATCTGCGCATGACAGGATCGGACGGCTCGGGCGACATCCAGCACTGGGCGCCGGGGGAGCACATCCTCTGGCGCTACCGCGGCATCGGCACCGACGAGGTGCACATCTGCCGGCCGGTGACCGTCGTCCGCGACACGCCCGGCCTGCTCGCCGTCTGGATGGCGCCCGGCACCGAGTGCGTCCGGCCGGTCCTCGCCGACGGCACCCCGGTCCACGACGAGCCGCTCGCCACCCGCTACACCGCGCCCCGCACCACCGAGCGGGCCCGCTGGACCGGCAGCGGCGTCCTCAAGCTGGCCCGGCCCGGCGACCCCTGGTCGGTCTGGCTGTTCTGGGACCGCGGCTGGCGCTTCCGCAGCTGGTACGTGAACCTGGAGGAGCCGCGCCGCCGCTGGGCCGGCGGCCTCGACTCCGAGGACCACTTCCTCGACATCTCCGTCTACCCCGACCGCAGCTGGCTCTGGCGGGACGAGGACGAGTTCGCCCAGGCCCAGCGGTCCGGCCTGATGGACGCCGCGCGGGCCGCCCGGGTGGAGGCCGCCGGGGCCGCGGCCGTACGGCTCGTCGAGGAGTGGGGGGCGCCCTTCCGGGACGGCTGGGAGGAGTGGCGGCCCGACCCCGCGTGGACCGTTCCCGCCCTGCCGGCGGACTGGGACCGCACTCCGGCGCACACGGCGCCATGAGACCCTTGATGCGCCCCCGGGGTCGAAACGTAGGATCGTCCTCCGCACGGCCGACACCGGGCGCGCACGACGTCACCGAGCGAACGCAGCACAGCAACTGACCACACGTCACCGCACGTCATCGATGAGGGGGAGAGCAGTGCCCGAGCTGTGCCCGGATGGCGCGCCCCCCGCCCCTGCCGTCGTCCGCGGATCGTCCGTATCCACCGCGAACACCGCCTCCGAGGGGTTTATCCCCGGCGAAGGCGCGGCATCGGCGAGAAGAGCGAGTGCATCGCACCACCGGCCCGGACGGACGGAATCCCACGCGTGACGGAGCATCCCACCTCCCACGAAGGCCGGCAGCCCCTGGCCGACCGGCCCCAGGAGCAGACGCGGCCCCGCCAGGAGGCCGCGCCCGCCGGCCTGCCCTCCGACATCCCCGCGCAGCCGACCGCGCCGCCGGCCGCGCAGGTCCCCGACGCCCCGCCGCAGCCGCCCGGGCCGTCCGGTCCCGCGGTCGCCGTCGCCGTCTCCCCCAGGCCCCCGGGCGGGGAGGGCGGCGCGGCGCCGGCCGGCCGGCGCGAGGGCGACCGGCTGCGGTTCGTCGGCGCC
This sequence comes from Streptomyces sp. NPDC014656, assembly GCF_043084305.1. NCBI lineage: Bacteria > Bacillati > Actinomycetota > Actinomycetes > Kitasatosporales > Streptomycetaceae > Streptomyces > Streptomyces sp. NPDC014656. The sequence continues at coordinate 487,522 of NZ_JBIBZN010000002.1, forward strand.
GCGACCCGGCGGATCGCCCGCGGCCTCGACCTGGACGAGATCGTGCTCGGCCTGTGCCGGGCCACCGTGCCGACCTTCTCCGACGAGATCCTCGTCTACCTCCGCGACCCGCTGCCGGTGGGCGACGAGCGCCCGGTGGCGCCCTTCGTGCTGCGGCTGCGCCGGACCGACCGGCTGCGGTTAACGGACCTGGAGGGCGACGAACTCGTCCTCGTGCCCGATCCCGACCCGACCCCGGCCGCCGAGCTGTGCGAGGTGCGCTCCGGCAGCGCCCTCGCCGAGGTGCTCCGCGGGGTCCGGCCGGTCTTCGGCGACTCCGCCGCCGCCCGGACCGCCCTCGGCGAGCTCCTCGGCCCGGAGCACCCGCTGCCGCGCGGGCTGCGGGCGATACTGGCGCCGCTGCGCGGCCGCCGCAGGGTGATCGGCGCCGCCGTCTTCCTGCGCCGTCCCGAACAGCCCGCCTTCGACCCGGACGACCTGCTGGTCGGCGCCCAGCTGGCCACCCACACCGCGCTCGGCATCGACAAGGCGGTGCTGTACGGCCGGGAGGCGTACATCGCGGACGAGCTCCAGCGCACGATGCTGCCGGACTCGCTGCCGCAGCCGACCGGCGTCAAGCTCGCCTCCCGCTACCTGCCCGCGGCCGAGACGGCCCGGGTGGGCGGCGACTGGTACGACGCGATCCCGCTGCCCGGCAGCCGGGTCGCCCTGGTCGTCGGCGACGTCATGGGCCACTCCATGACCTCGGCCGCGATCATGGGCCAGCTGCGCACCACCGCGCAGACCCTGGCCGGGCTCGACCTGCCCCCGCAGGAGGTCCTGCACCACCTGGACGAGCAGGCCCAGCGGCTCGGCCAGGACCGGATGGCGACCTGCATGTACGCGGTGTACGACCCGGTCTCGCACCGGATCACGGTGGCCAACGCCGGTCATCCGCCGCCGATACTGCTCCACATGGACGGGCACGCCGAGGTGCTGCGGGTGCCCGCGGGCGCCCCGATCGGCGTCGGCGGGGTCGACTTCGAGGCGGTCGAGCTGGACGCCCCGGCCGGTGCCACCCTGCTGCTCTACACGGACGGGCTGGTGGAGTCCCGGCTGCGGGACGTGTGGACCGGGATCGAGCAGCTGCGGGAGCGGCTGGCGGCGGCGGCCCAGCTGACCGGCCCCGACCACGCGCCGCCGCTCGAAGCCCTCTGCGACGACGTGCTCGACATGCTCGGGCCGGGCGACCGGGACGACGACATCGCGCTGCTGGCGGCCCGCTTCGACGGGATCGCGCCGAGCGACGTGGCGTACTGGTTCCTGGAACCGGAGGACGCGGCCCCGGGCCGGGCCCGCCGGCTGGCCCGCCGGGCGCTGGCGCGCTGGGACCTGGAGGAGCTGACGGACTCGGTCGAGCTGCTGATCAGCGAGGTCGTGACGAACGCGGTGCGGTACGCGGAGCGGCCGGTGACCCTGCGGCTGCTCAGGACCGACGTGCTGCGCTGCGAGGTCGGCGACGACTCCCCGCAGCTGCCGCGGCAGCGGCGGGCCCGCGAGACGGACGAGGGCGGGCGCGGCCTGTTCCTGGTGAACCGGCTGGCGCGGCGGTGGGGGGCGACCCGGCTGTCGGGCGGCAAGGTCGTCTGGTTCGAGCTGGCGACGCGGGTCTGAGACGCGGTGAAGGCCGGTCCCCGGTGGGGGCCGGCCTTCACCGTGTCCGCGTGCGGGTCAGCGGGGCTGCTGGGTGGTGCGGGCGGGCGGGCGGATTCCCTGGTCGCCGCCGCTGTCGGGGACCTCGGGGTCGGGCGGCTGGACCGTCGCCGTGTTGGTCGGCTCCCCGGTGGGTTCCCCGGTCGGGGTGGGCGGCGTGGTGGCGGGGTCCTCGGTGGGCGTCGGCGGGGCCGTCGTCGGCGAGGTGGGCGGCGGGGTCGGCGCGGTGGTGGTGCGGGCCGGCGGGGTGGTGGCCGTCCGGGTCGGCTCCCGGGTGGGCTCCTCGGTCGCGGTGGGCGAGCCGGTCCCGGTGGGCTCGGCGTCGCGGCCGCTGTCGTACACCCCGGTCTCCAGGTCGAACTCGGCGTCCGAGCCGCCGTTCAGGGCGCGCTCGGTGTACTCGCCCCAGATCTGGGCGGGGATGCGGCCGCCGTTGGCGCGGCCGGGCTGGATGGTGTCGGTGAGGGTGACCTGCTCGGCGATCTTGCCGGAGGTGTCCTCGCCGAAGAGGCCGATGGCGGTGACCAGTTCGGGGGTGTAGCCGACGAACCAGGCGGACCGGTTGTTCTCGGAGGTGCCGGTCTTGCCGGCGGCCTCGTAGTCGCCGGCGGCGCGGTAGCCGGAGCCGTTCTCGACGACGCCCCGCATGGCCTGGGTGACGGTGTCGGCGGCCCGGCGGCTGATGACCTGCTCGCCGGTCTGCCGGACCGTCTCGACCTGGCGGTCGCGGTGCTGGGCGGTCTTGACGAGGGCGGGGGTGATCTTCACGCCGTGGTTGTCGAGGGTGGCGTAGGCGCCGGCCATGTCGAGGGTGGAGGCGCCCATGGTGCCGAGGGCCATGGCGGGGGTGGGGTCGAAGTCCTGGCCGTCCTTCATGCCGAGGGCGAGGGCGGTCTTCTTGGTCTTCTCCACGCCGACGTCGACGATCATCTGGGCGTAGACCGAGTTGATGGACTTGTCGGTGGCGCGCTGGACGGAGACGGGGCCGTACGAGTGGTCGTCCTCGTTCTCGGGGGCGTAGGGGATCTCGCTGCCGACGACGGGGCGCTTGCTGTCGCCGTCGTAGACCGTGCGCAGGCCGATCTCGCGGCCGTCCTGGGTGGTGGCCCGGTTGTCGATGGCGGAGGCGAGGACGATCGGCTTGAAGGTGGAGGCGGGCTGGAAGTCGCGCCGGGTGGCGTTGGACATCCAGTGCTCGGTGGCGCCGATGCCGCCGTACATCGCGACGACCGCGCCGGTCTTCGGGTCGACGGAGGTGGCGCCGGCCTGGACGGTGGCGGCCTTCTTGTCGCCCTTGCGGTCGATCTTGGCCTCCAGCTCCTTGTCGACGGCGGCGACGAGGTCCTTCTGCTTCCGCTCGTCGATGTTGAGGGTGATGGTCCAGCCGCCGGCCTTGATGTCCTCCTCGCTGACGCCCTGGCGCATCAGCTCCTGGTTGGCGGCCTCGACGATGTAGCCGGTCTGGCCCTCCATGCCGGGGAGCGGCTTGGGCGCCCGGGGGACGGGGAACTTGAGGCCGGCGCGCTCGGCGGCGGGCAGCCAGCCCATCTCGACCATGTTGTCGAGGACGTAGTTCCAGCGCTCCTCGACGAGTTTGCGGCCGGTGGCGCTGGCGGAGGTCCAGTCGTACTGGTTGGGGGCCTGGAGCAGCGAGGCGAGGTAGGCGCCCTGGGCGGTGGTGAGCTCGGCGGCGTCGGTGCCGTAGTACGAGCGGGCGGCGGCCTGGATGCCGTAGGCGGAGCGGCCGTAGTAGCTGGTGTTGATGTAGCCGGCGAGGATGTCGGACTTGGACATCTCCTCGTCGACCTTGACGGCGATGACCATCTCCTTGAGCTTGCGGGTCGCCGTCTGGTCCTGGCTCAGGTAGAAGTTCTTGACGTACTGCTGGGTGATCGTGGAGCCGCCCTGCTTGCCCTGGCCGGTGAGGGTGTTCCAGGCGGCGCGGGTGGTGCCCTTGATGTCGACGCCGTTGTCCTTGTAGAAGGTCTTGTTCTCGGCGGCGACGAAGGCCCGCTGGACGGGGAGCGGGATCTTCTCCAGGCCCACGATCTCGCGGTTGATCTCGCCGGTGCGGGCGAGGATCTTGCCGTTGGAGTACTGGTAGATGTTGCTCTGCATGGTCGCCTCGGCGTTGGCCGAGGGGACGGGGACCAGCAGGTAGACGGTGTAGAGCGCGCCCATGCCGATGAGGCAGAACGCGAAGAGGGTGCCCAGGATCTTCTTCCAGGTGAAGAGGCGGCGTATGCCCCGTTTCTTCGCCTTCTTGTCCGGTCGGCCCATGTCGCGTGTCGCTCCGCTCGTCGTGTGTCCCGTCGTCCCCGGTCCGGCGTCGCGCCGGATCAGCTCAGCAAGCTAACACCGACACTGCGGACATAGGGCAACCGATCACGTCTTTTCAGGACGTGAGAATCAGCACCCACTCCCAGGGGAACCGACGTCCGGGCGGACGTGATGGTTGCGTGAAGAACCGGTTCCGCTTTGGCCCGCACCCCCCGCGCGCCCGGCCCCGGACAGCTATACAACGTGCGTATACACACCGTGTACAGTGGCGCCATGTCCATCGGTCACACCCTTCTCGGCCTCCTCGAAGCGGGCCCGCGCCACGGCTACGACCTCAAGCGCGCCTTCGACGAGCGGTTCGGCCACGACCGGCCGCTCCACTACGGCCAGGTCTACTCGACGATGTCCCGCCTCCTGAAGAACGGCCTCGTCGTCGTCGAGGGCGTCGAGCCCGGCGGCGGCCCCGAGCGCAAGCGGTACGCGATCACCGACGCCGGCGTCACCGACGTCGCCGACTGGCTCGCGACGCCCGAGAAGCCGGAGCCGTACCTCCAGTCGACGCTCTACACCAAGGTCGTCCTCGCCCTGATGACCGGCCGCGGGGCCGCCGAACTGCTCGACACCCAGCGCGCCGAGCACCTGCGCCTGATGCGCGAGCTCACCCGCCGCAAGAAGGACGGCGACCTCGCCGACCAGCTCATCTGCGACCACGCCCTCTTCCACCTGGAGGCCGACCTGCGCTGGCTGGAACTGACCGCCGCCCGGCTGGACCGGCTCGCCGAGGAGGTCCGCCGATGAACGCCGCCCCGCTCCTGGAGGCCACCGGCCTGTCCAAGGCGTACGGCCCCACCGCCGCGCTCTCCGGGGCGGACTTCGCCCTGCGCGCGGGCGAGGTCGTCGCCGTCATGGGCCCCTCCGGCTCCGGCAAGTCCACCCTGCTGCACTGCCTCGCCGGCATCGTCCGCCCCGACGCGGGCACCCTCGCCTACGACGGACGCGACCTCACCGCCCTCTCCGACACGGCCCGCAGCGCCCTGCGCCGCACCGACTTCGGCTTCGTCTTCCAGTTCGGCCAGCTCGTCCCCGAGCTGACCTGCGTGGAGAACGTCGCCCTGCCGCTCCGGCTGAACGGCGAGAAGCGCAAGGCCGCCGAGGCCCGCGCCGTCGAATGGCTCGCCCGCCTGGAGGTCGACGACACCGCCGCCAAGCGGCCCGGCGAGATATCCGGCGGCCAGGGCCAGCGGGTCGCCGTCGCCCGCGCCCTCGTCACCGCCCCGCGCGTGATCTTCGCCGACGAACCGACCGGCGCCCTCGACTCGCTCAACGGCGAACGCGTGATGCGGCTGCTCACCGACGCCTCCCGGGACACCGGCGCGGCCGTCGTCCTCGTCACCCACGAGGCCCGCGTCGCCGCCTGGTCCGACCGCGAGGTCGTCGTCCGCGACGGCTCGGTCCGCTCCACGGAGTGGGCCGCGTGAACCCGCGCGTCTGGGTCCGCGACCTCGCGCTCGGCGCCCGCTTCGCCGCCACCGGAGGCCGCTCCGGGATGCTGCGCACCCTGTTCACCGCCGCCGGCGTCGGCTTCGGCGTGGCCCTGCTCCTGCTCGCCTCCTCGCTGCCGAACATGCTCTTCCAGCGCGAGGTCAGGGAGTCCGCCCGGGCCCCCGACGCCAGCCACAAGCTGATCGAGGAGCCCGGCCCCGGGACCTTCCTCCACTACACCCAGCACAGCTCCTACCGGGGCGACGGCCTCAGCGGGCTGCTGCTCAAGCCGGAGGGACCCGAGGCCGCCGTGCCGCCCGGCACCGACGGCGTGCCCGCCGAGGGCGAGATGCTGGTCTCCCCCGCCCTCGGCCGGCTCCTCGGCTCCCCCGAGGGCGCCCTCCTCAAGGAGCGGCTGCCGTACGGGATCGCGGGGACGATCGGCGAGGCCGGGCTGATCGGCCCGAACGAACTGCGGTACGTCGCCCACGTCCCGTTCCTCACCACCGACAACTACGACGGGCGCGGGTTGCGCTACGGCTGGTCGGTGCCCGAGGAGCCGATGAACGCCTTCCTGCTCCTCCTCGTCGTCATCGCCTACGTGGTGCTGCTGCTGCCGGTGCTCGTCTTCATCGCCACCGCCGCCCGCTTCGGCGGCGAGCAGCGCGACCGCCGGCTCGCCGCGCTCCGGCTCGTCGGCGCGGACAACGCCACCACCCGGCGGGTCGCGGCGGGCGAATCGCTCGCGGGCGCCCTGCTCGGCCTGGTCGTCGGCGCCGGACTCTTCCTGGTCGCCCGGCAGTTCGCCGGAGCCGTCGAGATCTGGGACGTCAACGCCTTCCCGTCCGACGTCGTCCCGCACACCCCGCTCGCGTTGCTCGTCCTCGCCGTGGTGCCGGTCGCCTCGGTGGTGGTCACCCTCCTCGCCCTGCGCGGGGTGGCGATCGAGCCGCTGGGCGTGGTGCGGACCTCCACCCCGCGCCGCCGCCGGCTGTGGTGGCGGCTGCTGATCCTCGCCGCCGGGGCCGCGCTGCTCGTCCCGACGGTCGGCGGCATCCAGGCCGAGGACACCGGCATCGACACCGTCACCATCGGTGCGGGCACCGTCCTCGTGCTGATCGGCCTGACCGGCCTGCTGCCGTGGCTGGTCGAGGCGGCGGTGAAGCGGCTGCGCGGCGGCCCGGTCTCCTGGCAGCTCGCCGTGCGCCGGCTCCAGCTGTCCAGCGGCACCGCGGCCCGCGCGGTCAGCGGGATCGTGGTCGCGGCGGCCGGGGCGATCGCGCTCCAGATGCTCTTCCAGGCGATGGAGCGGGACTTCACCTCCGCGACCGGCGCGGACACCACCCGGGCCCAGCTCATGACCTCGCTGGACGCCCGGGACGGCGACGAGGCCCGCCGGACCATCGACCGGCTCACCGCCGTCGACGGGGTCACCGGCGCGATCGGCACGATCGACGCGCACGTCTACCGGCCCGGCCCGCTGGAGCCGGGCGAGGAATTCGCCCCGATCACCCCGCTGGCCGTCGGCGACTGCTCCTCGCTGCGCGAGTACGCCGTCCTGCCCTCCTGCGCGGACGGGGACGTCTTCCTGGTGATGCCGCCGAAGGGCGCCACCGACGCCCCGGCCCCCGAGTGGATCCGGAAGACCGCCCGCCCGGACGCCCAGGTCTCGCTCCGCGATCCCGGCGAGCACCGGGGGACCCCGCCGCTGTGGCGGGTCCCCGCCGGCGCCCGCACCGTGACCGCCCGCCCCGACCCGGCCGGGATGCACCGCTTCGGCCTGTTCGCCACCCCGAAGGCGATCGACGCGGCCCGCCTCCTCGACCCGCGCGCCCAGGTGATGGTCCGGCTCGACCCGGACCGGCCCGACGCCCCCGAGCTGGTACGGAACGCGGCCCTGGAGATCGACCCGACCGCCACGGTCCAGGGGCTGAGCGACACCGAGCAGAGCTCCAGGTTCCTCAGCGTCCGCACCGGCATCCTCGTCGGCTCCACCCTGACGATGCTGCTGGTGGCGGCCTCGCTGCTGGTCGCGACCCTGGAACAGCTGCGGGACCGCAAGCGGCTGCTCTCCTCGCTGGTCGCCTTCGGCACCCGCCGCACCACCCTGGTCTGTTCGGTGCTGTGGCAGACGGCGGTGCCGATCGCCCTCGGCCTGGTCCTCGCGGTGGCGGGCGGCCTCGGCCTCGGCTCGGTCCTGCTGGCGATGACCGGCCAGCCGGCCCGGGACTGGTGGGTCTTCCTGCCGGTCGCCGGCGTCGGCGCCGCGCTGATCGCGGCGGTGACGCTGCTGAGCCTGCCGCTGCTGTGGCGGCTGATGCGCGCGGACGGCCTGCGCACGGAGTGACCCTCCGGGCGGATGTACGAGGAGGGGCGCGGCCTCCTGGCACCGGGGGGTGTCAGGAGGCCGCGCCCCCGTGCGTGCGGAGGGCCGGGGGGCTCACGCGCCCGCGCCCAGCACCCGTACCGGCAGTGCCTCCAGCTCCTCGCGCAGGGCCCCGGCCAGCTCCTCGAACTCGGACTGGCGGGCCGCGCCGGCCCGCATCGCGAGGGCGACCCGGCGGGAGGGGGCCGGGGCGGTGAAGGAGCCCGTGCACAGGGCGGTGTTGCGGGCGGTCTCGACGGAGACGGCGGTCCGGGGCAGCAGCGTCACGCCGAGCCCGCCGGCGACCAGCTGGACCAGGGTCGACAGACCGGCCGCCGTGGTGGTGACCTCGGCACCGTCCTCACGCCCGGCCTCGCGGCAGATGTCGAGGGCCTGGTCCCGCAGGCAGTGCCCCTCGTCGAGCAGCAGCAGCCGCAGCTCCCTGAGGGCCTCGCGCGGGATGTCGTCCCGCCCGGCCAGCGGGTGCCCCCGCCCCGTGACGAGCACGAAGTCCTCGTCGAAGAGCGGCAGTTCGGTGACGCTGGGCACGCCGAGCGGGACGGCGAGGAGCAGCAGGTCGAGGCGCCCGGCCGCCAGGCCCTCCAGGAGGGAGGAGGTCTGCTCCTCGTGGACCTGGAGGTCGAGCTCGGGGTAGCGGCGGTGGGTCAGCCGCAGCACGGCCGGCAGCAGATAGGGCGCGACGGTCGGGATGACGCCCAGCCGGAGCGCCCCGGTGAAGGGGGCGCGCGCGCCCTCGGCCTCGTCCATCAGCTCGGCGACCGCGTCGAGGACGGCCCGCGCCCGGACCGCGAGCCGCTCCCCCGCGGGGGAGAGCAGCACCTTGCGGGTGGTCCGCTCCAGGAGCTGGACGCCGAGTGCCTCCTCGAGAGCCGAGACCGCGCCCGAGAGCGCGGGCTGACTCATGCCGATGGCCGCCGCCGCGTCACGGAAGTGCAGGTGCTCGGCGACCGCCGCGAAGGCCCGGAGCTGGGAGAGGCTGGGCTGCTTGGGGCGCTGGGGGGCATAGGGGGATACCACTGGTCACTCTTTCGTCCGGGCAGACCCGACGATAGCGGGCCCTCCTCGCCGATGGCCGACCGCACGCCGGGCAGCACCTCGTACGGCGACGGCGCGACCCGAGGCAGGTCCACCGCATCGAGGTTCCGCCCACCGGCGATCTGTGGATCGGGACGGCAGTGTGCGCACCGCCCCTCCGGAAACGGTCGACCGCCGTTTCCGGATCTGCCACGACCTGCCATGGGCACGGCGCACGGCTCTCGCCACCCGTGCGATCGACACCCGGCTGACGAACCCTCCCCTCATTGATAAGCCCGTCCGATGAAACAGTGAATATTGATCAATTTCTCTTGAAGCGTCCGACATGCGAACGTGGGGTCCGTCCAACCCCTCATGGAAGCCCCCAAAAGGGATCCTTCCGTCTCGCAAGGAGAGCGCGTGCTCACTGTCGGTGACCAGTTCCCCACCTACGACCTGACCGCCTGCGTGTCGCTGGAGAGCGGCAAGGAGTTCGAGCAGATCGACCACAAGTCCTACGAGGGCAAGTGGCGCGTGGTGTTCTTCTGGCCGAAGGACTTCACCTTCGTCTGCCCGACCGAGATCGCCGCGTTCGGCAAGCTGAACGACGAGTTCGCCGACCGCGACGCCCAGATCCTCGGCGTCTCGGGCGACTCGGAGTTCGTCCACCACGCCTGGCGCAAGGACCACGCCGACCTGCGCGACCTGCCCTTCCCGATGCTCGCCGACTCGAAGCACGAGCTCATGCGCGACTGCGGCGTCGAGGGCGAGGACGGCTTCGCCCAGCGCGCCGTCTTCATCGTGGACCCGAACAACGAGATCCAGTTCACCATGGTGACCGCCGGCTCCGTCGGCCGTAACCCCAAGGAGGTCCTGCGGGTCCTCGACGCCCTGCAGACCGACGAGCTCTGCCCCTGCAACTGGAACAAGGGCGAGTCCACCCTGGACGCCGGTGCGCTCCTGGCCGGTGAGTGAGCATGGCCCTCGATGAGCTGAAGGCCGCCGTACCGGACTTCGCCAAGGACCTGAAGCTGAACCTCGGCTCGGTCATCGGCAACAGCGAGCTGCCGCAGCAGCAGCTCTGGGGCACCGTCCTCGCCTGCGCGATCGCCTCGCGCTCGCCGAAGGTGCTGAAGGAGCTGGAGCCCGAGGCCCAGGCGAACCTGAAGCCCGAGGCGTACCAGGCCGCCAAGTCCGCCGCCGCCGTCATGGCGATGAACAACGTCTTCTACCGGACCCGGCACCTGCTGTCGGACCCCGAGTACGGGACGATGCGGGCCGGCCTGCGGATGAACGTCATCGGCAACCCGGGCGTCGAGAAGGTCGACTTCGAGCTCTGGTCGCTGGCCGTCTCCGCGATCAACGGCTGCGGCCAGTGCCTGGACTCGCACGAGCAGGTCCTGCGCAAGGCCGGCGTCGACCGCGAGACGATCCAGGAGGCGTTCAAGATCGCCGCGGTGATCCAGGCGGTCGCCGTCACCCTGGACGCGGAGGCCGTCCTCGCCGAGTAGCGGGACGGAACCGTACGTACGGGAAGGGCCCCGGAGCCGAGTGCTCCGGGGCCCTTCCCGTGCCCGCGCTACTTCTTGAGCGCGGCCATGAGGGCGAGGGCGTCCTGCGCCATCGGCACGTCGATCCCGGACAGGTCGCGCGGCGGGCCCGACCCGATCGGCTCGCCGCGGTCGTCGAAGTTCTGCTCGCGGTAGAGCTCGATCCGGAGCTCCATGCGGCCGTCGAGGATCCACATGCTGCCGCCGTCCTCGCCGCGGTCGTCGAAGAACGCCTTCCGGCCGACGCCCTCGACCGCGTTCAGCAGCCCGTACTGCTCGGCCCTGGCCGCGAACTCGGGCTCGGGGTCGATGACCTTGTGCAGGGTGTACGTCAGACCGACGCCCTGGCCCGACTCGACCGGGCCGAACATCGCCGAGCACGAGGACTCGCTCACCGCCGGCGTGTCCATGAAGGGGCCCGTGCTGTTCTCGGACCGCGCGCCGAGCACCGCGCCGAGCGCCTTCAGCTCCGCCCGCTCGCAGAGCGCCTCCACCGGCTTGTACCCGCCGAGGTCCGGCCCCGGCTCCTCCCGCAGCCCGTACGCGTACAGCCCGCCGCCCCACACCACCGAGGCGGCCAGCGCGCCGACCAGCGCCCACAGCCAGGGCGGCCGGGCCCGGCGCGGACGCGGCTCCCGCTCCTCGGTCAGCACCTCGGTGACCTCGAAGGGGGCGCCGCCCTCCAGCTCGGGCTCGGAGATCACGCCCGCTCCTTCCGCTCCGGCGAGCCGGGCGCCGGGGTCGGGGCCACCCCGAAGGCGGTCGCGCCGCGCGGCTCGGGCGTGCTGAGCAGCGCCGGTTCGTGGCTCCACGCCTTGAGGTAGCCGACGACGGTGTTGGCGACCGCGACGAGCGGGACGGCGACGACGGCGCCGCCGATGCCGGCGGTCAGCCCGCCGGCGGCGACCGCGAGGACCACGGCCAGCGGGTGGACGCGGACGGCCCGGCCGAGGATGAACGGCTGGAGGACGTGGCCCTCGATCTGCTGCACGGCGAGGACCACCAGGAGCACGGCCAGCGCGGTGCCCAGGCCGTTGGTGACGAGGGCGACCAGCACGGCGAGGGCGCCGGAGATGACGGCGCCGACGAGCGGGATGAAGGCGAAGAGGAAGATGAAGACGGCGAGCGGGACCGCCATCGGCACTTCCAGGAAGTAGAGGCCGAGGCCGATGAAGACCGCGTCGATCAGGGCGACCAGGACGGTGCCGCGCACATAGGCGGTGAGGGTGCGCCAGGCGCGCGGACCGGCGCCGGCAACCCCGGGCCGGGCCTGCGCCGGGACGAGCTTGAGCGTCCACTCCCAGACCCGCTTCCCGTCGTGGAGCAGGAAGAGGGTGGAGAACATCGCGAGCAGTATGCCGGTCATGGTCTCGACGATCACGGTCACGCCCTGGAGCCCGGCGGAGGTGATCTGCTCGGCGTTGGCGCCGATGGTGTCGCTGAGGTTCTTGGCGATGTCGTTGATCTGGCGCTCGGTCACGTGGAAGGGGCTGTCGAGGAGCCAGCGCTTGAGCTCCTCGATGCCGTCCTTGACCCGGTCGGTGAGGTTGTCGATGTTGTCCATCACCTGCCAGACCACGAACCAGCCGACCAGCCCCATGACGACGAAGCCGGAGATGGCGGTGAGGGCGGTGGCGAGCCCGCGCGGCACGCCCTTGGTCCGCAGCCAGGCCACCGTCGGCTGGAGCAGGGCGGTGACCAGGAGCGCGGCGACGAAGGCGAGGACGACGAGCTGGACGGAGCTGATGACCCGCATCAGCACCCAGACCGTGCCGGCGAGGACGAGCAGCCGCCAGCCGGCCTCGCCCGCGACGCGCAGGCCCCACGGGATGGCGGAGACCGGGTCCGGGCGGGCGGGGACGGCGGGGGCGTAGGCCGGCGGGGCGGGCACGGTACGGCCTTCGGCGACGGCGGTCCCGACGGCGGCACCGGAGGGCTCCGCGGCGGCGCCGGTCTCGGGGGCACCGGAAGGTTTCTCCGCAGGCTCCACAGGCTCCGCGGTCTCCGGACCGGGCGTCAGCGGCGGCCTCCCGTACGACGGTCCGTCCGGTCCGCCCCGCTCGGCCTCGGCTCGCCGGGCGTCCAGCTCCGTCCCGATGCGGCTGATGCCCTCGCCGACCCGGCTCAGCCATCGTGGCAGTCTCGACATCTCGTCCCTCTTCCCCCCGTACGGTCCCTGGCAACCTACACGCAGGAAGCCCCGCACCGTAGGACGGTGCGGGGCTTCCCGGGGTTGAGCGCGCGCCGGTCTAGTACCAGCGGTGGGCCTGCCAGAACGACCAGGCGCCGCAGGGGCTGCCGTAGCGGTCGTTCATGTAGTTGAGGCCCCACTTGATCTGGGTGGCGGGGTTGGTCTGCCAGTCGGCGCCGGCCGAGGCCATCTTGCTGCCCGGCAGCGCCTGGACGAGGCCGTAGGCGCCGGAGGACGGGTTCTGCGCCCGGTAGTTCCAGGTGGACTCGTGGTCCACGATGTTGCTGAAGCACTGGAACTGCGAGGCCGGGATCATCTGGCGGGCGATCGCCTTGACCTCGGAGACGGAGTACGAGCCCTGGGCGGAGAAGCTCGACGCGTCGCGGACGGCGTCGCGGCTGGCGCGCTCGGCCTTCTCGCGGGCCTCCCGCTCCTCGCGCTCCTTCTTCTCCTGCTCGGCCTTCTCGTCGGCGGCCTTCTTCTTGGCCTCCGCGTCCTCGGCCGCCTTGAGGCGGGCGGCCTCCTCGGCGCTCTTGCGCACGGTGGCGTCCGCGGCGGCGGCCTGGACGTCGGCCTGCTCGGCGAGGGAGGCGACCTGTACCTGGGCCTGCGCGCCCGCGGGGATGTCCGCGAGCAGCGTGCTGTCGGCCGCGGCGGCCTCGAAGTTGTCGTCAGAGGTGGCCTGGGCGGCGTTGCCCGTGGCAACTCCGACGACGGCGCCGACGGTGGTGACCGCGGTGGCAGACGCCACCGCGAATCCCCGGACCGAGATCCGGCTCACACGGTTTCCTTCCAGCATCGCCCACAGCGGTGACCACGCGGGCGAAATCGTGCCCCTCGCGCTGGTCTTCGTCGTACCGGGTCACAGAAGACACGGGCCCGTGGTGCTGTGGGCGGCATACGGCGACGGTTGTGGAGTTGTGTGGTGCTGGTGCGCGCCTTCGACGGGTCGAGGGTGCACGGGTGCCGTATGCGGGGCCTGACGGAAGCAAGACTTTGCCTGACGTGGACGCCGCAAGGCAATTCTGTGTTGCGTGTGAAAGCTCACACCCCGTTGGGCGCAGGTGTTTTGACGGATGTTGCGGACATGGGGGCGCCGCCCGGCTAAGCTCCTGCGCTTCGCCGGACGGCGCCAACTCCCGTACGGGAGCCAATGGGTACGAATCGGACACCTGCTCCTTACAGGTGGCCGTCCTCCAGCATCTCGGTCACGAGGGCCGCGATCTGGGACCGCTCGGAGCGGGTCAGGGTGACGTGGGCGAAGAGCGGATGACCCTTCAGCTTCTCGACCACGGCGACGACTCCGTCGTACCGCCCCACCCGGAGGTTGTCCCGCTGGGCGACGTCATGGGTGAGGACCACCCGCGAATTCGCCCCGATACGAGACAGAACGGTCAACAGGACGTTCCGCTCCAGGGACTGGGCCTCGTCGACGATGACGAAGGCGTCGTGGAGCGAGCGGCCCCGGATGTGGGTGAGCGGAAGGACCTCCAGCATCCCCCGGGACAGCACCTCCTCGATCACCTCGCGGCCCGCGACCGAGGAGAGCGTGTCGAAGACCGCCTGCGCCCAGGGGCTCATCTTCTCCGACTCGCTGCCCGGCAGATAGCCGAGGTCCTGGCCGCCGACCGCGTACAGCGGGCGGAAGACCATCACCTTCTGGTGCTGCCGGCGCTCCAGGACCGCCTCCAGGCCCGCGCAGAGCGCGAGCGCGGACTTGCCGGTGCCGGCCCGGCCGCCCATCGAGATGATCCCGACCTCCGGGTCGAGGAGCAGGTCGAGCGCGATCCGCTGCTCGGCGCTGCGGCCCCTGATCCCGAACGCCTCCCGGTCGCCGCGGACCAGCCGCACGTTCCCGTCGGCGCCGACCCGGCCGAGCGCCTTGCCGCGCTCGGACTGGAGCACCAGGCCGGTGTGCACGGGCAGCTCGGCCGCCTCCGGCACGTACAGCCGCTCCTGGTCGTAGAGGAGGTCGACCTGCTCGGCCGACAGGCCCAGCTCGGACATCCCGGTCCACCCGTTGGCGTCCGTGATGGCGAGCTCGGCGCGGTACTCCTCGGCGAGCAGGCCCACCGAGGACGCCTTGATCCGCAGCGGCAGGTCCTTGGAGACCACCGTGACGTCGTACCCCTCCGCCTGGAGGTTGCGCGCGACGGCGAGGATCCGGGAGTCGTTGTCCCCCAGCCGGTAGCCGGCCGGCAGGATGCCGGGGTCGGAGTGGTTGAGCTCGACCCTCAGCGTGCCGCCGAGCTCCCCGACGGGGAGGGGGGCGTCCAGGCGTCCGTACCGGACCCGGAAGTCGTCCAGCAGGCGCAGCGCCTGGCGGGCGAAGTACCCGAGCTCGGGGTGGTGCCTCTTCGCCTCCAGCTCGGTCACCACGACGATGGGGAGCACGACCTCGTGCTCCTCGAAGCGGGACATCGCCTTGGGGTCGGCGAGCAGGACGCTGGTGTCGAGAACATAGGTGCGCCGGTCGGACAGGCGGCGCTTCGTGCTGGTCACCACGGAAGGACAGACCCCCTCTGAAGACCCGAATGAGGCCGGGGTGCGACGGTGGAACCCTTGTCGCGGCGGAATGGGACCGGGATCGGACCGTCCTGCACGGGCCGAACACCGGCCCTCCGCTTCTCCCGTACGTGTCCCGCACGGTCGTCCTGGCGCAAGGGGCCTCCCGGGTGGCGGTCTCCGTGCCGCTCACTTCACCAGGCTTATTCCCTCGAACGCTCTCCGCCATGCCAGGGCGGACGACGGCGTGTTGGTGAACGTGCGGTGACTCCCCAGGGGGCCGGGGGGTGAGGGTGGTTCAGGAGCCGTAGCGCCGGTGCCGGGCGGCGTAGTCGCGCAGCGCCCGCAGGAAGTCGACCTTGCGGAAGGCCGGCCAGTGGACCTCGCAGAAGTAGTACTCGGAGTGCGCGCTCTGCCACAGCATGAAACCGGACAGCCGCTGCTCGCCGCTGGTGCGGATCACCAGGTCCGGGTCGGGCTGCCCGCGCGTGTACAGGTGCTCCGAGATGAGGTCGATGGAGACGGTCTCGGCCAGCTCCTCGAAGCTGGTGCCGCGCTCCGCGTGGTCCAGGAGCAGCGAGCGGACCGCGTCCGCGATCTCCTGCCGGCCGCCGTAGCCGACGGCGACGTTGACCAGTATCCCGGCGTTGCCGCGGGTGGCCTCCTCGGCCTCCTTGAGGACCGTCTGGGTCCGGGCCGGCAGCAGGTCCATGGTGCCGACGTGGTGCACCCGCCAGCGGCCGTCGGAGGCGAGCGCCTTCACCGCGTCCTCGATGATCCCGAGCAGCGGCACGAGCTGCTCCTCGGGACGGTTCAGGTTGTCCGTGGAGAGCATCCAGAGCGTGACGACCTCGACGTCGGTCTCGGCGCACCAGCCGAGCAGCTCCCGGATCTTGTCCGCGCCCGCCTTGTGTCCCTGCTCCGGGGTCCCGCCGGACGCCTTGGCCCAGCGCCGGTTGCCGTCGAGGATGACCCCGATGTGCTTGGGCACCTGATCGTGGTCGAGACGGCCTTCCACCCGGCGTGCGTAGAGCCCGTACACCAGGTCGCGCAGGTTCACTGTTCTTTACCCCTCCATGGGCGGGCGGTTCGCAAGCCGCCACACTACTGCGGCCGGATGAAGGGACCCAGCCCGGGCGTGTCACAACTGCCTACGGCTGTGTCACAAGTCCGTGATAAGCAGAGATACGTGACTGATTCCCCCCTCTACCGCGCCGCCGCGGAGCGCTACGACTCCATGGAGTACCGCCGCTCGGGCCGCAGCGGGCTCAAGCTCCCCGCCGTCTCCCTCGGCCTCTGGCACAACTTCGGCGACGACCGCACGCTGGACTCCCAGCGGGCGATCCTGCGCCGCGCCTTCGACCTCGGCGTCACCCACTTCGACCTGGCGAACAACTACGGGCCGCCGCCCGGCTCGGCCGAGCTGAACTTCGGCAAGATCTTCGCCCAGGACTTCGCGCCCCACCGCGACGAGCTGATCGTCTCGACCAAGGCCGGTTACGAGATGCACCCCGGCCCGTACGGCGAGTGGGGCTCCCGCAAGTACCTGCTGTCCTCGCTCGACGCCTCCCTGAACCGGATGGGCCTCGACTACGTCGACATCTTCTACTCGCACCGCTTCGACCCGGAGACCCCGCTGGAGGAGACCATGGGGGCGCTCGCCTCCGCGGTCCGGCAGGGCAAGGCGCTGTACGTCGGCGTCTCCTCCTACAACGCCGAGCAGACCGCCGAGGCCGCCCGGCTGCTGAAGGAGATGGGCGTCCCGGCCCTCATCCACCAGCCCTCGTACTCGATGATCAACCGCTGGATCGAGGACGACGGCCTGCTGGACGCCCTGGAGACGGCCGGCATGGGCTGCATCTCCTTCGTGCCGCTGGCCCAGGGCCTGCTCACCAACAAGTACCTGAAGGGCGTCCCGGAGGGCTCGCGGGCCACCCAGGGCAAGTCCCTCGACCCGAACCTGCTCTCCGACGAGGTGCTGCGGCGGCTGCGCGGCCTCGCGGACATCGCGGAGCGGCGCGGGCAGTCGCTGGCCCAGCTGGCGCTGAAGTGGGTGCTGCGGGACCCGCGGATGACCTCGGCCCTGATCGGCGCGTCGAGCGTCGGGCAGCTGGAGGAGAACGTGGCGGCGCTGGCCTCCGCCCCGCTCACGGACGCCGAGCTGAAGGAGATCGACACCTTCGCCGTCGACACCGAGGGCACCAACATCTGGGCCGGCCGGGGCTGACGTCCGGAACGGACGGAAAGAAAACGGGCCGGTCCGTGGGGGGGATACGGACCGGCCCGAGGGGGGGGTTCCACCATAACCCTTCGATAGTCGGGCTGCGCGCCACGTGCGCCGGACGGAGCGGCCGGATTTCCCCGGATCCCAGGCGGCACAAGGGCTCCGGGCCCATGTGGCGGTTTTGTGCCCCGGCGTGGCGGCGGACTTCCGTCCCTCCGAAGGGGGAACGCGGGGACCCTCACGCGCGTTGACGCCCGGCAGGTCACCGGGGGTCCGGTGGCGCTCCGCGACGGGGCGGTGGCCCTGCGGAGGCGCCGCCGGGGCGGGCCGCTCAGGGCAGGGCGGTGAAGGCGCCGAGGGCGAGGCCCAGGAGGGCGCCGCCGAGCATGAAGGGCCCGAAGGGGATCGCGGAGGAGCGGCCCGCGCGGCCGAGGAGGACGCGCCCGAAGCCGTATCCCGCGCCGAGCAGGAAGCCCAGGAAGGCGCCGGTGAACAGGACGCCCCAGCCGTACCAGCCGAGCGCGGCGCCCAGCGGCAGGGCCAGCTTCACGTCGCCGAAGCCCAGCCCCTGCGGGCTGACCAGGTGCAGCGCCAGATAGCCGCCGCCCAGGGCGAGGGCCCCGAGCAGGGCGTGCGACCAGGACCCGGCGTCGTGCGGCAGGAGCTCGGCGGCCCCGAGCAGCAGCGGTACGGCGAGCGCGAGGGGCAGGGTCAGCCCGTCGGGCAGCCGCTGCACCCGCACGTCGACGCAGGCCAGCAGCACCCCGAAGGGCGCGGCCAGCAGCCACACCGCGAGCTCGGGCCGGGGGCCGCCGGTGGCGGCGGCCAGCAGCGCGCAGACCGCCGCCGTCAGCAGCGGCACGGCGTACGGCGCCCGGGTCGTCGCGCACCCGGCCCGCCCCGGCCCGCCGAGCCAGCCGCGCGCCGGCCCGGCGAGCCGGTGCCCCGCCGGGCAGAGCGCGCGCCACGGCTCCTCGGGCTCCACGGACAGCCGGTACGCCGCCCGGGGCACGAGCAGCCCGACGGCGGCACCCCACAGGGCGGCGAGGACGATCAGCGACGGGTACACGAGGTGACCCTAGGGCTAAGGTCGGGCGCATGGGGCGGAGTTGGCGGGACGGGCCGGGTGCCCTCGCGGTGCCGGACGGGGCGGTGGTCCCGGTGGAGGTCGCGGCCTCGTACCGGGCGCGGCGGCGCGGGCTGCTGGGGCGGGACGGGATCGCGGGGGCGATGCTGCTGACCCCGGCGAACAGCGTCCACACCCTCGGGATGCGCTTCCCGATCGACGTGGCCTATCTGGACCGGCGGCTGCGGGTGCTCGCCGTGGTCACCATGCGCCCGGGCCGGCTCGGGCTGCCGCGCCTGCGCGCCCGGCACGTCCTGGAGGCGGAGGCGGGCGCGATGGCGGGGTGGGGGGTGCGGGCGGGAGCGGTGGTCGCGCTCACGGAGGGCCCGGTCCCAGGAGGGTGAGGGCGCCGTAGACCGCCGAGGCCAGGGCCAGGGTGGCGAGGACCGCGGCGGCGGTGGCGGTGCGGAGCCGGGCGAGGGCGGCGGCGGGCGGCAGGAGCAGCCCGAACGCGGGCATCATCAGGCGCGGCCGGGACCCGAAGTAGGCGGCGCCGACCAGCGACACGACGACCACCCCGACCGTGTGGACCAGCAGCGGCAGCGGCTGGCGCTGCCGGACGCACAGCACGACCAGCCAGGCCAGGAGCGCGAGGGCCGTACACAGGCCGAGCGCCGCGGGCCGGGGCAGGGAGGCGATGAAGCGGGCGAGGGCGACGCCGCCGTCGATGGAGTTGCCCCACGCCGCCTGGACCTCGAAGTAGGCGGTGGCGCTCGACTCGCGGACGCCGGTGTACACGACGTGTCCGAGCCAGCCGAGCGGCGCGAGCAGCACCCCGGCGACCGTCCGCCGGGGCAGCCGGCGGTCCCGGACCAGGGTGACGAGGGCGGTGACCCCGAGGGCGGCGATCAGCGCGGCGGCGGTGGGCCGGGTGAGCCCGGCCAGCGCGCACAGCAGCCCCGCGAGGATCCAGCGGTCGCGCAGCACCGCGTACAGCGACCAGGCGGCGAGCGCGGTGAACAGCGTCTCCGTGTACGCCATCGACTGCACGAACGCCGTCGGGTACGCGCCCCACAGCACGGCCAGCAGGACGCCCGCGCGCGCCGACACCACGTGCTCGCCGCACCGGAAGATCCCCCAGGCGGCGGCGAGCGAGGCGGTCCAGGAGACCAGCAGCCCGGCACCGGCCGCGTCGAGCGGCAGGACGGCGGACAGCACCCGCTCCAGGGCGGGGAGCAGCGGGAAGAACGCCAGGTCGGAGTGGACGTCGCCGTTCGGGAGCGTGACCCGGTACCCGTACCCGTGCTCGGCGATCCGCGCGTACCAGACCGAGTCCCAGCGCCCGCCCAGCCGGTGGAAGCCGTCCTTGCCGGTCGCGGCGGCGGCGACGGCGAGGGCGGCGAGCCCGAGGAGCCGGGTGGCGGCGTAGCCGCCGAGGGCGAGGAGGAGCGGGGAACGGCTGGTCGGCGGGGACATGCGCTCGATTATCCCGAGGCGGTCCGCCGCCCTCCCCGGCCGGCTACGAGAGGAGGCGGGCGACCACGACGGCGGCCACCAGGACCAGCAGCGCGAGGACGGCGAGCCGCAGGGCGCGGCGCGGGGAGCGGACCGTGACGACGCGGGGCGCGGGGCGCTTGGGGACCACGATGTACACCCGGTGGGGGTGGTGGTCGTGCGTGACGCGGGCGAGCGACAGGTACCGCACGCTGACGCGGCGGGCGACCTCCCCGTCACGGACGCCGAGCCGGGGGGCGAGGAAGGCGGCGAGGTCGTCGTGGGGTGCGGCGGGGGTGGGTGCGGCGGTGGGTCCGGCGGTGGTGCCGTGGTCGGGCCCGTGGTCGGACCCTGCGGTGGTGCCGTGGCAGGGCCCGGCAGCGGACCCGGCGGTGGTGCCGTGGTCGGTCCCGTCCGCCGGGAAGGTCTTCTCGCCGCTGCGGCCGGTGTGGTCGAAGAGGTCGACGCGGTCGACGCGGTCCCAGGCGTCGTACTCGTTCGTCCAGCCGAAGGCCCGGGCGGGCAGGCCGGAGGTCTCCTGGACGGTGTCCACGACGGGCTTCCGGGCGATGACCCCCTCGATCCACTCCACGTACCGGCCGGTTCCCGCGCAGAAGTCGTGCTTCGCCGTGCCGCCGCCCCCGCAGTCGGGGCAGTGCCGGGAGCCGGTCCCGCCGCACACCGCGCACTTCTTCTGGCCGGCGCCCCGGCACTTCGCGCACGCCGCGTCCTCGGCCCCGCACTTCCGGCAGCGGACCCGTGCCGACGTCTCCCCCTGCGGCCGGTCGGCCGCCTCGCGGGCGCGCTTGCCGGTGCCCTCGCAGGCGAGGCAGCACAGCCGCCCCTCGCACCCCCCGCACGGCACGTGGGTCCGGCACTTCACGTCCCCGGCGCCGTGGCAGCGCGCGCAGGGCTTCCGGCCGTTGGTACAGGTGGAGCAGGCGTGGGCGGCCACCGAACCGCGCCGCACCAGCCGCAGGGTCGAGCGGGCCGCCCCCGGGTCGGCGGGGGCGGGTATCGGATACCGGTCGAGGTCGTCGTACTCGGGCACGTCCGACAGGTCGCGGGTGCCCGCGTGGAAACCGGCCCCCTCCGTGCGGGTCTCCACGCAGCGGACGATCTCGCCGCGGACGAGGAGGTGCCGGGTGATGTGGGCGCCCGCCGCGGGGAAGGCCGCGTCGTCCGCCCCGGCGGCCCCGAGACCGCGCCGCACCGCCGCCAGGATGTCGTCGTCGCTCAGCACGCCTCGGCCTCCAGGGGACCCTCGATGGACCCCCGGAAGCTACCCAACCGGAGCCGGACGAAGCCCCGTTCGCGGCGAACGCCTGCCCGCCCCGGGCTCTGCTCGGCCGCGGGCTCGGCCCGGCCGCGCGGTCAGCCCCCGGGCCTCATCCGCTCGAACTTCGCGGCCATGACGGGCCCGAGCTGCCGGACGATGGCGTGGCCCGGCTCGTGCGGGGACGGCAGGTCTCCGAGGAAGGAGGTCACGATCACCTCGTCGACGGCGGTGTCGCCCCGGCTGCTCCGCTCCTCCAGGAAGGCGAGGGTGCGGCGCCAGTCGGGCTCCGCCTCCCCGGCGAGGAAGGAGCGGACGGTCCCCTGGACGACATCCCAGAAGAAGACGTGCGGCAGGACCCCGCCCTGCCGGAAGACGTGGCTCTCGTACGCGCCGCGGAAGGCCGGGACGTGGACGAGGAGGTCATGGACGAGCTGCACGCCGGGCGTGCCGGCGATCTGAGGACTGGTGTGCGGCATCGGCGGCCCTGCCCCGGAGCGTTGTGGTGTTTCGGTTAAGAATGCTCCTCCCCCGGGGATTCGTCCCGACACTTTTGCGCATTCCTGGGGACAACTTTCTCCGGGTTTTCCACAGGGGGTGCGAAGTGTCGCTCTTCCGTGGAACCTTGCGCGTATGTACGAGTTGGCGATCCTCGCCAGGGGCGGGGTGCTCCTCACGGTCTGGGCGCTCGCGGCGGGCTGGCCGCCGGGCCGGCTCGCCGCGCGCCTGCGGCGGGACGGCTGGCAGCGGATCTGCCGGGGCGCCTGGGCGGTGCCGGGAAAGGAGACGGACTGGCGGGTCCGGGAGACCGCCCTCCAACTGCTGCGCCCGCAGCGCGTCTGCCGTCACGGCACGGCGGCGCGACTGCACCGGATCGAGGTCCTGACGGTGACGGGGACAGGGACGGAGGCAGGCGCGGGCGCGGGCACGGGGGCTGGGGCAGGGGCTGGGGTTGGGGCGGAGCCGGGTACGAGGGCGGCTCCGGGCTCGCGCGCCTCCCTCCTCCCGGAGGACGTCTGCCTGCGCCGGGGCCTGCGGGTGACGACGGCCGCGCGGACGGCCGCGGACCTGATACGGGCGTGCGGGAGCCGGGAGGAGGCGGTGGTGACGGCGGACTCGGCGCTGTCCCGCCGCGTGGTGGAGGGCGTACGCAGGGACCCGCCGGTCCGGTACGAGGAGCTGGCCGCGCAGCTCTCGGTCCGGCGGCCCGGCGCACCGCGCGCCCGCGCCTGGCTCCGGCTCGCGGACCCGGCGGCGGGCTCGCCGGCGGAGACGGTGGCCCGGTTGCGGATGGCCGACGCGTCCCTCTTCCCCGAGTCGCAACCCCCGCTGCGGACGCCCGGCGGCCGCTCCCTCCGCCCGGACTTCCTCTTCCGGGCGGCGGGCCTCGCGGTGGAGGTCGAGGGCTACGCGTACCACGGCACGCCCCGCGCCCACGAACGGGACGTCGCCCGCTTCAACGCCCTCCAGTCCTGCCCGGAGGTCCGCCGGGTGCTGCGCTTCACCGCCCGGGAGGTCTTCGCCCGCCCGGACCGGATGACGGCGACGGTCCGGTCGGCCCTGGGGGAACTCGGCGCAGCCACGTGAGGGACCGCCGACGCCGACCGGCGGCAGCCGTCCTCAGAACACGTCCGGCATGCGGTTCAGGATGCGGAACGGGAGGGAGAACCAGCGGCCGCCCTGGGAGAGGTGGCGGGTGTAGACGCCCTGGAGGAGCAGGGCCAGGGAGAGGTCGAGGGCGTCGGCGTGGCCTTCCGTGCGGACGGCGAGGGTCAGGGGGCGGTACCAGTCGTCGCGGGTGACGCGCACGACGAGGCCCGGCCGCAGGAGTTCGTGGACGCGTTTGTCCGGCCCCTGGCGGTAGCGGTACGCACGCTCGCCGAGGCGGACGCGCAGGGCGCGCTGGTCGCGGGTGAGCCCGCTGCGGAAGCGGCTGACGGCGCCGGTGTGCGGCCCGACCTGGAGGCGCGCGCGGGAGGGCAGCGGAGCGTGCCCGTACTTGATGCCGCTGAAGACGCCCGCCGGTATGCGCTCCCCGACCACCGAGAACTGCGCGAACGCGTCGCTCCGACCCGGCGCCGGCCCGTACCGCAGCTCCACGCCGCCGAGTCCGGGCACGGACCCGGTCCAGGACGGGGCGGGGGTGAGCAGCCGGCCCCCGCCCCCGGGGTCGGTGTGGTGGAGGGTGAAGTCCGCTGATCCGTAGGAGGTGTTCATGGCCGATCAGTATCCACAAGGCGCTCCGGGCAAGGCCCCCGCCGCCGGGCGCGCCTTCCGTGAACCGGCGTGACGGAGGGCCTGCCGGTTCGGCACCACGGGGGCCCCGGGGGCCGTTCGGGCCGGGGGGGGCCGACGGGGCGACCCGACCGGGCCCGCCCCGGCTACGCCCGCCGCTCAGGGCGCGGCGGGCGGCGGCGCGGTGCGGGGGAAGGACACCTCCACCCGGCGGTTCTTCTTGCGCCCCTCCTCGGTGCGGTTGTCGGCGATCGGGTAGTCCTCGCTGTACCCGCGGATCTCGTACGAGGTCCCCGGGTCCAGCTCCCGCGCCAGCACCTGCTGCACGGCGACGGCCCGCTCCTTGGAGAGCTTCAGCCCGTGCTCGTACGTCCCCAGGTTGTCGGTGAACCCGAACACCCGCACCTTCCCCGACCCCTGCGTCCGCACCTCGCCCGCGATGGCCCGGATCCGCGCGGCGGCGGCGGGGCTGAGTTTGGCGCTGTTCTTCGGGAACAGCACCTCGGCCTGCAGCGCGAACGTCACGTCCACGTTCGTGTCCTCCCGCCGCTGCTCGCCCCCCTCCTCCTCCACGATCTGCTTGATGTCCAGCACCTTCGCGGGCGCGAGCGTCGCCCCGTCCGGAAGCATCAGCTCGGGCGAGTTGGCGTCGATGACGGGCGGCGGGGAGGAACTGCTGCTCCCCGGCGGATCGTCCGCGTAAGCCGTGACGGACGCCCCCGTCCACACCACGGCCACCACGACCGCCACGGCGGCCATCCTGCGTCGTCGTCCTGTCGTCGTCGTCATGGCGCCGCCTCAGGAGAGCTTGAGCGTGGCAGGTTCGAACGTGGGCAGTTGGAACGAGACCTCGGTGGTGGAGGCGGGGGGTGCGGGGAATTGCATGAAGACGGCGGTGGATTTACCGGGGCCGAGGCTGTCGAGATTCGTGGTGGTGAGGGGACGGCCGTCGGTGTCCCTGAGAACGTAGTACCGCTTCTTGCCTACGGAGTCCACGAGGGTGGCGCCGCCGAGGGAAGTTCCGTGCTTGACCACTTCGGTCTCGTTGCCACTCGTCTGCGGCGGGATGGCAATCACCGCGCTAGAAGCGTTACTCAGTCTTCCCTTGATGGTCACGAATCCACCCGTGTCCCGCTCGACGGAGTTGATCGCGAGCTCAAGCCCCTTCTGCCCCTTCACGACCGACAGGGTCTCTGTCGGACCCTCAGCACTCCCCTCCGACTGGCTCGGTGTGGGTTGCTGGGTCGGCTGTGTCGCCGTCGTCGGCTTGTCAGCTGCCTTGGGTTCGGCATCGGCGCCACAGCCTGCAACGGTCAAAGAGGCCGCCACCGCGAAGGCGATGAACCCCCCTCTCACGTACGAGACATTCATGAAGAGCTCTTCCTTTACTCGTCGTCACCGGTCAGTCGAACACGGAAGAGGTCACCCGCGTCGGGAAGGACGGGATCCTCCGGATCGATGTCCAGGGCCGATCCGTCACACACAAGGCCCCGGATCGGTTCGGGCTCCCCCTCCGGCTCTGCAGGAGGTGTCGGAGGCGGTTCGGGCTCCTCACTGGGCTTGGGGGCGTCGAACGAGCAGCGCGGCTCGATCACTGCTGCCGCCGTAGCCACGGCCTGCTGGTTCTCCGTGCCCGGAACTATGGACTGGCCCACCGTGTCCGTGCTGCGCACTGTCACCTTGAAGCTGAGACCAGCGGGCGAGCAGCCTTTGACCTCGGCGTCGTTGCGGGCGGCGAAGGTATCCGCCGCCTGGCACACCAGCAATGGGTCGTAATCGTCACCATCGACGTACCGTTGCCACTGAGCGGAATCGTCGATCACTCCGAGCCAGCCCTCCCGCAGCTGCTCCCTTGCGTCGTGAGCGGCAGCGAGAACTGCGGCGTCAGCTGCGGTCTGCGCTCCGTTCCGCACAACGCCTGCCCGCCCCACGACGAAGTAGACGAAACCGAGCAACAGAAGCCCTGCAATGACCGCTACGTAGGCCGGGAACGCCTGCCCAGCGTCGGCTACTCTCCGCCGCCGCCCGTGATTTCGGCAATCTTCTGACTGATGGCGCCCTTGATCGACTGCCCGAGATCCGTGCCCGTGATCGCGACCACGATCGCCACCACCACCACGATGATCCCCAGATACTCCACCGCCGTCTGCCCCCGGTCTCCCCGGGACGTCAGGTGGAGTCGGGTTCTGGTCAGGGCCTTCAGCATCGCGTCGTACATCGTGCTCCCCTCCGAGGTCTGACGCTCGCGCAGTCGCACGGTACGCCCGGGGGGCCTGTGGTGGACAGGGGAGCCGGGGTGGTTCGTCAGCTCCGGTCGCGGGCGGGACCATGCACTCCGGAAGGGTATGGCCTGGGGCGGGGGTTCCGTGGGGAGTTGGGGGAAGTTTCATACGTCGTCGCACCGTCTCACTCCCCCGCGATCGAGCCCAGGTCCGTCCCCGTTCCGAGGAACAGGCCCGCGCCGAGGAGGATCATGGTGGCCGGGACCATCAGGGTCGTGATGACCATCGTGGCCTTGGGGACCGCCTTCGCGGCCTTGCGGCGGGCGTTCTGGGCGTCCGTGCGGCGCATGTCCTCGGCGATCTGGATGAGCGTGTCGACGATGGGCGCGCCCAGCTCCTCGCCCTGCTGGAGCGCCGTCACGAACTGGGCGACCTGTTCGGAGTCGTTGCGGCGGCGGAGTTCGTCGAAGGCCTGCCGGCGGGTGACGCCCATGTCCATCTGGCGCAGGGTGATGCGGAGTTCGTCGGACCAGGGGCCGGAGTACTTGTCCGCGACCCGCTCCAGGGCCTGGCGGAAGCCGAGGCCCGCGGAGACGACGACGGCGAGGACGTCGAGGAAGTCGGGGAGGGTGCGTTCGATCTGGTCCTTGCGGATGCGGACCGCGGACCAGATGCCGACCTCGGTCCAGAAGGCGCCGAAGGCGAAGAGGAGGGCGGCGGTGACGTAGGAGCCCTTCGTGAGCATCAGCAGGCCGCCGAGGCCGCCGAGGAAGCCGTAGACGGCCCGCCGCGCCCCGTACCGGTCGATCGTCAGGCCGCCGGGGTTGCCGGCCAGGTCGATGCGGCGGCGGACCGCGCCGACCCGCTTGGGTCCCATCCAGCGCAGCACCGCGGGGGACCAGCGCATGCCGAGGCGGTCCACGGCGGAGTCGACCGCGCCGGTGCGGGTCGCGCCGACCTCCAGGGCGAGGCGGAGGTCGTCGGGGAGGCGGGCGTCGGCCCGGTACAGGCGGAGCCCGTACGCGAAGCCGGCGACGGAGAGGCCCGCGAGGAGGGCGAGGGCGAGTTCCGGCATGTCGTCCGTCATCTGCGGCACCGTCCCTACACGTCGATCTTCGAGAAGCGGCGGATGACGGCGAAGCCCAGGACGTACAGCGCGCACGCCACGACCACCGCGCCCTGGCCGAGCGGGGAGCCGGTCATCCGGTCGAGGGCCCCGGGCTGCATGTTGTCGATGAGGAGGAGCGAGCCGAAGCCGATCACGGGGACCGCGTACGCCGTCATGCTCACCTGGGAGAGCTGGGTGCGGACCTCGCGCCGGGTCTCCTTGCGCTGCTCCAGCGTCTCGGTGAGGTTGCGGAGCGAGGAGACGACCGTGCCGCCGGCCCGGTTGGCGAGGACCAGGGTGGTGACCAGGACGACCAGTTCGCGGGAGGGGAGGCGTTCCGCGAGTTCGGCCAGCGCGTCGTCCAGGGGGGTGCCGACGGCCAGCTGCTGGGCGACCTTCTCCAGTTCGTCGCCCGCGGGGGCTTCCATCTCGTCCGCCGCCAGGCTGATCGCCATGCGCAGGGCCAGGCCCGCCTGGGTGGCGTTGGCCAGGATGCGGGAGAGTTCGGGGAGTTGGTTGATGAACTTCTCGATGCGCTTCTGGCGCTGCCAGTTGAGGTAGCCGAGCGCCACCCAGACCCCGAGCAGGCCGCAGATCGGGCCGAAGAACGGGGAGAGGGCCGCCTGGCCGACGATCCAGAGGACGGTCACCGACACCGCGAGGGCGACCGTGAACTCGCCGGGCGTCACGTCGAGTCCGGTCGCCGCGATCCGCCGCTCCAGGTTGCGGCCGAAGGCCGTGCGCCGGACCCGGCGGTCCAGGGCCGGGAAGCGGCGCGGGCGGCGGCCGGTGGCCTCGGGCGCGGCCGTGTCGTCGAGGCGGGCGACGAGCGCGGCGTGGCGCCTGGCGCCGCTCGCGTACACCTGGACGCCGGTGACGCCGAGGACGCAGGCGAGCAGCGCCGCGCCGGCCGTCAGCCAGAAGGGGTCGGTCATCGGGCGCTCCTACCTCGCTTCTCGGGTGGCGAGTTCGGTGTCGTCCGCGGCGACGCCGAAGGCCGGCGGTACGGGCTGGCCGGTCATGTAGAGGCGTTCGGCGACGCGGCGCGGGAGCGGGTGGTGGACGTAGCGGCCGTGGACGCGTCCGTCGGCGGAGAGCGGTTCGGCCTGGAAGTGGCAGACGGTGGCGAGGAGGAGGCGTTCGCGACCGTGCGAGGCGAGGATCGCGATCTCGGTGACGCGGCGGGTGCCGTCGGGGTGGCGGGTGAGCTGGACGAGGACGTCGACGGCGCTGTTGATCTGGTCGCGCAGGGCCTCGAAGGGGACCTTGACCTCGGACATGGAGGCGAGGGTCTGGAGGCGCATCAGGGCGTCCTCGGCCGAGTTGGCGTGGACGGTGGCGAGGGAGCCGTCGTGGCCGGTGGACATGGCCTGGAGCATGTCGAGGGTCTCGCCGCCGCGGACCTCGCCGACGATGATCCGGTCGGGGCGCATCCGGAGGGAGTTGCGGACGAGGTCGCGGATGGTGACCTGGCCGCGGCCCTCGATGTTGGGCGGGCGCGCTTCGAGGCGGATGACGTGGGACTGCTGGAGCTGGAGCTCGGCGGAGTCCTCGATGGTGATGATCCGCTCGCCTTCGGGGACGAGGCCGGAGAGGGCGTTGAGGAGGGTCGTCTTGCCGGTGCCGGTGGCGCCGGAGACGATGATGTTGAACTTCGCCTGGACCAGGCCGGACAGGAGCAGCAGCATCTGCTCGTCGAGGGAGCCGAGGCCGATCATCTCGTGGAGGGTGTAGGCGCGGGGGAAGCGGCGGATGGTGAGCGTGGCGCCGGTGAGGGCGAGCGGCGGGATGATCACGTTGACGCGTTCGCCGGAGGGGAGGCGGGCGTCGACCATCGGGTTCGACTCGTCCACGCGGCGGTTGACGGTGGAGACGATCCGCTCGATGGTCTGCATCAGCTGGTCGTGGGAGGCGAAGCGGAGCGGGAGGAGCTCCACGCGGCCGCCGCGCTCGATGTAGATCTGGTCGGGGCCGTTGACCATGATCTCGGTGATGGAGGCGTCTTCGAGGAGCGGTTCGAGGACGCCGAGGCCGAGGGCCTCGTCGACGACGCGGCGGATCAGCCGGCCGCGTTCGTCGGTGGAGAGGACCGGGCCCTCGCGGCTGATGATGTGGCCGAGGACGCGTTCGAGCCGGGCGCGGCGCTCGGCCGCCGCCAGCGCGGACATCTCGGTGAGGTCGATCTCCTCCAGGAGCTTGGCGCGGAAGGACGCGACCAGGTGGCCGTCCTCCCGGCCGCCGCCGGGCCCGAGGGCGCGCGGGTCGTCCCCGGTGTGGTGCATGCGGGCGCGCAGGCTCATGGGCCCTCCTCGGGCGATGCGGGCAGGGGCATGGTGGCGGACCTGGTGACCGGGTCGAAGGACCAGAAGGGGACGACCTTCGGGATGTCGACGGTGACGGTGGCGGTGTACTCGTCCCCGCTCGGGCCGCCTCCGACGCGGGTCGTGATCCACCCGGACACGGCGGCCGCTGCCGCCGCCCCGGCGCTGGTCGTCTCGTCGTCGTCGCTCTCGGCCCGCGCCGCCGCCCGCGCCGCCGTCCCCGCCTGCTGCGCGGCGTACGAGGCGAGCCCGAGCTGGAGCCCGGCGAGCCCGACGAGCAGCAGGACGGGCAGGAAGCCGAGGTATTCGAGGGCGACCTGCCCGCGGTCCCCGTCCCCGTTCCGTCCCCCGCGCACGGAAGAAGATCGTGTACGACTCCGAGGGGCGTCGTCCCGCGGGCCCGTGCCGCCCGGCCGGGCGAGGCCCCGCCCCACCCTCGTCCGCCTCATGGCCTCTCCCCCGTCCCCTCGTACACCTCGTACACCGCGCCCGCCGTCGCCTTCGCGGGCACGAAACCCGCCGTGCCGGGGAAGAGGAGGGGGATCTGGACGATGGCCTCGGCCGTGACCATGCCGCCGGAGGGCGTGCCGCAGGTGGCCGTGCCCTCCCAGGCCCCGTCGAGATGGCGCTCGCCCGCCGCCGAGCCGTCCCCGCCGACCGCGCAGGCCCGTACCGCCTCGTCCGCCGCGTTGGCGGCGAGGGTGTACGCGTACCCCACCAGCACCACCTGCCACAGCAGCGCCATGGTCAGCAGGATCAGGGGCACCATGCCGGCGAACTCCACCGCCACCTGGCCCCCGTCTCCCCTCCCCCGCTGCCGGCGCATGGCTCAGCGTCCTCCGCCGCGGCGGCGCAGCCCCAGCGAGCCGCGGTCGCCGGCGCGGGCGAGCTGCTTGCCGGGGGCGGGGGAGGCCGGGGGGCCGGTGAGGCCGAGTTCGCCGGCGAGGGTCCACAGGGCCTGCTTGACGGTGGAGCGGGCGTCGAGTTCGTGGAGGCGGCCGGCGTCGACGACGGCCTGGAGTTCCTTGTAGGCGGCGGGGACGGTGACGGCGGCGATCCGGGTGCCGGTGATCTTCTGGACCAGGGGTGGCTGGATCTCGGTGGTGCGGGAGTGGCGGTTGACGAGGGTCACGGTGGTCTCGGCCTTGCGGACCTGGAGCCGTTCCCACATCCGTACGGTCCGCCGGGCGGCGCGGACGGCGATGACGTCGGGGGTGGTGACGAGGAGGGCGGTGTCGGCCGTCTCGACGGCGGCGGCGTTGGCGCTGTCGAGGCGGGAGCCGCAGTCGACGACGACGACCTCGTGCCGGCCGCGCAGGGCGCTGATGATCTGGCGGGCGGCGCGGTCGGTGACCTCCTCGCCGCGTTCGCCCTCGGCGGGGGCGAGGAGCAGGGAGAGCCCGGTCTCGTGGACGTAGACGGCGTCCTGGAGGACGCGGGGCGAGATGTCGGTGATGGCGGCGAGGTCGGCGGCGGAGCGGCGGAACTGGACGTCCAGGTAGGAGGCGAGGTCGCCGCTCTGGAGGTCGAGGTCGACGAGGGCGACGGTGCGGCCCGCGGCGCGGGCGGCGAGGGCGAGCTGGACGGCGGTGAGGGTGGTGCCGACGCCGCCCTTGGCGCCGCTGACGGTGACGACGGTGCCGCCGGGGCCCCCGAGGAGTTCGGCGGCGCCGCCGCCGAGGTGGCGGCGGAAGCCGGCGGACCACTGGGCGGCGGCCTGGACGCGGCCTGCGAGCTCCTCGTAGCCGAGCGGGAGGGAGACGAGCCCGCGGGCGCCGGAGTCCATGGCGGCGGAGAGCAGTCCGGGGCCGGAGTCGGCGGTGATGAGGACGACGCCGACGGCGGGGAAGCGGAGGGCGACCTCGCGGACGAGGTCGAGGGCGGGGACGGGGCCGATCCGCTCGTGGACGAGGACGACCTCGGGTAGCGCGTCGAGGGACTCGGCGGCGAGCCGGGCGAGGGCGTCGACGAGCTGGGTGGAGTCAGGGACGGGCGGGGCGGGCTCGGTGTCGGGGAGCTGGCCGAGGAGGGTGGCGAGGGCCCGGGCCGCGTCGGGGTCGCCGACGGCCGGCAGGATCCTGGTGGGCATGGCCGGGCCTCACTTGTCCTTGTCGAGCGTGTAGGTGCGGTCGCCGGGGGCGGGGCGGGCGGGGGCGCCGTCGGCGGAGGGGGCGACCAGGGCGAGGCGTACGTGCTCCGCGAAGGATTCGGCGTAGGCGACGCGCTGGGTGTCCTGGGCGGAGAGGGCGAAGGTGATGGGGACGGCTTCGGTGGCGGTGCGGGAGCCGGAGCCGGACTTCTGCTTGACGAAGGGGGTGAGGGTGCCGACGTCGATGACGCGGGCGGCGGCGACGAGGAGGCGGGACTGGCTGGGTTCGTCCTTCTTGTCGCCGGCGAAGGTGGCGTAGATGTTGACGGTGGCACCGGGGGTGATCTTGCCGGCGACGCCGGTGGCGGCGTCGATCATGATGGCGATCTCCTGCTCGCCGGGGCGGAGTTCGGGCCGGGGGACGATCATGTCCTTCTGGAGGAGCGAGCCGGCCTTGAGGGTGGTGACGGCGATCTTGCCCTCGATCTGGGCGAGGTCGGTGACGGCGGTCCCGGAGAGCCAGCGCTCGGGCATGGAGATCTTCTCGAACTGGCCCGCGCTCAGCCGCACATAGGGCTTGACGTCGCTCTTGACCCGGTACGCGGTGGTCTCCGGCCCGACCTTGGCGTTCACGTCGCTGATGACCGCGAGGACGCCGGCGAAGGCGCCGAGGGCGCAGAGGACGGAGAGCAGCAGCAGGATGACGCCGCGGCGCTGGCGGGAGTTCATCGGGTTTCCTCGTTCATCGGGTCACCGGCCGGCCGGGGCCGGGAGGGTGGTGCGGGCCAGGGGGGCGGCGCAGAAGCCGCAGCGGTCGCCGATGAGTTCCATGCCGCACCAGTGGCAGGTCTCGCGGCGCACCGAGGCGACGAGTTGATAGAGGACGGGCAGGTCGGGGAGGTGGGCGGCGAACTCGGTGAGCTTGGGGGTGCCCCACCAGGCGGGCGAGGAGGCGGGCAGGGCGGTCTCCTCGACGGGGCCCGCGACGGCCCAGCGGGGGGCGAGGTCGGTGGTGGGCCACTCGGTGGCGAGCTGGCCCCGGGCGATCAGCAGCCGGGTGGTGAACTCGGGCCCTTCGAAGGCGGTTTCGTCGGCGCCGACGCGGACGATCCGGGGGGTGGGTCCGGCGAGGACGGCGAAGTGGGCGCCGGGCAGCCAGCCCTTGAGGTGGGAGCCGAGGGTGACGGGGACGCGGTCGAGGCGGGAGACGGAGCCGAGGACGGCGCCCGCGTAGATGTAGTGGGCGAGGAGCCGGGCGGCGGAGGCGAGGACGCCGGGGCTGAAGTCGCAGGCGGAGAGCTGGCGGAGCTGGCGGACGAGGACGGCGGCGCCGAGCGGCGGCAGGTCGGTCCTGACCAGGGCGATCCGGTCGCTCTCCAGGAGGCCGCGGACGGTGTGGAGGCGGTGGGCGACGGCGGGCGGCGCGGAGGAGGGGCAGACGACGAGGACGTGTCCGAAGCGGTCGACGAGGCGGCGGAGCTCGGTGACGGAGTCGTCGAGGGTCCGGGCGGCGGGGTCGGCGAGGACGGCGGCGTTGGGAGTCGCCTGATCGGTGGGCGGCAGCACGAGATCGGCACCGGTGACCGCGATCGCTGTCGGCACGTGAGCCCCCCGTCCCCGCCGGCCCGCACCGGCCGTTCCCGCCGCTTCCGCCGTACGGACCGGTTCCGGCCGTACGGGCCGCTTCCACCGGGCGGGCGCTTCCGGCCCGCGCCGGCCGTTCCCGGCGCACGCGTCCCTTCCCGCCCGCACCGCCCTTCCCGTCCCCTCGGTACGGCTGTTCCGCACTTTATCCACGCGGACCGGGGTGGTGAACACACAATCCGTCAACTCGCACCCCCTTTCCCGTCACCGGACTCCCGGACTCCGCTCACCGCCGGTCCGTGCCAGAGGTCTTGACAACGCAATTGGTCTGGACCAACTTGGTGCGACGACGGCGGTGGCCACCTCCCGATCTCCATCCCCATCCCCATCCCTGACCGCAGTTCCCCCGTACGACGACGTACGGCACCTCCAGCTCCCGACTCCCCCACCGGAGGATGCACGTGGACCGCACCACCACCCGCCCGGCCGCGCGCCGCTGGATCGGCGGAGCGCTCGCGCTCGCCGTCGGATCCGGCCTCGCCCTGGTCGGCGGCGCCGGCACCGCCCTGGCCGCCGACGTCAACAACGCCCGGAACGCCGGCTTCGAGAACGGCCTGGCGAACTGGTCCTGTTCGGCCGGCAGCGGCACCGCCGTCACCAGCCCGGCCCGCACCGGAGCCGGCGCCCTCAAGGCCCTCCCCGCCGGTCTCGACAACGCCAAGTGCGTGCAGACCGTGGCCGTGAAGCCCAACTCCACCTACACGCTGAGCGCCTGGGTCCAGGGCGGTTACGCCTACCTCGGCGCGAGCGGCACCGGGACCGGCACCGGCACCGTCTCCACCTGGACGCCCGACTCCCCGTCGTGGAAGCAGCTGACCACCAGCTTCACCACCGGGGCGTCCACCACCTCGGTCGAGGTCTACACGCACGGGTGGTACGGCACCGCCGCCTACTTCGTGGACGACGTGAGCGTCTACGGCCCCGACGGGGGCGGCGGCCAGGACCCCGACCCGGTCGTCCCCGGCACCCCGGCCGGGCTCGCCGCCGGCACGCCCACCACCAGCGCGGTCCCGCTGAGCTGGGGCGCGGTCTCCGGCGCGACGGGCTACAAGGTGTACCGGGACGGCGCGCTCGCCGCGACCATCAGCGGCACCTCCACCACGGTCACCGGCCTCGCCGCCGACACCGCGTACTCCTTCCAGGTCGCGGCCTCCAACGCGGCGGGCGAGTCCGCCAAGTCGGCCCCCGTGAGCGCCCGTACGGCCAAGACCGGCGGAGGCGGTGGCGACAACCCGGCCGTCCCGAAGCACGCGGTCACCGGCTACTGGCAGAACTTCGACAACGGCGCCGCGAAGCAGAAGCTGCGGGACGTCCAGGCCGCGTACGACATCATCGCCGTCTCCTTCGCGGACTCGACGGCCACGCCCGGCCAGATCACCTTCAACCTCGACCCGGCCGTCGGCTACGCCTCGGTGGCCGACTTCAAGGCCGACGTCGCGGCCAAGAAGGCGGCCGGCAAGTCGGTGATCATCTCGGTCGGCGGCGAGAAGGGCAACGTCACGATCAACAGCGACGCCAGCGCCACCGCCTTCGCGAACAGCGCCTACGCGCTCTTCCAGGAGTACGGCTTCAACGGGATCGACATCGACCTCGAACACGGCATCAACTCCACCTACCTGACCAAGGCGCTGCGCCAGCTGTCCGCCCTGGCGGGCCCGAAGATGGTGCTGACGATGGCCCCGCAGACCATCGACATGCAGTCCACGGGCACCGAGTACTTCAAGACCGCGCTCGCCGTGAAGGACATCCTCACGGTGGTCAACACCCAGTACTACAACAGCGGTTCGATGCTCGGCTGCGACGGCAAGGTCTACAGCCAGGGCTCGGTGGACTTCCTCACCGCGCTCGCCTGCATCCAGATCCAGGGCGGCCTCGACCCGTCCCAGGTCGGCCTGGGCGTCCCCGCCTCCACCCGGGGCGCGGGCAGCGGCTACGTCGCCCCGGCGGTCGTGAACAGCGCGATCGACTGCCTCACCAAGCTGACGGGCTGCGGCACCTTCAAGCCCGCCCAGGCCTGGCCGACCCTGCGGGGCGCCATGACCTGGTCCACCAACTGGGACGCGACGGCCGGCAACGCCTGGTCGAACGCGGTCGGCGCGCACGTCCACGCCCTGCCGTAACCGCGGCCGCGGCCGCACGCGCGGCCGCGGTCCCGGTCCCCCGAACCCCCATCGCGGCGCCGCCGGTCCTCCGGCGGCGCCGTGCCGCGTTCCCGGGCGGCGCCGTAGCGGGGTCCCCGGGGCGCCGTACCGCGTTCCCGGCAGCACCGCCCCGCACTTCCGACAGCACCGCCCCTCGCCCCCGGGGCGCCGTACCGCCCCGCCGGCCGCGCCGTCACCTAGCGTGGCAGCGACCATGGCCGAACTTCCCACCTTGACCCGTCCATGACATGGCCCCACCATGTGCCCCGGACACCCGCACCTGTTGTCGCACTCCCCCACACTCCCCACCCAGGAGACACCATGCGACGTCCCCGAAGCGGCAGAAGGTCCGCCACCCTCGCGGCCCTCGTGGCGCTCGCCCTCGCGGCGCCCCTCTCCGCCCTCTCCTCACCCGCCGGAGCCGATCCGGCGAGCGCCGCCAGGAGCGGCGAGGAGGTGATCCGGCAGTACGAGGTCGCCGGGCCCTCCACCCCCGCCGACCGCTCCGCGCTGACCGCCACCGGCGTCTCGATCGACGAGGTCGACGCCCGCTCGGTCGTGGTCAGCGCCGACGCGCGGGAGCTCGCCCGGCTCAAGGCCCTCGGCTACGAGCCGGTCGCCCTGCCCGCCCCGCCGGACCGGGGCGAGGCCGGCCGCTCCGCGCTCGGGCCGCTCGACTTCCCCTCCGCCGACGCGAAGTACCACAACCACGCCGAGATGACGGCGGAGATCGACCAGCGGCTGGCCGCGTACCCGTCGATCATGAGCAAGCGGGTCATCGGCAAGAGCTACCAGGGCCGGGACATCGTCGCCGTCAAGATCAGCGACAACGTGGCCGTGGACGAGAACGAGCCGGAGGTCCTCTTCACCCACCACCAGCACGCCCGTGAGCACCTCACCGTCGAGATGGCGCTGTACCTGCTGCGCGAGCTGGGCGCGGGATACGGCACCGACCCCCGGATCACCGCCGCGGTGAACGGCCGCGAGATCTGGATCGTGCCCGACCTCAACCCGGACGGCGGCGAGTACGACATCGCCACCGGCTCCTACCGCAGCTGGCGCAAGAACCGGCAGCCCAACTCCGGCTCCTCGTACATCGGCACGGACATGAACCGGAACTGGGACTACAAGTGGGGCTGCTGCGGCGGCTCCTCCGGCTCCAAGAGCTCCGAGACCTACCGGGGCGCCGCCCCCGAGTCCGCCCCCGAGGTGAAGGTCGTCGCCGACTTCGTCCGCTCCCGCGTGGTGGGCGGCACCCAGCAGATCAAGGCCGGCATCGACTTCCACACGTACAGCGAGCTGGTCCTGTGGCCCTTCGGCTGGACCAACGCCGACACCGCCCCCGGCATGACCCAGGACGACCGCGACGCGTTCGCCACCGTGGGCGGCAAGATGGCCACCAGCAACGGCTACACCGCCGAGCAGTCCAGCGACCTCTACATCACGGACGGCTCGATCGACGACTACCTGTGGGGCGCCCACAAGATCTTCGGATACACCTTCGAGATGTACCCGACCTCGTCCTGGAACGGCGGCTTCTACCCGCCGGACGAGGTCATCGAGCGCGAGACGAGCCGCAACCGCGACGCCGTCCTCCAGCTCCTGGAGAACGCGGACTGCATGTACCGCTCCATCGGCAAGCAGGCGCAGTACTGCTGACGGTCCGACGGGGAGACGTCAGGACGCCTCGTCGAAGTAGGCGTCGAGGACCGCGTCCAGCTCGGCCTCCCAGCCCGCGATGTGCCCCCTGTCCGGCGCGATGAGCTCGATCGGGTACCAGCGCCGGTCAGGGGTGTGCACGACGACGGTGAACCGCTTGCCGAAGCGGCCCTTCGCGCTCTCGACGGCGGCGAGCTCGTCCCAGCGGAACTCGCACGCCTCCTCGTCGTAGCTCAGCCGGACGCCCTCGGCGTCGGCCACGATCCGCCCCCGCCGGTCGGCGGCCTCGAAGGAGGGGCCGTCGCCCGGCTCGGGCCGGGACGCGGCCCCGGCCTCGCTCTCGGGCGCCTCGCCGGCCTCCGCGCCGTCCGAGGCCTCCGGGACGGCGTCCTCGGGCGCGTCCTCGGCCGAGCTCTTGGGCGCGGCGTCCTTGAACGGGCTCGCCAGGCCCGTGAGGCCGGGGATGAAGCCCGGGTCGGCCGAAGCGGCGCGCAGGGGCTGCTGTATGGGTCCGTTGCTCTGCTCCACGGCGGCAGTATGGCCGACGCGGCTGTGAGCGGACCCCCCGGGGGTTCAGTCCAGGACGGCGAGCGCGTCGATCTCGATGAGCAGGCCCTTGGGCAGGCCGACGTAGACGGTGGTGCGGGCGGCGGGCGGGGCCTTGAGGTCCTGCTCCTCGAAGTACTGGTTGTAGAGCGCGTTCATCTCGGCGAAGTGGTCGACGTCCGTGAGGTAGACGCGCATCATCATCACGTCGTCCCAACTCGCGCCGCCCTCCTCCAGGATCGCCTTGACGTTGGCGAGGGTCTGGAGGGTCTGCTCGCGCAGGGTCGGGCCGGCCGGGGTCGGCGGCTGCCCCTCCACGGCCGGGAGGAAGCCGACCTGGCCGGCGACCTGGAGGATGTTCCCCTTGCGCACGCCGTGCGAGAACTTCGCGGGCGGGGCCGTGTGGGTGGCGGGGGTGATCGCGGTCTTCTCACTCATCGACGGGTGCCTCTGTTTCCTTCGTTGGGGTGGTGCCGGAGTAGTCGTGGCTGATCGCCTCCGCCGTGCGCCGCACCTGGGGCAGCAGGGCGAGCAGTTCGTCGGCGGTGACGACCACGTTGGGGGCCGAGACCGACAGGGCGGCGACGACCCGGCCGTCGGCGCCGCGGACCGGGGCGGCGACGCAGTTGATGGACTCCTCGTGGCCGCCGAGGTCGGTGGCCCAGCCCTGCTCGCGCACGGTGGCCAGCTCCTGGAGGAAGGCGGCGGCGTCGGGGGTCGAACGGGGCGTGTAGCGGGGGTAGTCGAGCTTGACGGCGAGGGCGCGCCGCTCGGGCTCGGGCAGGTCCGCGAGGAGCAGCTTGGCGACGGCGGCGACGGTGATCGCGACGGGCTTGCCGATGCGCGAGTACATGCGCACGGGGTAGCGGCTCTCGACCTTGTCGATGTACAGCACCTCGCCGTCCTCGTGGACGGCGAGGTGGACGGTGTGGCCGGTGCGGTCGTTGAGGGCGGCGAGGTGCGGGTGGGCGATCTCGCGGACGTCGAGGTTCTCGACGGCCTCCTGCGCGAGGGCGAAGAGGCGGGCGCCGAGGCGGTAGCGCTGGTCCTGCTGCCGGTAGACGAGGCCGTGCTCGTGGAGGGTGCGGAGCAGTCGCAGGGCGGTGGACTTGTGGACGCCGAGCCGGTCGGCGACCTGACCCAGGTCGGCGGGGCCCTGCGCGAGCAGCGGCAGGATGCTGAGCGCGCGGTCGACGGTCTGGCTCATCGGGTACGTACCTCCTCGTCGGCCGCCGTCCAGCCGGGGCCGAGGTGCAGTCTCCCCCAGGCGTCGGCGTCGAGCCCGGCGAGGCGGTCGGCGAGGGCGCGCCGGGGCGGGGCGGCGAGGTCGCCGGGGACGGTGAGGGCGGCCGCGGCCGCGAGGTGGCCGTGCCGGAGCCGGGCGGTCATGGGCAGTCCGCGCAGGAGCGCGGAGAGGAAGCCCGCGGCGAAGGCGTCGCCGGCCCCGACGGTGGCGACGACCTCGACCCGGGGCGCCGGCACGACGGTGACGGCGTCCCTCCCCCCGGCCTCCGCACACCCGCCGGCCTCCGCGCACCCGCCGGCCGCGTCCGGAACCTCGGCCGCTCCAGTCGCCCCAGCCGCTCCGCCGGCCCCGGCCACCGGCCGCGCCCCGGCCCCGCCCGGCGGGCCGGGCTCCGGGAAGCCGGCCTCCGGGGTGCGTTCGAAGGCCACCGCCGCCCCCTCGCCGCCCTTGACGACCAGCGTCGCCGGCTCCGGCAGCAGCGCGCGGACGGCGAGGGGATCGGCGGCGCCCCAGAGGCGTTCCGCCTCGTCGGCGCCGACGAGGACGAGGTCGGCGCGGCGGGCGAGCTCGCGCAGTGCCCCGGGGGCGCGGTCGTCGTGCCAGAGCGAGGGCCGGTGGTTGACGTCGAAGGAGATCAGGGGGCGGCCGGGGCGCGGGGCGGTGAGCTCCCGCAGCAGGGCGAGGCAGCCGTCGGAGAGCGCGGCGGTGATGCCGGTGAGGTGGAGGACGCGGCCGTCGCCGACGGTGTCGTACGGGACGGTGGTCGGGTCCATGGCGGAGGCGGCGGAGCCGGCCCGGTAGTAGACGACCTCGTGGGCGTCGGTGGCGCGGTCGGCGTCGGTGCGGAAGTAGACGCCGGTGGGCCGGTGCGGGTCGCGGCGGACCGCGCCGGTGTCGACTCCGTACGCTGCGATGGCGGTCAGCAGGTGGTCGCCGAAGCCGTCGGCGCCGACCCGGCCGACCCAGCGGGCGCGGTGTCCCGCGGCGGCGAGGGCGCAGGCGACGTTGGACTCGGCGCCGCCGATGGCGCGGGTGAAGGCGGGGACGTCGGCGAGGCGGCCCGGCCGGGAGGGCAGGAAGGTCACCATGGACTCGCCCAGACAGACGACCTCGGGGGGCGGGGGTCCGGGCAGGGAAACGGCCTCGGTCTCAGCCATGGTCACGCTCCTGCGGGTCCTGGGGGTCTGGGGGGTCTGGGGTGCCCGGACCCCCAGGGGTCTGAGGGTCCGAGGTCCGGGGGTGCCCGGACCCCGGGGGCCTGAGGTCCGGAGGCCCGGAGGTCCGGAGGCGCCCGGACCCCAGGGGTCTGAGGGCCCGGCCCCCGGCCCCGGGCCCCGGGACCGTCGGTGCCGTGTCCATTGACCCGGCCTCGGCCCGGATGTTAGACAGCGGTGAGCGATATACGCAATGGGCGTTGCACACAACGCAACACCTGGAGGAGGGATCCATGCCGACCGACCTGTCGGACGAGCGCGTCGACCACCGCTTCAAGGGCCTGCCGCCGGACGCCGAGGGCCTGACCGTCGGCGAGCTGGCCGCCCAGCGCCGCTCCCTCTTCACCGGCGGCTTCACCACCCCGGTCCTCGCCCTCTCCGCCGAGTCCGTCGAGCACAACCTGCGCGCCCTGGAGGAGTACGCCGAGCGGCACGGCCTCGCCTTCGCCCCGCACGGCAAGACCTCGATGGCGCCGGTCCTCTTCCGGCGCCAGATCGAGCACGGCGCCTGGGGGATCACGGCCGCCGTCCCCCATCAGGTCCGGGTCTACCGCGCGCACGGCGTCGACCGGATCTTCCTCGCCAACGAGGTCGTCGACCCGGTGGCGCTGCGCTGGCTCTCCGCCGAGCTGGACGCGCACCCGGACTTCCGCCTGGTCTGCTACGCCGACTCGGTGCGCGGGGTCGAGCTGATGGACGGGGCGCTGCGCGCGGCCGGGGCCCGCCGGCCGCTGGACGTCGTCGTGGAGCTGGGCGCGGGCGAGGGGGCCCGTACCGGCGCCCGTACCGAGGCGGAGTGCGCGGCCGTCGCCGACGCGATCGCCGCGACCGGCACCCTGCGGCTCGTCGGCGTCGCCGGCTACGAGGCCGAGGTCCCGGGCGCCGACGGGGAGTCGGTCCGCGCCTGGCTGCGCCGGCTGACCGGGCTCGCCGCCGCCTTCGACGAGGACGGCCGCTTCGACCCGTCCGTGGGCGAGATCGTGGTGAGCGCGGGCGGCAGCGCCTGGTTCGACGCGGTCGCCGACGTCTTCGCGGAGATCCCCGGACTCTCCCTCCCGGTCCTCAAGCTGCTGCGCTCCGGGGCGTACGTGTCGCACGACGACGGCCAGTACCGCGAGAAGACCCCCTTCAACCGGGTCCCCGGGGAGGGCGCCCTCCAGCCGGCGTTCCGCCTCTGGTCGCAGGTGGTGTCCCGGCCGTCCGCCGGGCAGGCCTTCACCAACGCGGGCAAGCGGGACGCCGCGCACGACCTCCACCTGCCGGAGGCGCAGGTGGTGCGCTCCGCCCGGACCGGCGAGGTCAGGCCGGCCGACGGGGTGACCGTCACGGCCCTCTCCGACCAGCACGCGTGGCTGCGCACCGGGGACGGCGCAGACGTCGAGGTCGGCGACTGGGTCGGGATGGGCCTGTCCCACCCGTGCACCTCCTTCGACAAGTGGCAGCTGATCCCGCTGGTCGAGGCGGACGGCACGGTCGTCGACTACGTCCGCACCTTCTTCTGAGCGGGGCCCGGGATGATGGATCTCGTCTTCCGTGACGCCGAGGTCGTCGACGGCTCCGGCGGCCCCTCCTACCGCGCCGACGTGGCGGTGGAGCGGGGCAGGATCGTGTCGGTCGTGCAGGAGGCCGCGGCGGCCGGCTGCCAGCGGCCGACGGCCCGCCGGAGCGTCGAAGCGGAGGGCCTGGTCCTCTCCCCCGGCTTCGTCGACATGCACGCCCACAGCGACCTGGCGCTGCTCCGCGACCCGGACCACAGCGCCAAGGCCGCGCAGGGGGTCACCCTGGAGGTCCTGGGCCAGGACGGCCTGTCGTACGCCCCGGTGGACGACCGCACCCGCGAGGAGGTGCGGCGGGCGATCACCGGCTGGAACGGCGGCGGCCCCGGGGACACGGCCCTGGACTTCGACTGGCGGACGGTCGGCGAGTACCTGGACCGGCTCGACACCGCGCACGGCGGCGAGGGCATCGCGGTGAACGCCGCCTACCTCGTCCCGCAGGGCACCGTCCGGATGTACGCGATGGGCTGGGCGGACCGCCCGGCGACCCCGGCCGAGCTGGACCGGATGCGCCGACTGGTCGCCGAGGGCCTGGAGCAGGGCGCGGTCGGCATGTCCTCCGGCCTCACCTACACCCCCGGCATGTACGCCCCCGACGCCGAACTCACCGAACTGTGCCGGGTGGTGGCGGAGTACGGCGGCTACTACTGCCCCCACCACCGGAGTTACGGCGCGGGGGCGCTGCGCGCGTACGAGGAGATGATCGCGCTCACCCGGGAGGCGGGCTGCGCGCTCCACCTCGCCCACGCCACCCTGAACTTCGGGGAGAACGAGGGCCGCGCCCCGG
This sequence comes from Streptomyces sp. NPDC014656, assembly GCF_043084305.1. NCBI lineage: Bacteria > Bacillati > Actinomycetota > Actinomycetes > Kitasatosporales > Streptomycetaceae > Streptomyces > Streptomyces sp. NPDC014656. Next base: position 529,450 of record NZ_JBIBZN010000002.1, read on the forward strand.
AGCTCCTGGCCCTGCTGGACCGGGCCCTGGAGGCGGGCGCCGACCTCAGCCTCGACACGTACCCCTACACCCCCGGCTGCACCACCCTCCTCGCCCTGCTCCCGTCGTGGGCGCAGGAGGGCGGCCCCGAGGCGGTCCTCGCCCGTCTCGCGGACGGCCCGACGGCGGACCGGATCCGCCACGACCTGGAGGTGACCGGCTCGGACGGCTGCCACGGGGTGCCGGTCGACTGGTCGACGGTCGAGGTCTCGGGCGTCACGGAGACCGCCCTGGCGGACCGGGTGGGGCGGCGGCTCGCCGGCTGGGAGGAGGCGCGGGCGCTGCTCCTCGCCGACCGGCTCGGCTCGACGATCCTCCAGCACGTCGGCCACGAGGAGAACGTGCGGGCGATCATGCGCCACCGCGTCCACACCGGCGGCTCGGACGGCATCCTGCAGGGCGCCAAGCCGCACCCGCGCGCCTACGGCACCTTCCCCGAGTACCTCGGCCGCTACGTCCGCGAGGAGGGCGTCCTCACCCTGGAGGAGTGCGTCGCCCACCTGACCTCCCGCCCGGCGGCCCGCCTGAGGCTCCCCGACCGGGGCCTGGTGAAGGAGGGGTACGTCGCCGACCTGGTGCTCTTCGATCCGGCGACGGTCGCGTCGGGAGCCACGTACGCTTCCCCCCGCACCCTCCCCACCGGCATCCCGCACGTCCTGGTGGACGGCCGCTTCGTCATCGAGGACGGCCGCCGCACGGACGTCCTCGCGGGCCGCGCGATCCGCCGGACGCCGGTCTAGACGGCCCGGACACCGGTCCAGGCAGCCCGAACGCCGGTCCAGACGGCCCGGACGCCGGTCTAGGCGGTCCGGACCGCGTCGGCGGGGGCGGGCGCGGGTCCGGCCGCCGACGGCCAGCGGTCCCGGCGGAGCCAGAGCGCGCCGAGGGCCAGGACCAGGCCGGCGGCGACGAAGCCGTACCAGGGGGTGTGGCCGGAGGGCTGGGTCTCGTACACGAGCGCCGCCGAGAGCACGGCGAGCACCTGCCCGGCGCGGCTGTGCCAGGCGACGGCCGCGACGGCGACGGTGCCCCACAGCAGGTACCAGGGCTGCACCATCGGGGAGAGCGCGACCAGGGCGAGCAGGCCGTAGCCGAGGCCGAGGACGGGATCGATCCGGCCCCGGTGCGCCCGCCACGCGAGCAGGCAGACGATCACGACGGCGGCGAGCAGGCCCAGCTTCTGCACGACGGCCTTGACCGGTTCGGGGTCGTCCGCGACCAGCGTCCCGAGCGCGAGGCCGAGGTCGCTGGTGAGCGACAGCGGCGTGTGGATGGCCCCGGCGACGGACTGCGTCCCCAGCCAGCCGAAGCCGGTCCCGGAGACCAGGCTCGCCCCGGCCGCGACCGCCCCGGCGACGGCCGGGGGAAGGACCAGCCCCTTGAGGAGCCCGCCGCGCCGGGCGACGATCACCGCGATGAAGAGCAGCGCGACGGCCGCCGGCGACTTCACCATCACGGCGCAGCCGACGAGCGCGCTGCCGAGGACCCACCGCCCGCGCACGGCGAGCAGCACGCCCGCGAGCATGAGCCCGGCCATCAGGCCGTCGTTGTGCGTGCCGCCGACGACGTGGACCAGCAGCAGCGGGTTGAGCACGGCGAGCCACAGGGCGCCGTCGCCGCGTCCGAAGCCGCGCACCGCCCACACGAGGAGCGCCAGCGAGCCGACCGCGACCAGCCGCAGCAGCAGGACGGCCGGGACGACGGAGCCGCCGGTCAGCTTCACCACCGCCTCGGCGAGGAGCAGGAAGACGGGGCCGTACGGTGCCGGGGTGTCGGTCCAGTTCCCGCCGACGCTCGCCGCCGCGTCCGCCCCCAGCTCGCCGGGTCCGAGCACGGAGGGCCCGGCGCCGTAGACGTCGTGCCCCTCCAGGACCATCGCGCCCTGCGCGACGTAGCTGTAGACGTCCGCGCTGTGCAGCGGCGGCGCGAGCAGCAGCGGCGCGCACCACGCGGCGAGCGTCCCGGTCACGCCCCCGGCGGCGCCGCGCGCCAGCAGCACGCCGTACCGCCACCAGACGGCGACGAGCAGCGTCAGTCCGGCCGCCGCCACGACGGCCCCGGCGGTCTCGGCCCCGCCCCCGCGCGGCGCCCACAGCCCGCCCCCGCCGACCACCGGCAGGGCCCCGGCCGCATACCCCCCGGCGGCGACGGCGAGCGCTCCGCCCGCCCCCAGCCACCGGCATCCGGAAGCACTCACAACCCACATGACCAGCCAACCTACCCCGGGGCCGGTGCGGCCCCCGGGCCGCCCGGTCTCAGCGCGGCCCCTTGCCGTTGCCGCGCCCCCGGCCCGGCTTGCCGGGCGTCCCGGTGCCGCCGGAGGCGGTGGGCGCGGCGGCGGGCGCGGCCTCCGTGGGAGGGGCCGCCGTGGCGGAGGGCTCCGAGGGGGCCGCCGAGGGCGGGCCGGACGGGGAGGGGCGGGCCGTCGACGGGCCGGGGGCCGCCGGGCGGCTCGCGCCGCGGCTCGGGTCCGGCGCCGGGGCGGCACCGCTCCGCTCCGGGTCCGCCTGGATCAGCGCGGGCAGGCCGCCGCCGTCCGCGTCCCGTTCGGCGGGCCGCTTGGCCCCTCCCCCGCCGGTCAGCGCCACCGCGCCGAGGCCGAGCACCGCCGCCCCGCCGACGGCGACCAGCCACACCGCCCCGCGCCCCCGCCGGGCGGAGGCGTGCCGGCGGCGTCCGCGCACCGGTCTGTCAGGGTCCTCGAAGCTCATGGCCCCGCATTGTAGGGATCACGACAGGTCCGCATTCCGGGCGCACCCCGGCCCCGCCCGGCCCCGCCCGAGCGCGCCCCGCCCCGCCCCGTCGCCCGACGTGCCCGACGTACCCGGCGTGCCCGACGTACCCGACGTACCCGACGTGTCCGAGGACACGGCGCATTCGCCGCCCGCCCGCCGTAAGCTCTCGTCATGCAGGTGATCCAGTCCACGAAGCTCGCCAACGTCTGTTACGAAATCCGGGGCCCGGTGCTCGAAGAGGCGATGCGGCTCGAAGCCGCGGGTCATCGCATCCTCAAGCTGAACACCGGCAACCCGGCCGCCTTCGGCTTCGAGTGCCCGCCCGCGATCCTGGAGGACGTCCTCCGGAACCTCTCCGAGGCGCACGGCTACGGCGACGCGAAGGGCCTGCTGTCCGCCCGCCGCGCGGTGATGAGCCACTACGAGACCAAGGGCATCCACCTCTCCGTCGAGGACGTCTACCTCGGCAACGGCGTCTCCGAGCTGATCCAGATGTCGATGCAGGCGCTGCTCGACGACGGCGACGAGGTCCTCGTCCCGGCCCCCGACTACCCGCTGTGGACGGCCTCGGTCTCCCTCGCGGGCGGTACGGCGGTGCACTACCGCTGCGACGAGCAGTCGGACTGGATGCCGGACCTCGCCGACATCGAGCGGAAGATCACCGACCGCACCAAGGCGATCGTGATCATCAACCCGAACAACCCGACCGGCGCCGTCTACGACGACGAGATGCTGCGCTCGCTCACGGACCTCGCGCGCCGCCACGACCTGGTGGTCTGCTCGGACGAGATCTACGACAAGATCCTCTACGACGGCGCCACCCACACGCCGACCGCCGCGATCGCCCCGGACCTGCTCTGCCTCACCTTCAACGGGATGAGCAAGAACTACCGGGTGGCCGGTTTCCGCTCCGGCTGGCTCGCGGTCTGCGGCCCGAAGCACCACGCCTCCTCGTACATCGAGGGCCTGACGATCCTCGCGAACATGCGCCTGTGCGCCAACATGCCGGCCCAGCACGCGGTGGCCGCCGCTCTCCAGGGGCGGCAGTCGATCGAGGAGCTGGTGCTGCCGGGCGGGCGCCTCCTGGAGCAGCGGAACACCGCGTACGAGCTGCTGACCTCGATCCCGGGCGTGACCTGCGTGAAGCCGAAGGGCGCGCTGTACCTGTTCCCGCGCCTCGACCCGAACGTCTACAAGGTCAAGGACGACCGGCAGATGGTCCTGGACCTGCTGCGGGCCGAGAAGATCATGGTGGTGCACGGGACGGGCTTCAACTGGCACGAGCCGGACCACTTCCGGATCGTGACGCTGCCGTCGGTCGCGGACCTCACGGACGCGGTGACGCGGATCGGCCGCTTCCTGGACGGCTACGGCCAGCCGTGACCGCGGGGGCCGGATCTTGACCCGGCCTTGAACCGGACTCATCTCAACTTTAGACCGAATCCAATGTAGGATGACCTTCGAGCAGTCAGGAGGCCGTCCCATGTACGAACCGATCCGCACCCCCTCGGTCCACACGACGGGCGGCGACACCGGCGCCTATCCGCACCGCTCCCGCGAGGAGGAGCTGGACATCCAGCTCGCCGGCCACCTCGCAGCCCTGCTCGCCGTGACCGACGAGCTCGGCGACGACGAGGGCGGCGAGCGGATCGCCCGCCAGGTGGCCCGCCTCCGCGGCGCCCCGCCCGCCCGGCACGCCGCCCTGTCCGGCGCCTCCCCCGAGGCCCTCCACCGCAAGGCCCACACCCTGGCCGGCCGGGCCCTGCTCGTCGCCGCCTCCCGCGCGGACACCTCCGCCGCGATCCTCGCCGCCGAGCGCATGGACGCCCACACCGCGGCCCTGGCCGGGGACCCCCTGGCGGCCGCCCCCTAGACGGCCCCGGGCCGCGCGGCACGAACCCGCCCGGCCCGGGCGCCACCCACCCCCCGACCGGGCCCGGACCCCCGGCCCGGCGCCACCCGCCTTCCGGCGGGCCGCACTCCGGTTCCCTACCGGGATCGCTCCTTCACGCCCCGTACACCCAACTCCCCCTGGAATGTGGGTTTCCGCGAGCACTCTGCCCGCGTGAGACGCATTCTGGGAATCGTCCTGGCCGTCCTGCTCCTCGGCGGCGTGGCCGCCGTCCTCGTGACGGGCGGCGACAAGGACAAGGGCACGGCAACGAAGACCGTGCGAGGAGTCATCGGCTCGGAGAAGAGCGAGTTCTTCACCGATCCCGACGTCGTGAAGGCCCTGGCCGCCAAGGGCCTCACCGTGAGCACCGAGACCTCCGGGTCCTGGGACATGGAGCAACTCCCCCTCCAGGGGTACGACTTCGCTTTCCCTTCCTCGAAGGGACCGGCCGACGAGCTGCGCGCCAAGGCCGCCGACAAGGCCGTCGCCACGCCGCTGCGCCCGTTCTACTCGCCGCTGGTGGTGGTCGCGCACAGCAACGCCGCCCGGGTGCTCGCCGGCAACGGCCTGGCGACCCTCGGCGCCCGCGGCACCAGCGGCATCCTCAGGATGGACGCCTACCTGGACGCCGTCCGCGCCGACCGCGCCTGGCAGCAGCTCAAGGGCGCCGCGAAGCACGCCGAGCTGAGCGGGACGCTCTTCATCACCTCCACCGACCCGGTGGCCTCCAACTCCGGCGCGCTCTACCTCGCCGCCGCGAGCTACGTCGCCGACGGCGGCCGGGTCGCCGACGGCAAGGCGGCCGTCACCCGCACCGCACCGCTGCTGCGCAAGCTGACCCAGGTGCAGGGCGCCCAGCAGACCGGCTCCGACGCCCCCTTCCGGGACTTCGTGAGCGGCGTCGGCAACCCGCTGGTCCTCGTGTACGAGTCCCAGGTGGCGTCCCAGCTCCTGGCCGGCCGGCCGATGGGCGACCTCGTCGTCCTCTACCCGGACACCACGGTCAACAGCGACCACACGCTCGTCCCCCTCACCGAGGGCGGCAAGGAGCTGGGCCGGCTGCTCTCCGAGGACCCGGAGCTGCGCCGGCTCGCCGTCCGGCACGGCTTCCGGCCGCAGGGCGCCGCGCCGGAGTTCACCGAGGCCACCAACGCGTACGGCGAATACCTCAACCAGACACTGACCGGAGTCCGCCAGGCGCCCGTGCCCACCGGCGCGGTGCTGCGCGACATGGCGCGGCGGGCCCGTGACCAGGGGGGCACCGCATGACCGAGCACACCGGCCCGCGCGCCGCCGGGCAGCCCCGGAACCCGTACGCGGGCGCCCCGGAGTCCACCTTCGTCCTGACCCCGCCCGAGCACGACGCCCCGCTCGTCCTCACCCCGCCCGCCCCGGCCCCGGTGGTCCGCGCCGAGCAGGCCTCCGGCCTGGTGCCGCTGGACGCTTCGGTGCGGGCGGAGATGGACCGGCGGGCCGAGGAGTACGTGGGCTCGCTCTCCGGGCTCGACCCGCGCTCCCCCGAGTTCGCGGGCCGCATCGGCGAGATCGCGGCGCTCGGCTCCGGCGAGATGCGGGCCGCCGCCCAGCAGTCGAACCGGATGCTGGACCGCACGGTCCGCTCCCTCGGCCGGGGCGGCGGCGACGCCTCCGCCCGCGTCGGCTCCTCGCTCGTCGAACTCCGGCGCACCGTCGAGGACCTGGACCCCCGGGACGCCCCCGCCAAGGGCTTCAAGGGCCTCCTCTCCAAGCTGCCCGGCGGCAACAGGTTCCGCGACCACGTCGCCAAGTACGCCTCCTCGCAGGCCGCCCTGAACCGGATCGTCGGCTCGCTCCGCAGCGGCCAGGACGAACTGCGGCGCGACAACGCCGCGTTGCAGACCGAGCGGGCCCGGCTCTGGGAGACCATGGGCAAGCTCCAGGAGTTCGCCGTCCTCACCGAGGCCCTCGACGCGGCCGTGGAGCAGCGGATCGCCGGCACCCACGACCCGGCCGAGGCGGACGCGCTCCGCGCCGACGTCCTCTTCCCCGTCCGCCAGAAGCACCAGGACCTGCTCACCCAGATCGCCGTCTGCGCGCAGGGGTACCTCGCCATGGACGTGGTCCGGCGGAACAACGACGAGCTGGTCAAGGGCGTGGACCGGGCCGCGACGACGACCCTGTCGGCCCTGCGGATCGCGGTCATGCTCGCCTCCGCCCTGGAGAACCGGCGCAAGGTCACCGAGCAGGTGAACGTGCTCCGCTCGACCACCGAGGACCTGATCCGGGGCAACGCCGAGCTGCTCTCCACCCAGGCCGGCGAGATCCAGCGGATCGCCGCCGACCCCGCCGTCGGCGCCGAGACCCTGCGCACGGCCTTCCAGCAGATCTACCGCACCCTCGACGCCATCGACACGTACAAGGTCCGGGCGACCGAGGCGATGGCGGCGACCGTCTCCTCCCTCACGGGCGAACTCCGGGAAGCGAGCGCCCACCTGGACCGGAGCCGCCGCACCGGCGCCCTGAAAGGCGGCCCCTCCGCGTGAACGTCCGCACGAGATCCCGCACGAGACTGCTCGCCGGTCTCGCCCTCGGCCTGGTCCTCACCACCACGGCCGCGTCCTGCGCCTCCTCCGGCACCCCGGAGAAGAAGCCGGCCACGGGCACGGCCGCACCGGCCGGACCCGGCACCCTCCGCGTCCTGGCCTCCTCCGAACTCGCCGACATGGCACCGGTCCTGGAGGACGCCCGCCAGGCCACCGGCGTCACCGTCCGCACCACCTACGCGGGCACCCTCGACGCCGTCGAGCAGATCGCCTCCGGCCGGGCCGAGAAGGAGTACGACGCCGTCTGGCTCTCCTCCAACGACTACCTGCGGCTGCGTCCCGACACCGCCGGCCGGATCACCGGCGAGACCCCGGTGATGACCTCGCCGGTGGCGCTGGGCGTCCGTCCCGAGGTCGTCGCCCGGCTCGGCTGGGACCCGAAGAAGGTCACCTGGTCGCAGCTGCACCAGGCGGTCGCCGCGGGCAGGCTGACGTACGGCATGACCGACCCGAAGCGCTCCAACTCCGGCTTCTCCGCGCTGGTCTCGGTCGCCTCGGGCCTCTCCGGCGCCCAGTCCGCGCTCCAGGACCGGGACGTGGCGAAGGCGACGCCGAAGCTCCGCGAGTTCTTCACCGGCCAGAAGCTCACCTCCGGCTCCTCCGGCTGGCTCGCCACCGCCTACGGCCGCCGCACCGACGTCGACGCGCTGGTCAACTACGAGTCGGTGCTGCTCTCCACGCCCGGCGCGCTCACGGTGATCCGCCCCTCCGACGGCGTCGTCACCGCCGACTACCCGCTCACCCTGCTCACCGCCGCCTCCACCGGCGCCAAGGAGTCCGCCCAGCGGCTCACCACCTACCTCCGGACCCCCCAGGCACAGCGCCGGATCACCGAGACCACCCTGCGCCGCCCGGTGGTCGCCGGCGTCGACCCCTCGCCCCGGCTCGACCGGGACCTGCGGCGCGAGCTGCCCTTCCCGGGCAGCCGGTCCGTCGCCGACGGCCTGCTCGACGCGTACGACAACACGCTGCGCCGGCCCTCCCGCACGGTCTACGTCCTGGACACCTCGGGGTCGATGGGCGGCGAGCGGCTGACCCGCCTGAAGGACGCGCTCGCCGAGCTGACCGAGGACTTCCGGGACCGCGAGGAGGTCACCCTGATGCCCTTCGGCACCGCGGTGAAGGGCGGCGAGGTGCGGACGTACACGGTCGATCCGCAGGACCCGGCGAAGGCCAGGGACGCGATCCGCGCCGACGCGGGCGGGCTCACCGCCTCCGGCGGCACGGCGATCTACTCCAGCCTCATCGAGGCCTACCGCAGCCTGGGCGCCTCCCCCCGCGACGCCTTCACCTCGGTCGTGCTCATGACGGACGGCGAGAACACCCACGGCGTCGGGGGCCCCGACTTCGACGCCTTCTTCCGCGGCCTGCCCGCCGAACAGCGGCGCACCCCGGTCTTCCCGGTCCTCTTCGGCGACTCGGACCGGACCGAGCTGAACCACATCGCGGACCTGACCGGCGGCAAGCTCTTCGACGCGACGAAGGGCTCCCTGGAAGGCGCCTTCGAGGAGATCCGTGGCTACCAGTAACCCCGTGCTCCGCTACGCGGAGTCCCGCAAGAACCTGACGGGCTGCCTGTGCGGCCTGGCCGGGCTCGGCATCGGCCTCACCGGCGCGGCCGGCGGACTGTGGCCGCTGGTGGTGCTCGGCCTGTACGGCGCGGGCGCGCTGGTCGCCCCGCCGGAGCGCCCGGACGCCCCGGCCTTCCCGAGCGCCGGCGAACAGCTGGAGTCGCTGCGGGCGGACCACGCCACCCTGCGGGAGTACCTCGCGGAGGTGGAGCTGCCGGAGGAGTCCCGGAAGCGGCTCGACGAGCTGGACGCGCTCTTCGAGGCGCTGCTCGAACCGGGCTGGGTCAGCGACCCGGAGCACCTGCGCGTGCTGGCCCGCGCGGTCCGCCAGGACGTCCCGGAGGCGGTCGACGCCTTCGTGCGGACCCGCTGGTGGACGCGGGTGACCCCGGGCTCCGAGCCTCCCGAGCGGCACCTGGAGCGGCAGCTGGCCGCGCTGCGGGAGGAGGCCGGACGGATCGCCTCGGCGCTCCAGGAGGCGGAGGAACTCCGCCAGCGGGCGCACACCCGCTACCTGGAGGACCGGGGTGACTGATCCCCGTACGGGGACGTGCGCCGGCCCCGGAGCCTGAGGGGGCTCCGGGGCCGGTTGCGTCGTGGTGGACCGTCGTGACCCCACTGGTCAGGGCGGAATGTCGGGGCAGCCCACCACGAGTCTCATGCTGCTACGGGATCAGCCCAGGCGCTCGACCAGCGCGCGGTACTCGTCCCACAGCTCCTTCGGGGTGTGCTCGCCGAAGGTCTCCAGGTGCGCGGGGACCAGGGCGGCCTCCTCGCGCCAGACCTCCTTGTCGACGGTGAGGAGGAAGTCCAGGTCCTCGTCGGCCAGGTCGAGGCCGTCGGTGTCCATGGCCTCCCGGGTCGGCAGGACGCCGATCGGGGTCTCGACGCCCTCGGCCTTGCCGTCGAGGCGCTCGACGATCCACTTGAGGACGCGGCTGTTCTCGCCGAAGCCGGGCCAGACGAACTTGCCGGCGTCGTTCTTGCGGAACCAGTTGACGTAGTAGATCTTCGGGAGCTTCGCGGCGTCCGCGGAGGCGCCCACCTTGACCCAGTGCGCCATGTAGTCGCCCATGTTGTAGCCGCAGAACGGCAGCATGGCGAAGGGGTCGCGGCGCAGCTCGCCGACCTTGCCCTCGGCGGCGGCGGTCTTCTCGGAGGCCACGTTGGCGCCGAGGAAGACGCCGTGGTTCCAGTCGAAGGACTCGGTGACCAGCGGGACGGCGGTGGCGCGGCGGCCGCCGAAGAGGATCGCCGAGATCGGCACGCCCTTCGGGTCCTCCCACTCCGGCGCGATGATCGGGCACTGCCCGGCCGGGACGGTGAAGCGGGCGTTGGGGTGGGCGGCGGGCGTGTCGGACGCGGGGGTCCAGTCGTTGCCCTTCCAGTCCGTGAGGTGCGCGGGCGCCGTCTCGGTCATGCCCTCCCACCACACGTCACCGTCGTCGGTGAGCGCGACGTTCGTGAAGACGGAGTTGCCCCACATCGTCTTCATGGCGTTGGCGTTGGTGTGCTCGCCGGTGCCGGGCGCGACGCCGAAGAAGCCGGCCTCGGGGTTGATGGCGTAGAGGCGGCCGTCCTCGCCGAAGCGCATCCAGGCGATGTCGTCGCCGATGGTCTCGACCGTCCAGCCGGGGATGGTCGGCTCCAGCATGGCGAGGTTGGTCTTGCCGCAGGCCGACGGGAAGGCGGCGGCGACGTACTTCGCTTCGCCCTGCGGCGGGGTCAGCTTGAGGATGAGCATGTGCTCGGCGAGCCAGCCCTCGTCACGGGCCATGACGGAGGCGATGCGCAGGGCGTAGCACTTCTTGCCGAGGAGCGCGTTGCCGCCGTAGCCGGAGCCGTACGACCAGATCTCGCGGGTCTCCGGGAAGTGCGAGATGTACTTGGTGGAGTTGCACGGCCACGGCACGTCCTCCTGGCCCTCCGCGAGGGGGGCGCCGAGGGTGTGGACGGCCTTCACGAAGAAGCCGTCGGTGCCGAGCTCGTCGAGGACGGCCTGTCCCATGCGGGTCATGGTGCGCATGGAGACGGCGACGTAGGCGGAGTCCGTGATCTCGACGCCGATGGCGGAGAGCGGGGAGCCGACGGGGCCCATGCAGAAGGGGACCACGTACATGGTCCGGCCCTTCATCGAGCCGCGGAAGATGCCCTCGGAGCCCGCGAAGAGCTCCTTCATCTCGGCCGGGGCCTTCCAGTGGTTGGTCGGGCCCGCGTCCTCCTCCTTCTCGGAGCAGATGAAGGTCCGGTCCTCGACGCGCGCGACGTCGGTCGGGTCGGAGGCGGCGTAGTACGAGTTCGGGCGCTTCACCGGGTCGAGCTTCGTGAACGTGCCCTTGGCGACGAGCTCCTCGCACAGGCGCTCGTACTCGGCCTCGGAGCCGTCGCACCAGACGATGTCGTCCGGCTGGGTGATCTCGGCGATCTCGTTCACCCAGGAGACGAGCTCCTGGTGCTGGGTGGGAAGGGGAGCCGCGTTGTCGCGCGCCACGATTGCTCCTTGTAGAGGGGTGTGTTCGCTGTATGCCCCGTGGGGGCTGCGACCCGGATGCGTCGTAGCTGCTCATCCGGTGCCGACCGCACTCATTTGATCATCCGACGGAAACGCCCATATGTCCAGGGGGGTGCACACGTGAGCATCGCCACTCATATCCGTGACCTACGGCGCCGTAGGTACGATTACGTGTCATGACTTCAGCCACGCCGGAAGTGACCCCGGTCGAGCCCGACCTGCCCGTCCAGGACCCGTCGCTCCCGATCAAGCCACGGCTCAGGGGCTGGCTGCACGCCGGCATGTTCCCCGCCGTGATCGTCGCGGGCCTGGTCCTCGTCGCGCTCGCCGACTCCCCCCGCGCCCGCGTGGCCTGCGGGATCTACGTCCTCACCGCCTGCCTGCTCTTCGGCATCAGCGCGCTGTACCACCGGGGGAACTGGGGCCCGCGCGGCGAGGCCGTCCTGCGCCGCCTCGACCACGCCAACATCTTCCTGATCATCGCGGGCACCTACACCCCGCTCACCCTGCTGCTGCTCCCCGACTCCACCGCGAAGCCGCTCATGTGGGCGGTCTGGGCCGCCGCGCTGGCCGGCATCGCCTTCCGCGTCTTCTGGGTCGGCGCCCCCCGCTGGCTCTACACGCCCTGCTACATCGCCATGGGCTGGGCCGCCGTCTTCTTCCTGCCGGACTTCATGCGGGCCGGCGGCATCGCCGTCCTCGTCCTGGTCGTCGTCGGCGGGCTGCTCTACAGCGCCGGCGGCATCATCTACGGCATCAAGCGCCCGAACCCGTCCCCCCGCTGGTTCGGCTTCCACGAGGTCTTCCACTCCCTCACCCTGGCCGCCTTCATCGTCCACTACGTCGGCATCTCCCTGGTCGCGTACCAGTCCTGAGCAGGCAGAATGACCCCATGTCCAGCACGACGAACGGCCTGAGGGAACGGAAGAAGCAGCGGACCCGCGAGGAGATCCGCCGGGCCGGACGACGGATCGCCGCCGCCCACGGCTGGGAGGCGGCCACCATCGAGCGCATCGCCGCCGAGGCCGAGGTCTCCCCCTCCACCGTCGTCCGCTACTTCCCGGTCCGCGAGGACATCGTCCTCACCGACGAGGACGACGAGCGCCTCGAAGCCCGGCTGCGCGCCCGCCCGGCCGGCGAGGAACCCCTCGAATCCCTCCGCGCGGTCGTCGTCGAGGCCATCGGCGCGGCCCTGGAGGCCGACCCCGAGGAGATCCGGCTGCGCGCCCGGCTGATGGCCGGCACCCCCGCCGTCCGCGCCCGGCTCACCGAGACCACCGCGGAGACCGGCCGCCGGCTCGCCCGCGCGCTGGCCGACCGCACCGGCCGCGCCCCCGACGACCTGGAGGTCCGGGTCTTCGCCGCCGCCGTCCTCGGCGCCCTGCGCGAGGCCACCCTCTACTGGGCCGAGCGCGGCCTCACCGAGGACCTGCCGGCGCTGCTGCACCGCGCGCTCGACACCCTCAAGGCCGGGCCGGCGCTCCCAGCGCGCCCCTGACCACCTCGGCCGAGCGCGGATTGTCCGCGCACCCCCACACCCCGTGCGGGCAGTAGTCGGTCACCGTCTGGTAGACGGGCCGGTGGGCGGCGAACCAGTCGAGCATCCCCCGCACGTAGGCGGGGTTGTCCCCGTTCCGGAAGAGCCCCCACTCCGGGTACGAGACGGGCTTGCCGTGCGCCGCCGCGAAGGCCACGTGGTGCGCGAGCCCGTACTCCTCGCTCACCTGCTCCTCGAAGGAGACCCCCTCGGGCTGGTCGTAGGCGTCCATCCCGATGATGTCGACGACGTCGTCGCCGGGGTAGCACTCCGGCCACGGCACCGCGTCCCGCCCCCGGCTCGGCGTGAAGTCGAAGCGGAAGCGCTGCCCCTCCACCCCGCGCAGCGCGGCGACCGCCTTGCGCCAGTACGCCTTCCAGGCCGTCGGGTCCGGCCCGCAGCGGTGCCCGTACGTGGTGCCGTTCATCTCCCAGCCGAGCACCAGGACCGCGTCCCCGAGGCCGTGCTCCACCAGCCCCTCGCCCAGCGCCGTGAAGTGCCGGTCGAAGTCGCCGGCGGCGCCCCGCCGCAGGCCGTCCCTCACCTGGGCGTCGGTCAGCCCGGCCTCGTTGCGGTCCATCATCGGCACGTTCAGCACGAAGAGCCGGCCGGGCCGCCCGGCCTTCCACCGCGCCCACGGCGCGAAGAGCTCCGGATGCCCCTCGATGTTGGACCAGCGGTCGCCCGGCAGATAGGTGTGCCCGACCGTCAGCCCGCCGCCGCCCAGCCACGCCTCGACCCCGGCGATCCGCCGCACCCCCTCCGCGTCGGAGCCGGTGAAGAAGCCGGACGGCACCCCGGGCAGCGGCGAGGGCTCGGGGGCGTCCCGGGTCCCGGCGTGCCGCTCGCCGGGCGCGAGCCGGCCGGGCAGCCCGGGCACGAGCAGGAGCGCGAGAACGGCCGCGAGCAGCACCAGGAGTGCGGCCCGCGGCCACGAGGGGAGACGGTTCACGTCAGCTGGTCCAGAACTCCCACCAGCGGGTCAGGATCAGCATCCCGATGATCCCGACGTGCAGGACGGGCGGGGCGAAGGCGAAGTCGCCGAAGAAGCCCCGCACCGCCGCCGGGGCGGGCAGCACCCCGGTCCGCACGTTGTGCGCGGTGACGTACCAGAACATGGTGATGGTCGCCGTCCAGGCGAGGCAGCACCACAGGCACAGCGCGTTGATCTCGTACAGCGACTGCTGCATCAGCCAGGTGCAGAAGCCGACGCCGAACAGCGTCCCGCCGTTCAGCCCGAGCCAGAACCAGCCCCGGTACCGCGCCCCCGCCAGGAGCCCGGCGCCGACGGCGACGACGATGCCGTACGTGACGAGGCCGAGCATGGGGTTGGGGAAGCCGAAGACCGCCGCCTGCTCGCTCTTCATGATGTTCCCGCAGGACACGACCGGGTTCAGGCTGCACCCCGGCTGGAAGCCCGGGTCCTCCAGGAGCTTGAACTTGTCGATCGTGATCACCCACGCGGCCAGGACCCCGGCCGCCCCGGTGACCACCAGGAGCCAGCCGAGCGCCCGGCCCGCGCCGACCGTCCCGTCCTCCGACCGCACCGCCCGCGCCCGGTCCTCCCGCCGCTGACCCGGCACGCCCTCGCGTACCCCGAGCGTCGTCATCGCGCCGCCCCTTCCGCTCAGCCCTGCACGCGCCGGACGGGCAGCAGGACGTGGGCGCACTCCGCGAGCATCTCCTCGTCGGAGACGAAGGCGCGCAGCCGGTCCTCGTCCACGGGCCGCCCGGGCACGCCCTCGGCCCAGGGGCGCACCGAGCAGAGGAAGTAGACCTTGCCGCTCTCGCGGGCGGCGGCCTGCCACTCGGCGGGCACCGGGCACTGCACCTTGAGGAAGGGCAGGGTGAGGACGGCGGTGCCGGCCTCGACGAGCAGGGTGGCGCTGATCCCCGCGTCCTTCTCCAGGTCGAAGAGGCGGTCGCCGACGGAGAGGCCCATGGACTCCAGGGCCGCCCGCATGGCCTGCTGACCGGCGTCCGGCCCGTCGCGGCCGTCGCCGAGCGAATACGCCATCAGGAACGGCGTGCCGGCGGAATCGGCGGTGGCCTCGCTGGACCACGGAATCACCGTGAGCGTGCCCAGCGGAGAGACGCTGCGCGTCTCGGAAAGGACGTGGGGAGTGGTCATGAAAGGGGATGCTAGTGGGGCAACCACCCTTTCCCCGTACCGAATTCACTCATCCGGCCGACATTCGCCCACTCGAACTCCCGGCCGCAACGAACGCGGGTTTTCATCGTTGTGCCCTGAGGCCCCTTGTCGACACCAGGAGATCGCCGATGCCTTTCCCGCGCCGTGTCGCCCTCCGGTCCCTGTTCGCGCTGGCCGTCACCGCCGCCACCGGCGGGGCCCTCGGCCGGATCGCCGCCCGCTCCCCGGGAGCGGAGGCGGACCCGTACGCCTTCGACGAGATGTACGCGGGCCGCCGCATCCGCGGTGTCACCGGGCCGGGGGGCGAGCCGGTGGCCCTGGTGGACGGCCGGCCGCTGCACCTGATGCGGTGCGCCGACGGCGGCTGGGTGACCCCGCTCGACCACTACGAGTCCTGTCCGACCCCGCTCGCGGCCACCCGCGCCGCCGTGGACGCGGCGGGGTCAGCCCCGCTGTCCCGGTACGCGGCGGGGCACGGCCTCCACTCCGACCCGACGGGAGGGAACCCGCGTGGTGTACACGCGTAAGAACCAGCGCGACCTGACGACGGCCGAGCGCCGGCGGTTCGTGGCCGCGGTGCTCGAACTGAAGCGCCGCGGCGGCTACGACGAGTTCGTCCGCATGCACATCGACCACTACACCGCCGACGGCGCGGGCCGGCTGCGGACCGCCCACATGGCGCCGAGCTTCCTGCCCTGGCACCGGAAGTTCCTGCTGGAGTTCGAGCGGGCGCTGCGCCGGATCGACGCGACGGTGACCGTGCCGTACTGGGACTGGACGCGGGACTCCACCCCGGCGTCCTTGATCTGGTCGGAGGACTTCATGGGCGGCAACGGCCGCCGCTCGGACCTCCAGGTGACCACCGGCCCCTTCGCGTACGCCAGGGGGAAGTGGACGGTGAAGCACGCGATGACCGAGATCTCCTATCTGACCAGGGACTTCGGCCGGCCGCGCGATCCGGTGGCGCTGCCGACGGCGGCCCAGCTGGACGAGGTGATGCGGGAGCGGACGTACGACACGGCCCCCTGGAACTCGACCAGTCCCTCGGGTTTCCGCAACCGGCTGGAGGGGTGGGCGCCGGGCTCGGGCAACGAGCGGTTCCGGATCCACAACCGGGTGCACCGCTGGGTGGGCGGTCTGATGCTGGGCGGCGGCTCGGTGAACGACCCGGTGTTCTGGCTGCACCACTCCTTCGTGGACCTGGTCTGGTCGCGGTGGCAGCAGCGCAATCCGGCGGCGGCTTACCTGCCGGCGGAGCCGCCGCCGCTGGGCGACGCGCAGTACCGGAAGGTGGTGGCGCGGCACCAGCCGATGGCGCCGTGGGGCGTGACGCCTGCGGAGATGTTCGACCACGGCGGGATCTACCGGTACGCCTGACGGGGCGGGCGGCCCCGGACGCGGACGTCCCCCCGGCCCTGGTGGGGCCGGGGGGACGTCCGGGGAACAGCGGTGGGGGCGGTTCAGCCGCCGTAGCCGCCGTCGCCGTTGTCGTGCGGGGCGTCGATGTTGGCGCAGCTGTTGCCGAAGGCCGGGTTCAGCAGGCCGATGACGTTGACCGTGTTGCCGCAGAGGTTGACCGGGACGTGGACCGGGACCTGGACGACGTTGCCGGAGGCGACGCCGGGCGAGTGGGCGGCGACGGCCTCGGCGCCCGAGTCGGCGACGGCCAGGCCGGCTCCGGTGAGGGCGACGGCACCGGTGCCGGCCAGAACGGCGGCAGCCTTGGCGATGCGAGACATCAGAACTCCTTGAATGGGTCGAGCGACCGCAGGGATCACGGCCGTCACTTCCGTTCAACGCCGCACCGGGGACCGGGTCACGGCCTTTGGGCCGAACGGGAGTGGGAAATCGGAAAATCCCGCGGCGACGGGAAAAGGTGGCCCGCGGTCCGGTGGCCGCCCGCCGTCGGATACGACGGGCGGCGCCGGACCGCGGGCCGCGGCCATGCGACAAGCCTTCCGGTGCAACGACGGAAAGTCCGTGCGGTAGCGGGGAAGAATCGTGTCTTCACTCGCGCGGAGCGGATCCGTACAGAATTCCGAAAAACGGGGGGTGGGGTCAGCCGCGCCCGGGAGCGAGGCCGAGCTGGGAGTCGAGGGCGCCGCTGAGCGTCGGGGAGACGAGGCCGAGCTCCGGGACGCGCAGGTCGGGCACGCCGGCGAGGCCGTTGCCTCGGGGGGCCTCGACGGGGTTGCCGAGGACGGCGCCGGGGGTGGCGGCCGCCATCTCGGAGTGCGGGCTGGCGAAGAGCGCCCGGCCGGGCTCGCTGCCCTCGATCACCTCGGGGAGCGGGGCGTCCACGACGGTCTCGGGCAGGGTGCCGGTGAGCGGGACGCTCGGCAGGGTCACGTCGGGCAGCGCGCCGAGCCCCTTCTGGAACCCGGTGGGGGCGCCGGGCATCGGCACCGGTACGCCGGTCGCGACGGTGGGGGCGTCCATCGGCAGGACCGGCTCCAGGCCCTGGAGGGGGACGATCACCGGGGCCTCGACGGCGGCGGCCGGGGCGGCCATGGCGGCGGAGGCGAGCGCGGTCATGAGGAGCCCCATGCCGGCGTGAGAGCGCAGAGTCATGCCGTGTGAACGAGCCTCTTGGCCGAAACGTCGCGCGGGGGTCCCCCATGTGCAGCAACGGCCGAGGCCCCCACCGGTCAGGGCGGGGGCCTCGGTTGACGTCACGTCAGCGTCACGCGTACGTCAGTGGCGACGGCTCCGGACGAGGCGGCCGCCCCGGAGCTGGACCACGGTGCCGCCGATGATGAGGGCGGCACTGACGGCGGCCGCTCCCCACAGGGCGGGGTCGCTGCCCGTGTCGGGGAGTTCGGGCTTGTCGGGCCCGTGCGGCGGGGTGCTGGGCGGGGTGGTGGGCCCGCAGCCCGGCTCGGGCTCCTCACCGGGTGCCGGCTCCTCGCACTCGCCCGGAGGCTCGTCCGGGTTCGTGGGCGGGGTCCACGGCGGAGAGGTGGGCGGGGTGGTCGGCGGCGTGGTGCTCGGCGGGGTGGTGGGCTCGCACCCCGGCTCGGGCTCCTCACCCGGCTCCGGCTCCTCGCACTCGCCCGGAGGCTCGTCCGGGTTCGTGGGCGGGGTCCACGGCGGAGAGGTGGGCGGCGTGGTGCTCGGCGGGGTGGTGGGCTCGCACCCCGGCTCGGGCTCCTCACCCGGCTCCGGCTCCTCGCACTCGCCCGGAGGCTGGGTCGGAGGAGTGGTCGTGGGCGGGGTGGTGGTCGGCGGCGGAGTGGTGGGCTCCTCGCAGCCCGGCTCCGGCTCCTCGCCCGGCGCGGGCGCCTCGCACTCGCTCGGGGGCTGGGTCGGAGGAGTGGTCGTGGGCGGGGTGGTGGTCGGCGGAGTCGTGGGAGGCTCCGTCGGCGGATGCGTGGGCGGGTGCGTGGGCGGGTGCGTGGGCGGATGCGTCGGCGGATGCGTGGGCTCCTCGCCGTAGCCGCCGTCGGGTTCCTCCGTCGTGTGGGCGCAGAGGTCTCCGACGGCCGATGCCACGTAGCCGCCCAGGTCCATGCCGGCACCGCAGACTTCCGGCGAGAGGGGGGCGTGGGCCTGGCCGTTGCCGGGCCCGGGCGTGTCACCCGTACCGGGGTGCGCGTTCGCGGCCAGCGCGAAGCCGCCGGTCAGCGACAGCAGGCCGGTCGCTGCCGCCGCGGTGAGTACTTTCCTGCTGATGATGGACCGCATACCGCTCTTCCTCGGGAGAAAGGGAGAGACCGGCGAGGATCCCCCCTCGCTCCGTCCGGCCGTGTCCCCCGCGGACGTTCGCGTGGGACGGTCCCGAGAGTAGGGAGCGGCACACCGTGTGGAGTCGAGGCCACACGGCGACCGGTCAGAAAATCATTCGATCAGCCGCCAAGCGGGTTGACCGGGAGGCCGCCGACCAGCGGGAGTCCCTTGCCGGTCTGGTTCAGCTGGGTCGCGGTGTCGGTGACGGACTTGACCGGGGAGCCCTCGGTGGTGCTGCTCAGCACGTCCGACTTCAGCCCGTTGGCGGCGATCGCCTCCAGGCCGCCGTTCAGGCTGGTCGGCGTCAGCGCCTGCTGGGCCATGGCGGGGGCGGCGGCGCCCAGGGCCATGAGGGAACCGGCGACGACCGCGGCGACCTTGGTGGGCTTCATGGGAGGGTCCTTCCTCTGTTCTTTCAACTCACGTTCCGCACAGGCTTCTTGGGAAATTCCCGTACGTCGTTCCGTCTTCTGTAACGAGAGGTTCGCTCCCCGGAAACTCCAGGAGGAAGGATTTCTCGACACTGCACCCGATCGAAGGGGACCGGTGCTATTTCCGGATGACCGGGCGCACACGCGCCCGCACCGGCCCGGCGGAAGGCCGGACCGGTACGGGTCGGGGGCGGTGCGCGCGGGTCAGCGGACCGGCAGCGGCGGCTTCACCGGCAGCTCGGGCGCGGACACCGGCGGCTTCACCGGCGGGTCGACGGGCAGCTCCGGCGCCTCGACCGGCGGGTCGACGGGCAGCGGCGGGGCCTCGACCGGCAGCGCCGGGAGCGCGGGCAGGCCCGCCAGGTCCGGCGCGGGCAGGCCGCTGCCGAGCACGGTGGCGACGGCGAGGTTGACCAGCGAGGTCAGCGTGGCCGTGACCTGCGGGGCGACGCCGGCGGCGTCCCCGGAGGTGACGGCGGCCAGCAGTCCGGCGACGGCCTTCTCCACGGAGGCGAGGGCGTCGTCCACG
Source organism: Streptomyces sp. NPDC014656 (assembly GCF_043084305.1). Lineage (NCBI taxonomy): Bacteria > Bacillati > Actinomycetota > Actinomycetes > Kitasatosporales > Streptomycetaceae > Streptomyces > Streptomyces sp. NPDC014656. The sequence continues at coordinate 549,158 of NZ_JBIBZN010000002.1, forward strand.
AGATCCGCGGGCGCGGCCTTCCTGGCCTCGACGGCCGCGGCCCCGGCCGCGACGGGCAGGGTGACCGGCGGCTTCACGGGAAGCCCGGCCGGGGTCTCCGCGGCGGGCGGCGCGACGGGGGCCTCCACGGCGGGCGGGGTCACGGGGGCCTCGGCGGCGGGCGGGGCGACCGGCGCCTCCGGGAGGGCCGGGGTCTCCGGCACCGGGGCGGGAGCGGTCTCCTTGGCCCGGTCGACGGCGGCCTGGATCCTGGCCTTCAGGGACTCGGCGTCGGCGGCCGGGACCTGGCCGCCGTCGGCCTTGAGGGCCGCCGTGACGAGTTCGGTCACGGGGGTGGTCACCCCGCCGACGTCCGCGAGGGCCTCGGTCTGGGCCAGCAGGGCGGCCGCGTCGGGAAGCGGGGCGTGAGCGGCCCGGTCGGCCGCGGGGGACGGGCGGTGTTCGCCGGCGACGGCGGGTCCCGCCGTGCCGAGGGTGATGGCGGCGGATATCGCCAGGGCGGTGAGACGGCGTGAAGCCAGGGGACGCATATGTGTTCCTTTTCCTTATGCGTCGGACAACTGCCCTCCCACCGTGCCTGCGGGTATAGCGCTCCGCAACTGCTGCGCTACGGAGCGCCACGTCTCCGTTCGGGTGAATCCGCCCTCCGACCTGCCCCCCGGAGGGGCGTACGCCGTTGCACCGGACGGCGCACGGGGGTGCGTCCGAACGAGTACCGACCCAGTGACCGCAAGGAAAAAGCCGGTGCGCCCACCCCTGGGGTGGGCGCACCGGCTCCGGAAGGACCGATCCGACGTGCGAGGTCAGGCGTTGACGCAGGCGTTGCCGAAGGCCGGGTTCAGCGCGCCGATGACGCTCACGGTGTTGCCGCAGACGTTGACCGGAACGTGGACCGGGACCTGCACGACGTTGCCGGAGCCGACACCGGGGGACTTCACGGCGGCGCCCTCGGCGATGGAGTCGGCGGCGGCGGCACCGGCGGCACCGGCGACCGCGGCGGCGGCACCCACGGTCAGGACAACGGCCTTCGCGATACGGGACATGGAGAAGTTCTCCTCGATCGATTTCCAACTCGGACTGCGCGGACTGTTCGGCCCGGCTCCCTCAACAACGCCCCGGCTTTTCATCGGTTGCTCTCCCGAACGGGTGACGTTCAACCGATCTTTGGGCCACACGAGGGCCATTCGAGCGATGGGCCGGAGAAAGGCGCAACACGCTCAACGAGGAACCTGCCGCGCGGATACGGGAGTTAGCGTTTCCGGGCATCTAATGCTTACTATCGCCCCGCGCCGGGGTTATAACGTTCCCGAACGTTGCTTCCGGGCCCGCCGCGCGTTCACCCATTTCGTGCGGACGACACCTCCCCCTCCCCCGGTCTTCACGGGTCTTCCCTTCCTTCTCTCATCAAAGCGGAGAACCTGTATGCGGAATTCAGCGGTTCTTGCTGTGCGTCGCAGCGTGTGGTGCGCCCTGGCGTGCGCGGTTCTGTCCGCCGCGCCGCTCGCCTCCGCCGCCGCGCCGCCGGCGGCCGGGGAGGCGGCCCGCGTCCCCTTCGCCGCGCGCTACCAGGCCGAACTGCACGGCGGGATCGTGCGCGCCGCCAACACCTCGGCGAAGGGCGCCCTGGGCACCGAGACGGCCAACGACGGGGCCACGACCGCCTACGTCGACGTGGACGACGACCCCCGCACGTACAACTCCAGCCGTGCCGAACTGCGCGTGCCGGACGGGGCCCGGATCGCCTGGGCCCGCCTGTACTGGGGCGGGAACCTGCGGGTGGGCGAGCAGAAGCCGCCGGAGGACAACGGGCGGGTGCTGGTCGCGGAGCCCGGCGGACGGTACAAGGCGGTCCTCGCCGACACCCTGACCGGCCACCGCACGGGGGACGGCGCCGACGCCTTCCAGGCCTCCGCCGACGTCACCGAGCTGGTCCGGTGGGCCGCGCCCGGACAGTGGACGGTCGCCCAGGTGAACGTCGCCATGGGCCGCAGCGCGGTGGGCGGCTGGGGCGGCTGGACGCTGGTCGCCGCGTACGAGAAGGACGACGAGCCGCTGCGCCGGCTGAGCGTCTGGGACGGCTTCGAGGCGACCGGTCCGCGCTCCGGCGAGCTGCGCGTCGCACTCGACGGGCACCGTTATCCGAAGGGCACCGAGGGGCGGCTCGGAGTGATCGCCTATGACGGCGACCGGGGAACTTCCGGGGATTACCTCCAGGTGCGGACGAGCCGTCAGAAGACCACTTCGATCCGCGATTCCGCCAATTCCGTGAACGACGTCCTGAACTCCAGCATCACCGAATTCGGCAAGGCCGGGGCCGCGCGCTTCCCCGCCGCCGGGAACACCCTGGGGTACGACTCCGACGTCTTCGATCTGCGGGGGGCGCTGCGCAACGGAGCCGACCGTGTCCACGTCCGGCTCGGCAGCCGCGAGGACACCGTCTGGCTCGGCGCGCTCTTCCTGCAGGCGGACGTACGGCGCTGACGTGCGGGCCCCGATCGAGGCGGACTCCGGGTCCGTCACCGTCCTGCACGCCGTCCAGCCCGGCGACGGCGGGGTCGCCCGGGTCGTCGTCGACCTGGTGCGCGCCCAGCGGGCGGCCGGGCTGCGGCCCGTCGTCGCCTGCCCGCCCGGCACCGCGCTCGCCGCGGAGCTGCGCGCCGAGGGCGCCGAGGTCCGCGACTGGCGGGCCGGCCGCGACCCCGGCCGCGCGCTGCCGCGCGAGACCCGTGACCTGGCCCGGGTGGTGCGCGCCGTGCGGCCCGGGCTCGTCCACGCGCACTCGGCGAAGGCGGGCCTGTGCGCCCGGCTCGCGGTGCGCGGACGGATCCCGACCGTCTACCAGCCGCACGCCTGGTCCTTCGAGGCCGTGACCGGCACCACCGCCGGACTCGCCCGCCGCTGGGAGCGGTTCGGCGCCCGCTGGACCGACCGGATCCTGTGCGTGAGCGGGGCGGAGCGGCGTACCGGCGAGGAGGCCGGGGTCGAGGCGGCCTGGTCGGTGGTGCACAACGGCGTGGACGTGGCGCGTTTCGCGACCGACGGGCCCGCCGGGAATCCGGCGCCGACCGTGGTGTGCGTGGGCCGGCTCTGTCGGCAGAAGGGCCAGGACGTGCTGCTCGCCGCCTGGCCGGCGGTCCTCGCCGAGGTGCCGGACGCGCGCCTCGTCCTGGTCGGCGACGGGCCGGACGGCGAGCGGCTGCGGGCCGCCGCCGGTCCCTCGGTGCGGTTCACCGGCGCCGTCGGCGACACCGTCCCCTGGTACCGGGCGGCGGACGTCGTCGTGCTGCCGTCCCGCTGGGAGGGCATGGCGCTGGCGCCGCTGGAGGCGATGGCGGCGGGCCGGCCGGTCGTCGTCACCGACGTCGACGGGGCCCGCGAGAGCCTGCCACCCGGCCACGAAGCCCCGTGCCTGGTCCCCTCCGAGGACCCGGCCGCCCTCGCCGCCGCTCTCGGCCGCCTCCTCGGCCGGCCGGAGCTACGGCACCGCCTGGGCCGGGAGGCCCACGAGCACGTCCTCAGCAGTTTCGATGTGCGGCGCACCGGCGCGGCCGTCGCGGAGATCTACCGCGAGCTGGCCGGAGTGCGGGGCACCGAGCACAGAGAGCCGATTGCGCAGTGACCACGGAAAGCACCAGCGTCCCTTCCTCACCCGGCCCGTGGCCGGTCGCGGGTCCGGCCTTCGGGCCGGCCTCGCTCCTCCCCCGGCGGCGGCTGTCCGGCCGGCTCGCGCTGCCGCGCCACCGGGCGGCCTCGCGGCCGGGCCCGGGGGCGGGCGTGCTGCGGGCGGTCGACTGCCTGGCCGTGCTCGCGGGCGGCGCGCTGCTCGGTCCCGCCCACCAGGACCCGCGGCTGCTGCTGCCGGTCGCCGCGCTGCTGCTCGTCCTGGACGGGCGGGGCGGGCTGCACCGGCCGCCGGCGCACGCACGGCTGCTGGACGAGCTGCCCGCGCTGGCCTCCCGGGCCGGGGTGGTGTGGTGCGTGGCGGCGGCCGGTGCCGCGGCCTGGTCGCCGGAGCTGGCGATCGGTCCGCTGCGGCTGTGCGGGGCGTACGCCGCGCACGTCGGGGTCGCGGCCGTGGTGCGGGCGGTGCTGCTCGCGCGCGGGCGGCGGATCGCCCGGGAGCGGCCGCGGTCGGCGCTGGTGGTGGGCCCGCCGGCGGCGGCCCGCCGGTTCGCGGCGGCGGCCCTGCAGCACCCCGAGTACGGGATGCGGCCGGTCGGCGTGGTGGGGCTGCCGGACGGGACGGTCGGCGAGCAGCGGCCGCTGGAGCCGGGGCTGCCGCTGCTGACGACGGCGGAGGAGATCCGCCGGGCGGTCATCCAGAACACGGTCCGCGAGGCGGTGTTCCTCTCCGAGGAGCCGGAGCTGGTGACCCTCTTCCAGCACTACGGCTGCACCACCTGGCGGGTCGGCGGGGAGCGGCGCGAGGGGCCGATGGGCGAGCACGTGTGGGGGTACGCCCGCCGCCGGCTGGTCCCGGCGACCGAGCGGCGCGGGGCGCTGGCCAAGCGGGCCCTGGACATCGCGCTGGCGGGTCCGGCGCTGGCGCTGGCGCTGCCGGTGCTGGCGGTGTGCGCGCTGGCGGTGCGGCTCTCGGACGGGCCCGGGGTGCTGTTCCGGCAGGAGCGGGTGGGCCAGCACGGGCGCCACTTCACGCTGCTGAAGTTCCGTACGCTCCGGCCGTCCGACGAGACGGAGTCGGCGACCCGGTGGAACGTGGCCGGGGACCGGCGGATGAGCGCGGCCGGCGGCTTCCTGCGGAAGTCCTCGCTGGACGAGCTGCCGCAGTTGTGGAACGTGCTCCGCGGTGACATGAGCCTGGTCGGGCCGCGTCCCGAACGCCCCTATTTCGTGGCCCAGTTCAGCAAGATCCACGCGGGGTACGCGGCCCGCCACCGGATGCCGGTCGGGCTGACCGGTCTGGCGCAGGTGCACGGGCTGCGCGGCGACACCTCGATCGAGGACCGCTGCCGCTTCGACAACCACTACATCGACCACTGGTCGCTTTGGCAGGACGTCTGCATCCTGGTCCGCACGGCGGCCGGTCTCGTCCGACCGACGGGGAGCTGAGGATGGCCACGGCCGTGACGGCGGCGCCGGCCCTCGCGGGGACGCCGGACGCCCGGGAGTGGGCCCGCCGGGCCGGGGCGCTGTCCCCGGTCCTCGCGGTGATCGCGCTGCTGCTGGTGCCGGGTCCGGACGGGGCGCAGGGCGGGACGGGCGGCACCGGCACGGTCGCCGACGCGGCCTCCGGCCTGCTGGTGCTGATCTGTCTCGTCCGGGTCCTGCGGGGCGGGGCGCGGCCGCTGACCCGGACCGCCGCGGTGGTCCTCGGGCTGCCGGTGTTCGGGGTCTGCCTGGCGGCGGTCACCTCGAACGACCCGGCGTCGAGCCTGCCGGGTGTCGCCCGCTACGTGCAGGTGTTCGTGCTGGTGCCGGCGGCCGTGCTGCTGACGGTCCGCGACCGGCGGGACTTCGCGGTGGTGGCCTGGGGGCTGGTGGGGCTGGCGCTGCTCCAGGGCGCGGTGGGCGTCGGGCAGTACCTGACGGGGACGGGCGCGTCGTACCAGGGCGAGGACGTCCGGGCGGTGGGCACCTTCGGGGCGACCGACGTGATGGGCATGGCGACGGTGGTCGCGTACGGGCTGGTGATCGTCACCGGGATCGCGCTCGGTTCTCCGGCCGGGCGGGCGCGGACCGCCGCGCTGGTCTGCGCCGGGCTGCTCGTGGTGCCGCTGCTGCTGTCGTTCAGCCGGGGCGCGTGGATCGCGACCGTGCTGGCCTGCGGGATCCAGCTGCTGCTCGGCGGGGTGCGCCGGGCGGCGCGGGTGGCGCTCGCGGTGGGGGCGCTGGCGGTGGTGCTGGTCGGCGGCTTCGGGCTCGGCTCGGAGATGGTGAAGGAGCGCGTCACGAGCATCACGCGGGTGACGGCGGCGCCGGACCAGTCGGTGACGGACCGGTACACGATGTGGGCGGCGGCCGGGCGGATGTGGCGCTCCGAGCCGCTGACCGGGGTCGGGCCGAAGGGCTTCCCCCGCTACCGGGACTCGAACGCCTCGGTGGCGCTCTCCTCGGGCAGCGACACGGCCGGCGCGGGGGCGGGCTTCCAGCGGCAGCCGCTGCTGTCGCCGCACAACATGTACCTGCTGGTCCTCAGCGAGCAGGGGCTGATCGGGCTGCTGGCGCTGGCGGGGAGCTGGCTGGCGCTGCTGGTGGGAGCGCTGCGGCGACGGCGGGCGGGGGCGGAGTGCGCGCTGGTGGCGAGCGGGCTGCTCGCCTGGCAGCTGATCGACTTCTTCTACGCGGACATCGGCGGCCCGTCGACGGTGCTGATGTCGGTGGTCTTCGGCCTGGCGGCCTGGTGGGCGCTCTCGCCCGGCACCGGGGCGCCGGCGGAGGTGCGCGGTGCGTGACCCGTGGGCCGGTCCGCCGGATCCCACGGACGCGTACGCCGCTCCGCCGGGGCCCGGCGGTCCCGCCGCCCCGCCGTGTCCACCGCGCGGCGAGCCCCTGACCGACCCCTGGTCCCCCATGCCTCCGGACGCCACGGACTCCCCGTGCGCCCCGGGGGCCGCCGTGCTGCCGGGGGGCGGGACCGCCGGGGCCTCCCCTACGGGTCTCGCCGGGGCCCGGCGGGTGGCCGTCCGCCGTCCGGTGGGTCACGCCCCGGCGTCCGACGTGTGGGCGCCCGCCCCGGTCGCCACGGTCACGGCGCCGCCGCCCGGGCCGCTCGCGGCCGCCCCCGCGCCCCCGCGGGCCGGGCGGCGGGCGCACGCCCGGGTCAAGGGGCGGGCGGCGGGCGGGCAGGGGCGCGGGTTCCTCGCCAGGGCGGCGGCGGTGACGGCGGCACTCACGGCCGTCGGGGCGGTGCTGGGGCTCGTACGGGACCAGATCCTGGCCGGGTACTTCGGCGCGGGTGCGGAGACGGACGCCTTCCTGGTGGCGTGGACGGTGCCGGAGTTCGCGTCGACGCTGCTCATCGAGGACGCGATGGCGCTGATCCTGGTGCCGGCCTTCTCGCGGGCGCTCGCCCGCCGTCCGGGGTCGCTCTCCGGGGATCCCGTACGGGATCTGGTCCGGGGGACGCTGCCCCGGCTCACCCTGACGGTCGGGGTCGTCGCGGCGGTCCTGATCGTGGCCGCCCCGGCGGTCGTCTCGCTGCTCGCGCCGGGGTTCTCCGATCCGGGGCTCGCGGTGGAGTGCACCCGGCTCACCGCGACCTGTGTGCTCACCTTCGCGCTGGTCGGCTACTGCTCGGCGGCCCTGCGGGCGCACCACGTCTTCCTGCCGCCGGCCGCGATCTACGTGGCGTACAACGTCGGCATCATCGGCACGATGGTGCTCCTGCGCGAGCCGTGGGGGGTGCGGTCGGCCGCCGCCGGCGTGGCGGTGGGCGGGGTGTTCATGGTGCTGGTGCAGGCGCCGTCGCTGCTGCGGGAGCTGCGGGCGCGGTCGGCGCGGGGGCCGGAGGCGCCGGCGCGGGTGCCGGGCGGGGACGGTCGGCTGATCGTGCTCGGGCTGATCGCGCCGGTGGTCGCCTTCTCGCTGACCCGGCAGTCGCAGACGCTGATCGAGCGGTTCCTCGCCGCGCCGCTGCCGTCCGGGGCGATCTCGCACCTGAACTACGCGCAGAAGATCGCGCAGATGCCGATGATCCTCTCGCTGATGCTGTGCACGGTGAGCTTCCCGGTGGTCGCGCGGGCGCTGGCCGCGGGTGATCCGGAGGAGGCGCGGCGGCGGGTCGAGCGGGATCTGCTGCTGGCGGCCGTGGTGGTCCTGGTGGGGGCCTCTGTGGTGATCGCCGCCGCCCCGAAGATTGTCGAACTACTTTTCCAGCGGGGCGAGTTCGACCGCACCGACACCATCGCCACGGCCGCCGTCATGCGGGTCTACGCGCTCGGGCTGCTCGGCCAGACCATGGTCGGCGCCCTCGTCCGCTGCTACTTCTCCGCCGCGCGCCCCCTCTGGTACCCGGCCGCCGCGATGGCCGCCGGGCTCGTCACCACCGCCGCCGCCGGAGTGCCGGGCGCGGCGGCCTGGGGCGCCGTCGGCCTCGCCGCCGCCAACGCGCTCGGCATCACCCTGACCGCCGTACTGCTGCTGCGCGGCGCCCACCGGCAGACCGTCCCGGTGCGGCCCGGCCGGCTCGGCGAGGGCCTGCTGCGGCTCGCCGCCGCGGCCGCGGCGGCGACCGGCGCGGGCTGGCTCTGCTCGGTGGCGATCCGCCCCCCGCTGCTCTCCCTCGCCGTCGCGGGCCTCGTCGTCGCCGGCGTCTTCCTGACCTTCATCACCTGCGCCGCCATGGCGCCGGAGATCCCTCCCCTCCCCCACCGCTCACTCCGACGCCGAAGGACCGCCCATGCCCGCCCCCACCGCGCTGCGCCGTCTGCTGCCGAAGCCGCCCCTGTGGGCGAAGCCGCCCCTGTGGGTGGCGATGTACCACTCGATCACGGACACCGCTGACGATCCGTACCGGGTGACCGTCTCCCCCGTCCGCTTCGCCCGCCAGCTCCACTGGCTCGGCGACCGGGGGCTGCGGGGGGTGTCGGTGCGGGAGCTGCTCGCCGCGACCGCCGAGGGACGCGCGAAGGGGCTCGTCGGCCTCACCTTCGACGACGGCTACGCCGACTTCCTCGACTCGGCGCTGCCGCTGCTGCGCCGGCACGGCTTCACCGCCACCGTGTACGTCCTGCCGGGCCGGCTCGGCGGCGTCAACGACTGGGACGCCGAGGGCCCGCGCAAGGGACTGCTCACCGAGGAGGGCATCGAGCGGATCGCCGGCGCCGGGATGGAGATCGGCTCGCACGGCCTGACCCACCGCCGGCTGACGGAGGCCGACGACGCCACCCTCGCCGACGAGACCCGGCGCTCCCGGGCCCTCCTGGAGGAGATCACCGGCGGCCCGGTGGACGGCTTCTGCTACCCGTACGGGGCGGTCGACCCGAGGGTGGTCCGCGCCGTGCGCAAGGCCGGGTACGGCTACGCCTGCGGCATCGATCCCGGCCCGCTGACCTGCTCGTACGCCCTGCCCCGGGTCCACATCGGCGAGGACGACACCTCGTGGCGGCTCACCGCGAAGCGGGCCCTGCACCCGCTGCGCCGCCGGCACCCCGCCGAGCTGATCCCCGCCCGGGCGGCCCCGGCGGCGGCGGTGCTGGGATGAGCGGGCCGAAGGTGCTGCACGTCATCACGGGCCTCGGCATCGGCGGCGCCGAGCAGCAGTTGCGGCTGCTGCTGCGCCACCTCCCGGTCCAGGGGCGGGTGGTGACCCTCACCAACCCGGGCCCGGTCGCGGTCGGCATCGAGGCCGACGGCACCCCGGTCACCCACCTCGGCATGACCGGGAACCGGGACCTCGGCGCGCTGCCCCGGCTCGCCCGGCTGATCCGCGAGGGCGGCTACGACCTCGTCCACACCCACCTCTACCGGGCCTGCGTCTACGGCCGGCTCGCCGCCCGGCTCGGCGGGGTCCGCCGGGTCATCGCCACCGAGCACTCGCTGGGCACCTCGCAGATCGAGGGCCGGCCGCTGTCGGTCGGCACCCGCGCGCTCTACCTGGCGTCGGAGCGGCTCGGCACCTCCACGGTCGCGGTGTCGGCGAGCGTGGCCCGCCGGCTCGCCGAGTGGGGGGTGGCGCCGGACCGGATCGAGGTCGTGCCGAACGGCATCGAGACCGGCCGCTTCGCCTTCGCCCCCCGCGCCCGCCGCCTCACCCGGGGGGTCCTCGGCATCCCCGAGGACGCCTTCGTGGTCGGCGGCGTCGGGCGGCTCGCGCCCGGGAAGCGCTTCGACCGGCTGATCCGGGCCGTGGCCGCGGTGCCGGAGGCCCGGCTCCTCCTCGTCGGCGACGGCGAGCGGCGCGAGGAACTGCGCGCGGTGGCCCGCGCGTGCGGCGCCGACGGCCGCGTGCTGTTCTTCGGCTCCTGCGAGGACCCCCCGGCGGACGGCCCCGCCGGACCGACGCTCCCCGAACTCCTCGCCGCCATGGACGTCTTCGTCTCCACCTCGCCCGACGAGGCCTTCGGGCTCGCGGTCGTCGAGGCGCTCGCCGCCGGACTGCCCGTGCTGTACGTGGCGTGCCCGGCCGTCGAGGACCTGCCGGCGGACGCGGCGCCGGGCGCCCGGCGGATCGGCGAGTCCCTGCCCGAGCTGATCGGCGCCCTGCGCGCGCTGCGGGACGCGCACGGCCCCCGGCCCGTGCGCCTGCCCGCGCCGGCCGCCGCCCGCCGCTACGACATCGCGCGCAGCGCCGACCGGCTGATGGCCCTCTACGACCAGGCCCTGCACGCCCGCCCCGCCCCGTGAACACCCCACCGAAACCCCTGCCCGTCCCAGCGAGAGAGCCCGTCATGACCACCACCCCACCCCGCGCCGTCCGCCTGCCCGCCCGACTGCGCCTCCCCGGCCGCTGGGCGGTGCTGCCCGCCGCCGTGGTCGCCGGGGCCGCCCTCGGCGGCGGCTACGGGGCCCTGAAGACCCCCGAGTACGCCGCCACCAGCCACGTCATCGTCGTGCCCGGCGAGAAGTCCGACCCGGCGGCGGCGCTCGGCTTCGCCCAGGCGTACGGACGGGTCGCCACCGACATCGCGGTGACCGGCGACGCCCAGGTGTGGGCGGGCGTCAACGCCGCCACCCTCCGCAGGAGCGTGCAGGCGGAGACCTCTCCGGACGCGCCGATGATCTCCATCACCGCCCGCGCCTCGAAGCCCGCGCAGGCGGTGTCGATCGCCGACGGGGTGGCCCGCTCGCTGGTCCTCAACTCCACGCACGTGGCGGGCAGCACGGGCGTGAAGGTCGTCCAGTTCTCCCGCGCGACCAAGCCGTCCGCCCCGGTGTCGCCGTCCGCGCCGCTCTCCGCCCTGGTCGGCGCCTGCGCGGGCGGGCTGCTCGGCGGGCTCGCGCTGCTCGTACGGCCGAAGCGGGCCGCCGGACGCGGCGAGGGCCGCCACTCCCGCCCCGGGACGGCCACCGGCGCCGCCGCCGTGCCCGCGCCCGCCGCCCACCAGCCGGAACCGGAGACGGTGTGACGCCGGGAAGAACGCTGCGGACCGAGCTCTGCCGCGACACGGAGGACTTCGGGCGGCTCGCGGCCGAGTGGACCGCGCTGTACGGGCGCTGCTCCTCGGCCACGCCGTTCCAGTCCCACTCCTGGCTGCACTCCTGGTGGCTCTCGTACGGCCGCCCCGGCGCCCTGCGGGTGGTGCTCGTACGGGACGGGGACGGCGCGCTCGTCGCGGCGGCGCCCCTGATGCGGGCGCGCGGCCCGCTGCCGGTGCTGACCCAGCTCGGCGGCGCCATCACCGACTTCACCGACGTCCTCCTCGACGACGAGCGCCCCGAGGCGGCCGCCGCGCTCGCCGGCGCCGTCGCCCGTGCGGCCCGGGGCACGGTCGTCGACCTGCGGGAGGTGCGGCCCGGCGCCGCCGCCGAACGGGTCTTCGCGCACTGGCGCGGCCCGCGCCGCCGGCTCCCCGACTCGCTCTGCCTGGAACTGCCCGCCGTCCCCATGGAGGGCCTGCTCGAACGGATCCCCTCCGGGAAGGCCCAGCGGGTCCGGGCCAAGCTGCGCAAGCTCGACGCGCTCGGCATCGACGCGCACGTGGTGACCGCCCCCGACGTGCCGGCCGCCCTCGACCGGCTGCTGACCCTCCACCGGCTCCAGTGGCGGGACCGCGGGGTCACCGCCGAGCACACCAGCGAGCGGTTCGCCCAGCACCTCGCCCGGGCGGTGCGGCCCATGGTGGAGCGCGGCGACGCGATGGTCACCGAGTTCCGGCTCGGCGGGGACGTGGTCGCCGCCGACCTCACCCTGATGTCCCCCCGCCTCGCCGGCGGATACCTCTACGGCGCCGACCCGGTGCTGCGGGAGCGCAAGGTCGACGTCGCCGCGATGCTGCTGCGGCACGGGGCCCGCGAGACCAGCGCGGGCGGCCGGGCCACGCTGAGCATGCTGCGGGGCAGCGAGCCGTACAAGCAGCACTGGCGGCCGGAGCCGGTCCGCAACCGGCGGCTGCTGCTCACCGGCCGCGGTACGGCCCCGCTGCTCTGGCTGCGCGCCGGAGCGGCCGACGCCCGGCGCTGGGCGGCCCGGCAGGCGCGGGAGCGGGCCTGGGCCGGCCGGCTCCTCGCCCGCCTCCCCGGCCGCGCGCCCGCGTCCGTGCCGGGCGGCTGACCGTCAGAACGGCCAGACGCCGTTCAGCGCCCCCTTCCAGTCCAGGCCGAGGCCGAGGCCGGGCTTCGGCTCGTCCTTCCACCCCGTCTCCTTCGGCACGCACACCGGCCCGCCGATCCAACTCTCCACCCAAGCCCCGAGCTCGACCTTCCAACAGTCGGGCTCGGGCTTGGGCTCGGGCTTCGGTTCCGGCTTCGGCTCGGGCTTCGGTTCCGGCTTGGGTTCCGGCTTGGGTTCCGGCTTGGGTTCCGGCTTCGGCTCAGGCTTCGGCTCAGGCTTGGGTTCCGGCTTCGGCTCAGGCTTGGGTTCCGGCTTGGGTTCCGGCTTGGGTTCCGGCTTGGGTTCCGGCTTCGGCTCGGGCTTCGGCTCAGGCTTCGGTTCCGGCTTCGGCTCGGGCTTCGGCTCAGGCTTCGGTTCCGGCTTGGGTTCCGGCTTGGGTTCCGGCTTGGGTTCCGGCTTCGGCTCAGGCTTCGGCTCGGGGACAGTCGGATCCACGGGGTCAACCGGATCAACCGGATCCACAGGATCAACCGGATCCACAGGGTCGACCGGATCCACCGGCACCGACGGCTCCGCCCCATAAAGCATTTCGCGGAACACGCGGGACGACTGCGGATTGTCGTCGCACTGCCAGACGCCGTGCGGGCAGTAGTCCGTGATGGTGTGGTACAGCGGTTTGTGCTGCCGGATCCATTCCAGCATGCGCCGCATGTACGTCGGATTGTCGCCGTTCCGGAAGAGCCCCCATTCGGGATAGGAGATCTGCTTTCCGTGCTCGGCGGCGAAATCGACCTGCTTCTGCAGCCCGTACGGCTCGTTCACGTGCCGGTCGAAGTCGGCGCCGGGCGGCTGGTCGTAGGAGTCCATGCCGATGATGTCGACGACGTCGTCGCCCGGGTAGCACTCGGTCCACGGCACCGCGTCCCGGCCCCGGCTCGGGTTGAAGTCGAAGCGGAACTTCCCGCCGGGCACGGACCGCATGGTCGTGACGATCCGGTTCCAGTACTTCTTCCACGCGTCCGGGTCGGGCCCGCACCGGTGGGTGTACGTGGTGCCGTTCATCTCCCAGCCGAGGACGAGGACCGCGTCCAGGGCCCCGGCCTCGACGAGGCGGCGGGCCAGCGTGCGGAAGTGGTGGTCGTAGTAGCCCGCCGCGCCGAGCTGGAGCTGGCGGCGGACCTCCTGGTCGGGGACCCCGGCCTCGTTGCGCTCCAGCATGGGGACGTTGAGGACGAACATCCGGTCGCGCTTGGCGTTGCGCCAGTCGGCCCACGCGTCGAGGAAGCCGGGCGGGCCCTCGATGTTGGACCAGAGGTCGCCGGGCAGGTACGTGTGGCCGACGCGGAGCTCACGGCCGCCGAGCCAGCGCTCCAGCTGGCCGATCCGGCTCACCCCGAGCGAACCGGAATCGAGGAAGGCCCCCATCGCCGTGGTGGCGGGGAGAGCCGGACCGGGGTCCTCGCTCGTCGGGTTCGCGGCGGCGTGGGCGGGTGCCGACAGCACGACCGAACCCGAGACGAGGAGGCCGGCGGTGATCACCCCCAGCCATGTCCGTCTTCTTCTTCTCGGTGTTCCTCCAACAGATTCCACGGCCGCTCCTTCGCGCGAACGCCATTTGACGCTCAGTCAATCCGATACTCCGAAAGTATTCCTAATGAGCCGACCGTGAACTCGGCTTCCCTCCGCTCCCTAGTCCATTAGAGGATTTCATCGCCCAGTTGGGGCACCCGAGATGAAGGGGCCATGCCCGTGCCGCCTTTCGACACCCGCGTACCCGCAGTCCTCGTGCGGCTCGACCGGAACCCCTTCCACCACGGAACCCTGGGCGCGGCCCGCTCCCTGGGCCGCGCCGGAATCCCCGTCCACGCGGTCGTCGAGGCGGGCGACAGCCCCGTCGCCCGCTCGCGGTACGTCCGCTCGGTCCGCACCCGGCCCGCCTCCGCGGCCTCCACCGAGCTGGCCGCGCTGCTGCTCCGGCTCGCCGGGGAGATCACCGACGCGCCGTCAGATCCCGTGCTCGCCGTGCCGCTGGACGACATCAGCGCCCTCGCGCTGGCCCGCCGGCGCACCGAGCTGGCGGGCAGGGTCCTGCTTCCCGAGCGGACCGAGGAGCAGCTGCTGAGGGTCGCCGACAAGGCCGCGCTCGCCGTGACCTGCGCCGAGCTGGGCCTGCCCCACCCCCGTACCGAGATCCCCACCAGCACCGACGAGGCCGCCGCCATGGCGTGGGCGCTCGGGCTGCCGGTCGTCGCCAAGTGGAGCCGTCCCTGGCTGCTGCCGACCGGGGCCGGGCTGCGCAGCACGACGGTCCTCCGCTCCCTCGCCGAGGTGCGGGAGCTGTACGGCCGCACCCCGCAGGCCGGCAGCCGGCTGCTGCTCCAGGAGCGGCTGCCGCCGGGCCGGGGCCTCGACTGGTTCTTCCACGGGTACGCGGACTCCGCGGGCCGCTGCGCCGCCGGGGCCACCGGCCGCAAGGAGCGGTCCTGGCCGGACGCGGCCGGGCTCACCGCCGTCGGCCGCTGGACGCCCAACCCGGAGGTGGACCGGATCGCCCGCGCGCTGCTCGACGCCCTCGGCCACCGGGGCGTGTGCGACCTCGACTTCCGGCTCGACCGCGCCACCGGCGCCTATCACCTGCTCGACTTCAACCCGCGCCCCGGCGCCCAGTTCCGGCTCTTCGCCGACCACCAGGGGCTCGACGTGGTGCGCGCCCTGCACCTGGACCTCACCGGCCGGCCGGTGCCGCCGCACTCCCCCGCGTACGGCCGCCGGTTCGTCGTCGAGAACTACGCGGCGCTCTCGCTGCTCTCCTCCCCGGGCCGCCGGTACGCCCCCGAGCAGGGCGCCGGCCGGCAGCCCGCCGAGCGCGCCTGGTTCGCCGCCGACGATCCGGCGCCCGCGCTCGCCATGGGCCGCGCCTGGCTCGCCCACCTGCTGCGCCGGGCCCTGGCGGCGCTCCGCCGACGGCTCGCGGCCCGCCGCCCCCGGCACCCGGCCGCCCTGCCGGGCCCGTCGGCCCGTGCCTCCTCGACCCAGCTCACCCAGCGATGAAGACGGAAGACAGGATGGCGAACGCGATGGCGAAGGCGAATCCGGTGTGCGACCTGGTGGTCGTCGGGGCCGGTCCCTACGGTCTGTCGGTGGCCGCGCACGCGGCGGCCCGCGGCCTCGGCCCGGTCACCTTCGGCCGGCCCATGGAGTCCTGGCACGCCATGCCCTCCGGCATGTTCCTGAAGTCCGAGCCGTGGGCCTCGCACCTCTCCGACCCGGCGGGGGCGTACGGGCTCGACGCCTACGCCGCCGCCCAGGGGGTGCGCGCCGAGCACGGCGTGCCGCTGCCGGTCTCCTTCTTCGCCGCCTACGGCGACTGGTTCGCCCGGCAGGCCGTCCCCGCCGTCGACGAGCGGACGGTCCTCTCGGTGGCGTCCGCCCCGGAGGGCTTCGCCGTGACCGCCGAGGACGGCGAGACGCTGCGCGCCCGCACGGTCGCCCTCGCCGTCGGGGTGCTCCCCTTCCTGGAGGTCCCCGGCCCGCTCCGGCACCTCCCCCGCCGGTACGTCACCCACTCCAGCCACCACGGCGAACTCGGCGTCCTCGCCGGGCGGGACGTCACCGTCGTCGGCGCCGGCCAGGCCGCCCTGGAGACCGCCGCGCTGCTCGCCGAGGCCGGGGCCGGGGCCGTACGGGTCGTGGCCCGGGCGGACCGGCTCCGCTGGAACACCCTGCCGCCCGCCCTCCGCCGGGGCCCGTGGGCCGCCCTGCGCGCCCCGCACACCGGGCTCGGCTGCGGCTGGACCAACAAGCTGTACGCCGACACCCCGGGTGCCTTCCGGCGGCTGCCCGCCGCCACCCGGGCCCGGCTCTTCGACTCGGCGCTCGGCCCGGCCGGCGCCTGGTGGCTGCGCGAGCGGTTCGCCGCCGTCACCGACGTCCGGCTCGGGCACCGGATCACCGCGGCGGCCGTCACCGGCGACGAGCGCCTCCGGCTGGACGTCGAGGGCCCGGACGGGGCCGCGGTCCTGGAGACCGACCACGTCGTCGCCGCCACCGGCTTCGTCCCGTCCCTCGACCGGGCCGGGGTCCTGGACCCGGCGCTGCGGTCCGCGCTGCGCACGGTCGGCCCGGCGGGCGCCCCCGAGACCGGCGCCCTCTTCGAGTCGTCCTGGCCGGGACTCTTCCTGGCCGGTCTGCTCACCGCCCCCTCGTACGGTCCGTCCATGCGCTTCGTGTTCGGCGCGGACTACACGGCGGGCCGCCTGGTGCGGGGGGTGCGGCGGCGGCTGCGCGCCGGCGGCGGTGGCGGCGCGGTGGGGCGGCCGCGCAGCGGCGAACGGGCGGCCGGGGCGCGGGCCTAGACGGCACCCGGCCCCGGGGAGCGGTGTGCTCCCCGGGGCCGGGTGCTGCCGTTTCCGCGGGCGCGGCGGCCTGGGTCAGTCGTTGACGCAGACGTTGCCGAAGGCCGGGTTGAGCGCGCCGATCACGTTGATGCTGTTGCCGCAGGCGTTGATCGGCACGTGGATCGGGATCTGGACGACGTTGCCCGAGAGGACACCCGGCGAACCGATGGCGGCACCGTACGCGTCGGCGTCGGCGAAGGCGGGGGTGGCCGCGCCCATGGCCATGATGACTCCGGCGATGACGGCGGCGGCCTTCTTGCAGTTCATTTCGTCTGGCTCCTATTCCGCGGCGGAAGATCGGCTTCCGCCACACACACGGACAACGACACCCTCCCTCGGAGGAAACCGGGAATTCCGTCCCGCGCCCGGCATTCACTCCGTTGCGCGCACGACACAGGGCCGGAGGAAGGAAATTCCTCCGGCCCTGCGGTGCGCTGGGGGTTCAGCTGTTGCCGATGCCGTTCCCGGAGAGGACCGGGATGTCCTCCAGGACGTGCGACAGCGGCTCGTCGCCCTTGGCCTGGGTGGAGTTCTCCGCGCACTGCTGGTTCTGCGGGGAGGACAGGACGTTGACGTCCTGGACCGCGACCGGCACGAGGACGCCGACGACCGAGCCGACGTTGCCCTTGACCGGGGCGCCCAGGCAGAGCTTGTTCAGCGAGCCCTGGACCGCCGAGAACTGCGGGCTCATGTCGCCCTTGGTCTTCGAGTTGCCGAACGACTGGTGGGCGCCGTTCCCGGAGAGGGAGGTCGTGCCGCCGTCGTTGGCGATGGCCATCGCGGGAGCGGCGGCCGCGGCGGCGACGCCGACGGCCGAAGCGGTGACGGCCGCGGCAGTCATCATCTTCTTGATCACGGTGATTCCGTTTCTCTTCCCACCAATCGACGTGATTGATGCGACGGGATCAACTGCGGGTGGAGGTGGAGGTTCCGGCGCTTCACCCGATCGACTGGAGACCGCCGCGAGCGCTGCCGCGCGCGCTCCGCCATCGGGGTGACAGGGCGGAACCCGGGGCTCCGCGGCGAGTTGACCAGGGGGCTCCCTGCACGGAGCCGGTTCTAGAAGGGAACTACCGTGATCAAGAAGGTCATGGCCACCGCGGCCGCCGCCGCCTCGATCGTCGGCGCCTCCGCCGCCGCGGCCACCCCCGCCCTCGCCATCGCCGACGACGGCGGCACCACCTCCAAGAGCGGCAACTTCGCCCACCAGGAGTACGGCAACTCCGCCACCTACGGGAACATGAGCCCGCAGTTCGCGCTCGTCCAGGGTTCCCTGAACAAGCCCTGCGTCGGCCTGCCGGCGAAGCTCAACGCCGGTTCGCTCGTGGGCCTGATCCCGATCAGCGTCCAGGACGTCAACGTCCTGTCCTCCCCGCAGAACCAGCAGTGCGTCGAGAACTCCACCCAGGCGAAGGGCGACGAGCCGCTGTCGCACCTGCTGGAGGACATCCCGGTGCTGTCGGGCAACGGCGTGGCCAACGGCTGACGTTCCGCCTCCCCGGCGACACGTCCACGCGTCGAGGGGCCGCCCCGCCGGGGCGGTCCCTTCGCGCGTACGGACCGGGTCAGCGCGGCCAGACGGGGGTGGACATCAGCCGCTCCCACTCCCGGTCCGGCACGCCCGGCACCGCCCGCCCCGCCTGCGCCCACTGGGTCACCAGGGCGGAATAGACGGGGAATTGCCGGGTGGAACCGATCGGGTCGGCAGTCGGCGGCTCGCTCACATACCGGCTCTTCGGAATGAAGGCCATCCGTTCCCATTTCCCGGGATTACCGGAATCCGGCGGCGCCATCCTCGCTCCTTCCGCTGCTATTCCCGCATCATTACACAAGCCTCGCAACGGAGTGATTCAAGCGCTCGATGTCGCGTCGCGTACCTGTGTGCGAGCGGGGTCGAAATAGCGTGCGGGCATGAGATTCCCGCGTCCGTGGCGGCTGCTGATCGCTCCGGCGGCGCTTCTCGCGCTCGCCCCCGGAGCCCTCGCCTCCGCCTTCGGCGGACCCACCGAACTCCCCTCCCCGGAACGGGGACTGAACCTGCTCGTCGTCGGCGTCGACTCCCGGGCGGGAATCACCGCCGAGGAGAAGGAACGTTTCCGGCTCGGCGGCCGGGGCTGCGACTGCACGGACGTGATCATGCTGGTGCACGTCTCCGCCGGGAACGACCGGGTCAGCGTGGTCTCGCTGCCCCGCGACTCGCTCGCCGAACTCCCCGGACCGCACACCGACCGGAGGACCGGCAAGGTCCACGAGACCCACTTCGCGAAGGTCAACGCCGCTCACGCGGAGGGCGGTTCGGCGCTGGCCGTCGAGACCGTGGAGGCGCTGACCGGGCTCGACGTGCACCGCTACCTGGAGATCGACTTCCGGCGGTTCATGGACTCCGTCGACCGGGTCGACGGCGGCGTCCCCGTCTGCACGGCGAAACCGCTGAAGGACTCGGCGACCGGGCTCGACCTGGCGGTCGGCACCACCCGGCTGGGCGGCGGCGGGGGACTCCAGTACGTGCGCTCCCGGAAGGCCGACGGGGAGATGGACTTCGGCCGCATCCGCAAACAGCAGAAGTTCCTCGTCAACATGCTGGACCGGATCCGCTCCGGCGGGATCCTCGAGGACCCCGCGCGGCTGCGCGCGCTCGCCTCGACCCTGCGCGGCACCGCAGCCGTCGAGCACGGCGTCTCGACCGCCGAACTGCTCACGCTCGCCGGCCGGCTGAAGGCGCTCGGCCCCGCGCGCACCGAACTCGCGACCGTGCCCGTGCGGGGCTTCAACCCGCCCGTCGAGGGGGCCGGATCCACCGTCGGCTGGGACGAGGAGGGGGCGGCGGAGGTCTTCGCGCGGCTGCGCGAGGACCGGCCGCTGCCGCCCGGCGACGCCGTCGCGCCCAGCGAGCTCTCCGTCGCCGACTACGAGCCCGCCCGCGGTTCTTCGCTCATCTGCCCGTAGGCCGTCCGGTGGACATGGCGGAACCTCCGCCCCTCCGGCCAGTTGATCAGCACGGCTCGACACTCAGCACGAGCCAGTCATCCGAAAGGCCAGAACCATGAAGAAGCTCCTCGCGACCGCTGCGGTGGCTGCCTCGGTCGTCGGCGTGACGGCCGGACCGGCCCTCGCGATCGCCGACGACGGTGGCACCACGTCGCTCTCCGGCAACGGCGCGCACCAGGAGTTCGGCAACTCCGCCACCTACGGCAACATGAGCCCGCAGTTCGCGCTCGTCCAGGGTTCCCTGAACAAGCCCTGCATCGGTCTGCCGGCCAAGGTCAACGCCGGTTCGCTGGTCGGCGCCATCCCGATCGCGGTCCAGGACATCAACGTCCTGTCCTCCCCGCAGAACCAGCAGTGCGTCGAGAACTCCACCCAGGCCAAGGGTGACGAGCCGCTGTCGCACATCCTCAGCGACATCCCCGTGCTGTCCGGCAACGGCGCCGGCAACAGCTGAGCCGCCCCGCTCGGCCACGGCGCGGCCCCGTCGCCCCTCTCCGGAGGGACGGCGGGGCCGTGCCCTTGTCCGGGCCTCAGCGGAGCAGCCGGGCCAGGGCGTCCGGGTCGGTGACGGGTGCGTCGCAGGTGAAGTGACGGCAGACGTACGCGGCGGCCGACCCGGCGACCAGGGGGCGGTCCCGCAGCAGCGGGAACTCCTCGCCGTCGGGGGCTCCGGCGGCGAGGACCGCGCCCGGGGTGGTCGCCCTCAGGGCCGTGCGGCGCAGCTCCTGGAAGCCGGGGTCGGCGGCGGTGCCGACGACGACGATCTCGCGGGGACCGTCGAGCAGGGCCTCGGCGACGGCGAGGCCCCAGCCGATGAAGCGGGGGGCGCGCGGGCCGAGGGCCCTGACCACGCCGAGGGCACCCTCCGCGGCGGTCCGGTGGGCCTCCGAGCCGGTGTGGGCCGCGTACGAGAGCAGGGCTCCGGCGGCGGCGGTCCAGCCGGACGGGGTGGCGTTGTCGGTGGGGTCCTGGGGGCGCCGGATGAGGGCCTCGGCGTCGTGGGCCGTGTCGTACAGCGCGCCGCCCTCGCCGGTGAAGCGGTCGAGGACGTGGTCCAGGAGGAGGCCGGCGAAGTCCAGCCAGGCGCCCTCGCCGGTGACGGCGGCGAGGGCGAGGAAGCCTTCGGCGGTGTCGGCGTAGTCCTCCAGGACGCCCGCGTTGGCGCCGGCCCGGCCGTCCTTCGAGGTGCGGGTGAGCCGGCCGCCGTCGTCGAGGTGGAGGCGGACCAGCAGGTCGGCGGCCTCGGTGGCGCGCTCGACCAGGTCGGGGCGGTCGAAGAGGGCGCCGGTCTCGGCGAGGGCGGCGATCGCGAGGCCGTTCCAGGCGGCGACGACCTTGTCGTCGCGGCCGGGGCGCTCGCGCCGCTCGCGGGCCGCGTGCAGCCGGGTGCGGATGGAGGCGATCCGGCCGGCGTCGGCCGGGCCCGCCTCCTGGGGGAGCTGGAGGACCGAGGCGCCGTGCTCGAAGGTGCCGTCCTCGGTGACGCCGTAGTGGGCGGCGGCGAGGGCGGCGTCCTCCGCGCCGAGGACCTCCGCCAGCTGGGCGGGGGTCCAGGCGTAGTAGGCGCCCTCCACGTGCTTGCCCGTCCCGTCGTCGCTGTCCGCGTCGAGCGCGGAGGCGAAGCCGCCCTCGGGGGTGCGGAGCTCGCGGACCATGAAGTCGGCGGTCTCCAGGGCGACCCGACGGGCGAGGTCGCTGCCGGTGGCCTTCCACAGGTGGGCGTAGACGCGGCAGAGCAGGGCGTTGTCGTACAGCATCTTCTCGAAGTGCGGGACGACCCAGGCGCGGTCGACGGCGTAGCGGGCGAAGCCGCCGCCGAGCTGGTCGTAGATGCCGCCGCGGGCCATCGCCTCGCAGGTGTCGGCGGCCATCTGGAGGGCGCCCTCGGAGCCCGTGCGGGCGTGGTGGCGGAGCAGGAACTCCAGGGCCATGGACGGCGGGAACTTGGGGGCGCCGCCGAAGCCGCCGCGGGTGGCGTCGTACTCGCGGGTGAGGCCGAGGAGGGCGGCGGCCAGCTCCTCCTCGCCGGGCAGGCCGTCGCCGGCGACGGCGAGGGAGCGGCCGGCGAGGTCCTTCACGATCCGTTCGGCGACCTCGGCGACCTCGCCGCGGCGGTCGGTCCAGGCGGCGCGGACGCCGTCGAGGACCTCGAGGAAGGACGGCATGCCGTGGCGGGGCTCCGGCGGGAAGTAGGTGCCGAAGTAGAAGGGGGCCGCGTCGGGGGTGAGGAAGACGGTCATCGGCCAGCCGCCGTGGCCGGTGGCGGCCTGGACGGCCTCCATGTAGACGGCGTCGACGTCGGGCCGCTCCTCGCGGTCGACCTTGACGGCGACGAAGTGCTCGTTGAGCAGCGCGGCGGTGGCCTCGTCCTCGAAGGACTCGTGGGCCATCACGTGACACCAGTGGCACGCCGAGTAGCCGACCGACAACAGAACGGGTACATCGCGCCGTTTCGCTTCCTCGAACGCCTCGGGTCCCCACGGCCACCAGTCGACCGGATTGTCGGCGTGCTGAAGCAGATAAGGCGAGGTCATACCAGCCAACCGGTTCATACGACCCAGCCTCTCACAGCGCCTGGCGCGGCCGGTGAAACCCTGACGAGCCCGCCCCGCTCGGCCGAATCACGCTTCTGCGCCATCACGTGGTGGGCGCCGCCGTCCCCCTCCAGGCCGGGCAGCCCGGCGCCTCGGAACAGCAGGCTGGGCGCAGCAGCGCCGGACCTGCCGAGGCTCCTCGAAGGAGGTACACCATGACCGCCGAGATGGCGGCGCCCGCGTGGATGCACTCGCAGATCAGCGCGGAGCAGTACAACTCCTGGTCCGAGGAGCAGTGCGCCGGCATCGAGATCGTGGACGGGATGGTCGTCGTGAGCCCGAGCGCCTCCAAGCGGCCCAACCGGCTGGCTCGACTCCTGGCCAACGCCCTGGACGCCGCCGCGGGCCCGGACTGGAACGCCGACACGGACTTCGACGTCCGCCTGCAGGACGTTCCCCTCACCAACCGCCGTCCGGACGTCATCGTCTACCGGGCGGAGACCATCGACCTCACGCCCACTCGCCCCGAGCACGTGCTCCTGGTGGTCGAGGTCGTGTCGCCCGGTTCGGAAACCACGGACCGGATCGTGAAGGTCGACCAGTACGCCAAGGCCGGCATCCCCTTCTACTGGCGCGTCGAGCAGGCCGCCACCGGCGTTCCGATCGTCTACACCTACGTCCTCGACCCCGCCACCAAGGCTTACCGGGACGGTGAGATGTTCACCGGCACGGTGAAAGCCACCACGCCTTTCTCCGTCACGGTTGATCTTGGGGTCATGTAGGGGGCACCGAGAGGTCGTTACCACCGATGCTTGACCGTTAGCACACGCATCGTGATTCTTCGCAGTCCGATCGAGGCGTCTTCCATCTCCGGACCTGGCAAACCTCCCACCACGCCAACTCGTCAGGTAGGCGATGGTTCACGCGTGGGCGGTGTCAGCAGTGCGGCCAGCTGATCCCTTGCCCGCCGCCCCTGATCGCACGCCAACGTTCAACGGGAACCCGGCCCACAGCGGCATGAATCCAGCCTCCGTAAAGGGCCTCGTCAACGATCTTCTCAAACGTGTGCCAATCGGCTTGGTGCCCGCAGGAGGCGCAGCGGTTGGGGTTGAACCCTCGCCCGCGCTGCCACGCCGGCCTGTCAGCCAACTGCTCGCGGAGGCCTGGCTCGCTGCCCGGCTCCGCCAGGATGTCGCGGGCCGTCTCAACCGCTTCGGGAAAGTCCGTGGTGGTGAACTCGTCGCCCCGCCCAGGCGACCTAAAGGCCGCGGGGTCCCTCTGCTACCGGTCGACGAAATCGTCCACAGCCTGGAAAGGGTACGGGGACCTGGCATGCGCGAGTCGGCGGGCACGCCCCGCCCCCACGCACCGGCCCGCACTACAGAACGAGACCCGGCCCAACTGTCCCTGACCACCCCTGACAAGACGATCCCGGAAATCCGCACCGGTGCCGGCCACTGCTCTGCGATGATCAGGGCGTTCCGAGGCAGGCCGACCGGGGGAAACCAATGGCTGAGTGCACAGTAGATGACAGCACGGACGAGCCTCTGGGCCGAGCCTCCTATCTGTTCGAGGGACGGCGGGTACTGGTTTCCGACCTCGTCCGCGCCGGCCTTCTGAGCACGGGGACGCGCCTCACCTTCCGGCAGCGGCGGTCCGGGCAGGAGCACCTTGCTCAGGTGACCTCGGACGGCAGGATCGAGTTGAGTGACGGCCAGCGGTTCAAATCTCCTTCGGCGGCAGCCTCCGCCGCCACAGGGCGCGGCCCCTACGACGGGTGGACCTCCTGGGCACTGGACGACGGCACCCTGCTGGACGCTGTGAGGCAGAAGCTCCTGGACACGGCGGCGGAGCTGCCGCCTTCCGGTGATGGCTCCAAGGACGGTTCCGCCGCCCGGCACGCGCGGTTGAAGGACGCCCGGAGGCAAGCGGACGCCGACACACCGGTCACCGTCACCGTCAGGGATCTGCTGGGCTGGTGGGGGGCATCCCGCCGCGGATACCTGGTCACCGAGCAGGTGTCCGCCGAACTCGCCAACCACGGCCTGACCACTGTGCCGGACTTCGCAGCCGTAGGGATCGACGACCGAGTCACCTTGACCGGCCCGTCCGGGGATACCGAGGACGAGGAGGAGAAGACGGCCGATCAGGGGCCGACGGCGGAACAGGAAGAGCCCGGAGAGGCCAGCACACCCGGGCCTGCCACCACCTCCAGCGACGAGGAGGACAAGGGGGAACCGATCCAAGGCCAGACGGTCGGCAACCTACCCTCAGCGCTCAAGGGAGTGGTGTCGGTGTCCTCGTCGGCGAGCTTCGAGGAAGTGTTCACCAAGATGCGCCTCAACGGGTACTCGCAACTGCCGGTGCTGAACGGACCTCGGAATCTGCGGGGTGCCGTCACATGGGAATCCATCGCGCGAGCGCGCTACGCGGACCCCGAGGCCCCCTTCTCCGAGGCCATCGTCGCCGCCCACGCGGTCAGCTATGCCGAGCACCTGATCGACGTCCTGCCCGACCTGGAACGGTTCGGCTTCCTCCTGGTCAAGGACCAGACGAATCAGATCGCCGGCATCATCACCGTGGCCGACGTGGCCGCGGAATACGGCGCCACGGCCCGGCCGTTCCTGCTCATCGGGGACCTCGACCGACAACTGCGCCGGGTCATCTCGGAGAGTCTGGACCTGACGGAGGTGATCTCCCTCTGCGATCCGGACGGGCGCCGGAAGCTCTCTGCCTTCGATCAGCTGTCCTACGGCGACTACCAGCAGATCTTGGGCAATCAGGAGCAGTGGGACAAGCTGGGCTGGCCGCTGGACCGCAAGTCCTTTATCGCACGCCTCGATGAACTGCGTGAGATCCGCAACGAGCTGATGCATTTCAACGACAAGGACAAGGCCGGCGACTCGGCGATACCGATGCTCCGCAACATGATCGAACTTCTGCGCGAGCACGGCGGCTGAGGCAAGGCGGTTGCCCGACCTCGTCCGGGTGGCCGCAGCGACCGGTCGAAGCTCTGCGGGGGCCGCGTGATCATCAGAGAGGTGCGAGCACCGCCGACTACTGGGTTCGTGAGTTCACTAGCGCCAGTGACGCGAGCTGTAGCCGACGCCGAGCAGGACCGGGGCGTCGTGGCGGCGGGCCTCCTCGAAGGCCTCGGGCGGCCAGGGGCACCAGTCGACCGGGTTGTCGGCGTGCTGGAGGAGGTACGGGGAGGTCTCATGGGCCAGTCGGTTCGCCATGGGCCCGTCCTGCCGCAGCCGGCCCGTACCGCGCGGGTACGGGCCGACGTGCCGCTACTTCGAGGCGGCGGGGGCCTTCTCCCCGGGCGCGGCGGGCTCGGCCGGGTCCGGGGCCTCCTCGAAGGAGATGCTGTTCATGTGGCGGTTCATCGACTTCATCAGCGCCCAGACCGCGAGGGCCAGGACCGCGAAGACGACGAACCCGAGGACGCCGGGGGTCACCTTGTTCTTGTCGAGCTCTTCGGCGGCGAAGGGGACCAGCTGCGTCAGTGCGAGGTGTGCGCTCATGTCAGGCATTGTCGCGGATGCCCGCGAAGAGATCTTCCTCGGGGAGGGAGGTGGGCACCAGCGACTTGCTGAGCTCGTACTCCTCGGTCGGCCAGACCTCCTTCTGGATCTCCATCGGGACGCGGAACCAGCCGCCCTCGGGGTCGATCTGGGTGGCGTGGGCGATCAGCGCGCGGTCGCGGGTCTCGAAGAAGTCGGCGCAGGGGACGAAGGTGGTGAGCGTCCGCTCCTTGCGCTCGAACTCCGCCCAGCGCTCCAGCCACTCGCCGTACGGGGACTCCAGGCCCCGGTCGAGGAGGGCCTGGTGGAGGGCCTCGGTGCGGGGGCGGTTGAAGCCCTGGTTGTAGTAGAGCTTCTGCGGCTCGAAGACCGGGCCGTACTCGGCCTCGGGGAACTTCTCGGCGTCGGCCGCGCCGTCGAAGGCCACCATCGTGATCTTGTGGGTCATGATGTGGTCGGGGTGCGGGTAGCCGCCGTTCTCGTCGTAGGTCGTGATGACCTGGGGACGGAAGGCGCGGATCTTGCGGACCAGCTCGCCGGCCGCGTGGTCCACGTCCTGCAGGGCGAAGCAGCCCTCGGGGAGCGGGGGCAGCGGGTCGCCCTCGGGCAGGCCGGAGTCGACGAAGCCCAGCCACTCCTGCTCGACGCCCAGGATCTCCCGGGCCTCGTCCATCTCCTTGCGGCGGACCTCGTGGATGTTCTCCTCGATGTAGGGGTCGCCCTGGAGCTTGGGGTTCAGGACCGAGCCGCGCTCGCCACCCGTGCACGTCACCACCAGGACGTCCACCCCCTCGGACACGTACTTGGCCATGGTCGCCGCGCCCTTGCTCGACTCGTCGTCGGGGTGGGCGTGAACGGCCATCAGTCGCAGCTGCTCAGTCAAGACTCGATCCTCAGTGATTCGACGCGGAGGGGGGTCTCTATAGTGACGGAATCGGGGGGACGAAAATTCCGTGGCCCCCGCCCCGAGAGGACCGAACCATGAGCGCCGTGGACGAGCAGCTGCCCGAGGGGCGCTACGGGCGCTCGGCGGACGAGCGGGCCGACCGGAAGCTGAGGGTCGCCGGAGCGGTGCTCGGGACGCTCTTCCTGGCCCTGATCGGCTGGTTCGGCTGGTACTACGTGGTCGACAACAAGATCAGCGCCGAGTTGATCAAGTTCGACGTGGTGAGCGACTCCGAGGTGCAGGTGCACCTGGAGGTCCGCAAGGACGAGGGCTTCGAGGGCGTGTGCACGCTCCGGTCCCAGTCCGAGGACGGGGCCGAGGTGGCCCGCAAGGACGTCGTGGTCGACGAGCCGGGCGCCCGGGTCGACCGCGTGTACTCCCTCCGGACGACCGCCCGCGCCACCAGCGCCGAGCTGCTGGGGTGTACGGCGCGGTAGCGGTGGGTAGGGGAGGGGGAGCGAGTTCCGGCGGGTCGCCCCGGTGACCTGGACCGACGCCATCCCGATGGTTTATGTCCTCCCGCTTTCCGCCACTCATTGTTAGGCTCGTGCTTTCGCCCACCCGGGAGCGACCGTTTTCCGGGTAGGGCGTTGATTTGTATTCCCAGTACCTACGAGGAGCACCTGTGACCCAGACCAGCGACAACGTCACCTGGCTCACCCAGGAGGCGTACAACAAGCTCAAGGACGAGCTTGAGTACCTGTCTGGTCCCGCGCGTACCGAGATCGCCGCGAAGATCGCCGCCGCGCGCGAGGAGGGCGACCTGCGCGAGAACGGCGGGTACCACGCGGCCAAGGAGGAGCAGGGCAAGCAGGAGCTCCGGGTCCGCCAGCTGACCCAGCTGCTGCAGAACGCCAAGGTCGGCGAGGCGCCGGCGGACGACGGCGTCGTCGAGCCGGGCATGGTCGTGACGATCGCCTTCGACGGGGACGAGTCCGACACGATGACCTTCCTGCTCGCCTCCCGCGAGTACGCGAGCGGTGACATCGAGACCTACTCCCCGCAGTCGCCGCTCGGCATCGGCGTGAACGGCAAGAAGGCCGGCGACGACGCCGAGTACGAGCTGCCGAACGGCAAGAAGGCCATGGTGAAGATCCTCAGCGCGAAGCCGTACACCGGCTGAGGCCCCGCCTTTCCGTACGACCGAAGGGCCGGTCCCCCGTGGGGCCGGCCCTTCGGCGTGCGCGCGCTCAGCCGGAGGCGGAGCGGTACTTGCGGACGGACAGGGTGCGGAAGACGGCGATGATCAGCAGCGACCAGAGGAGCGAGGCCCAGACCGGGTGCCGCATGGGCCAGGCGTCGGACTGGACGACGCCGGGGTTGCCGAAGAGCTCGCGGCAGGCCTGGACGGTGGCGCTGAAGGGGTTCCACTCGGCGATGGGGCGGATCCAGTCGGCCATCTGGCTCGGGTCGACGAAGGCGTTGGAGACGAAGGTGACCGGGAAGAGCCAGATCAGGCCGCCGGAGGTGGCCGCCTCCGGGGTGCGGACGGAGAGGCCGATGAGGGCTCCGATCCACGAGAAGGCGTAGCCGAGGAGGAGCAGGAGGGCGAAGGCGCCGAGGGCCTTGGGGACGCCCTCGTGGATGCGCCAGCCGACGAGGAGGCCGACGATCGCGAGGACCACGACGGTGAGCGCGGTCTGGACGAGGTCGGCGAGGGTGCGGCCGGTGAGGACGGCGCCGCGGGCCATCGGCAGCGAGCGGAAGCGGTCGACGAGGCCCTTGCTCATGTCGTCGGCGATGCCGGCGCCCGCTCCGGCGGTGGCGAAGGTGACGGTCTGGGCGAAGATGCCGGCCATCAGGAAGTTGCGGTAGACGGCGGGGTCGGTGTTCCCGCCGACGCTCATGGAGCCGCCGAAGACGAAGCTGAACAGGATCACGAACATGACGGGCTGGATGAGGCCGAAGATGACCATCTCCGGGATCCGGGTCATGCGGATCAGGTTCCGCTTCGTGACGACGAGCGAGTCCGCGATCGACCGGGCGATGCCGCCGCGTCCGGCGGGGACGTGCGGGGCGGTGTCGGTGAGGGTGCTCACGCGGCCGGCTCCTTCCGGTGTTCGCGGCCCTTGCCGGGCGGGCGGGCGGTGCCGTTCTCCTCGTCCTGTCCGAGCGCGGCGGCGTGGCCGGTGAGGGAGATGAAGACGTCGTCGAGGGTGGGGCGGCGCAGGCCGATGTCGTCGATCTCGACGCCGATCGCGTCGAGGTCGCGGATGACCTCGGCGAGCAGCTTGGCGCCGCCGGTGACGGGGACGGTGAGCTTGCGGGTGTGGTCCTCGACGGAGACGTCGTCGTGGTCGCGGTCGCCGGGGCCGTAGCGGGCGAGGACGCCGCGGGCGGGGGCGATGGCGTCGCGCTCGTGGACGACGACCTCGACGCGCTCGCCGCCGGTGCGGGCCTTGAGCTGGTCGGAGGTGCCGCGGGCGATGACCTTGCCGCGGTCGACGACGGCGATGTCGTGGGCGAGGTGGTCGGCCTCCTCCAGGTACTGGGTGGTGAGGAGGAGGGTGGTGCCGCCGGAGACGAGTTCCTTGATGACGTCCCACAGGGCCTGGCGGTTGCGGGGGTCGAGGCCGGTGGTGGGCTCGTCCATGAACATCACGGGCGGGGCGACGACCAGGGCGGCGGCGAGGTCGAGGCGGCGGCGCATGCCGCCGGAGTAGGTCCTGGCGGGGCGGTCGGCGGCGTCGGCGAGGTGGAAGCGCTCCAGGAGCTCGCCGGCCCGCTCCTTCGCGGCCCGGGCCCTCATCTGGTACAGCTGTCCGACCATCTGGAGGTTCTCGCGGCCGGTGAGGTACTCGTCGACGGCGGCGAACTGGCCGGAGAGGCCGATGGAGCGGCGGACCTCGTTCGGGTGCTTCAGCACGTCGACGCCGGCGACCGTCGCGGTACCGCTGTCGGGGCGGAGCAGGGTGGTGAGCACCCGTACGGTGGTCGTCTTCCCCGCTCCGTTGGGGCCGAGCAGGCCGAGGACGGTGCCCTCGGGCACGTCGAGGTCCACCCCGTCCAAGGCGGTGACGTCGCCGAAGGTCTTCACCAGTCCCTCGGCGTGGATCGCGCCTGGCATGTCCACACTCCCGGATCATTTCGGGCATTTCTATCGATCCTAGGACAGCGTGGCGGGGCCCGCTCAGGCCAGGACCGTGTAGCCCGCCTCCCGCAGCGACGCCTCGACCTCCCGGCAGTGCTCCGGCCCCTTCGTCTCCAGGTGCAGCTCCACCTCCACCTCCGTGAGGCCGAGCAGCGGGTCGGTCCGCACGTGACTGATGTCCACCACGTTCGCGTCGGCCACGGTCAGCACCGCCAGCAGCGTCGCCAGCGCGCCCGGCCGGTCCGCCACCCGCAGCCGCAGGCCCAGATAGCGGCCCGCCGCCGCCATGCCGTGCCGCAGGATCCGCTGGAGCAGCAGCGGGTCCACGTTCCCGCCCGACAGGACGGCCACGACCGGCCCGCGGAAGGACCCCGGGTCGCTCAGCAGCGCCGCCACCGGGCTCGCCCCGGCCGGCTCCACCACCAGCTTGGCCCGCTCCAGGCAGAGCAGCACCGCCGAGGAGAGCGCGTCCTCCGAGACCGTGCGCACCTCGTCCACGTACTCCTGGACCAGCCCGAAGGGCACGTCACCGGGCCGGCCCACCTTGATCCCGTCGGCCATCGTCACCGGCGACCCGACCACCACCGGATGCCCGGCGGCCAGCGAGGGCGGATAGGCCGCCGCGCCCTCCGCCTGCACGCCGACGATCCGCACGTCCGGGCGGACCGACTTCACCGCGAGACCGATCCCGGCCGCCAGGCCGCCGCCGCCGACCCCGACGACGATCGTGCGGACCTCCGGGCACTGCTCCAGGATCTCCAGGCCGACCGTGCCCTGTCCGACGATCACGTCCGGGTGGTCGAAGGGGTGGATGAAGACCGCGCCGGTCTCCCGCGCGTACTCCTGCGCGGCGGCCAGCGTCTCGTCCACCACATGGCCCTGCAAGCGCACCTCCGCGCCGTAGTCGCGGGTCGCCGCGACCTTCGGCAGCGGGGCGCCGACCGGCATGAAGACCGTCGCGCGCACCCCGAGGAGCTGTGAGGCGAGCGCCACACCCTGCGCGTGGTTCCCCGCCGAGGCGGCGACCACCCCGGCCGCCTTCTCCTCCGGCCGGAGCCCGGCGATCCGCACGTAGGCGCCGCGCAGCTTGAACGAACCGGTCCGCTGGAGGTTCTCGCACTTGAGCAGGACCGGCGCCCCCACCAGCGAGGACAGATGGCGGCTGCCCTCCAGTGCGGTCGTCCGGGCCACCCCCGACAGCATCTTCTGCGCTCCGCGCACGTCGTCGAGCATCAGCCGGTGCAAGGGGTGTGGCGTACCGAAGGTCATGACCCCAAGTCTCGCAGCTCACCGGGGTCGCGGCCGCGCGGACCGCGGCCCCGTGACGGGTTTGCGCACGGCCGGTACGGAGCCCGTCCCGTCCGCGTACTCTGTCCCCCACACCGACCACCCCCGCACGAGAGAGCCCCCAGCCATGCCCACATCTCAGGACATGACGACCGAGCTCGACCCCGGTCTCCTCGATGCCCTCCAGCACCAGGTGGCCGTCTTCGCCCGCCGGGCCGAGCAGACCCGCCTCGGCGGCACCGGTCAGCTCCGCAACTCCATGGACCGGGCCGCCTACCTCCTCCTCAACCGCCTCGACCAGGAAGGCCCGATGGGCGTCAAGGCGCTCGCGGCGGGCATGGGGATCGACTCCTCGACCGTCACCCGCCAGGTCGCCCCGCTCGTCGACTCCGGGCTCGTCAAGCGCACCTCGCACCCCGAGGACGGCCGCGCCGTCGTCCTCCAGCTCTCCCCGCGCGGCCTGGAGCGCCTGGAGGAGGTCCGCTCCTCGCGCCGCACGCTGATGGCCGAGGTCACCGACGGCTGGACGCAGGACGAGCGCGCCTCCTTCTGCTCCCTGCTCACCCGCTTCAACGCGGCGCTCTCCGCCCGCCAGGCCGGCGGCGGCGCCCCGACGCAGGGGTGACGCAAGGGGGTTGACCCCGCTTCGCCCCTGCCCGCTAGATGTGGGGTGTGGGCACCCGGCGGAGCAGGTCCGAACACGCCGCCCGCGCCGAGGAGTTCGACTCCTTCGTGGCGGGCGCCGCGGCGCGGCTGCTGCACGTCGCCACCCTGCTCACCGCCGAGACCCGGGCCCGCAACCCGTACGCCCGCGCCCTGCTGACCGCCTCCCTCGCCCACGCGTACGCGGTCCGCGACCGGGGCCGCGACGAGGATCCGTACGCGCTCACCCGGGACGACCTCGCGCTGCGCTTCGCGCGGACCGCCCGGCGGCACCGCGCCGGCCACGGCGGGACCCTCGCCGCCCTCGCCCCGCGGGAACGGCTGGTGCTCGTGCTGTGCCTGTACGAGGGCGTGCCCGAGGAGCAGACGGCCGCGCTGCTCGGTCTGCCCGAGGCGCGGATCCGGGCGGTGTACGCGCGGGCGGTGGCCCGGATCCGGGAGCACGGCCCCGGCGGGAGGGCGGCCGCGTGAGGTACGGCGACAAGGAGGCGGCCGTCCGGCGGCTGCTCGACACGCCCCACCCGCCGGTCCCCCGGGACCTCGCGGCGCGGGCGGCGGCCCGGGGCGGCCGGGCGCGGCGGCGGGAGCGGGCGCTGCGGAGGGCCGGCGGGGCGCTGGCCGCGGTCGCCGTGCTCGGCCTCACGGTCTGGGCGGCGCAGGCCCGGCCCTGGGAGCCGCCGCCGGCCGCGACGACGCCGCCGTTCGCCGGGCCGTGAGGTCGGTCCTAGCCTGGAAGGAGGGGTCGGGGTCGGATCAGCGACGCAGGAGGCCCACATGACCAGGAAAGCCGCCGACTGCCGGGACGCGCCGAGCGTGTCGGGCTGCACCCTCTACATCTCGGGCGAGGAGGAGGAGGTCGTGCGCGCCGCGACCGAGCACGCGGTCTCCGTCCACGAGCACACGGACACCCCGGAGCTGCGGGAGGAGATCCGGGCGTCCCTGAAGGACGCGCTGCCCGGTTCCTGAGCACGCGCGGGGCCCGGGCGCGGGACCGCCGCGCCCGGGCCCCGCGCACGGATCAGCCCAGCGCCTCGCGCAGGTCCGCGATGAGGTCGTCGACGTTCTCGATGCCGACCGAGAGGCGGACCAGGTCGGCCGGGACCTCCAGGGCCGAACCGGCGACGCTGGCGTGCGTCATCCGGCCCGGGTGCTCGATCAGCGACTCGACGCCGCCCAGGGACTCGCCCAGGGTGAAGAGCTTCGCGCGGTCGCAGACGCCGACCGCCGCCTCCTCGCCGCCCTCGACGCGGAAGGAGATCATGCCGCCGAAGGACCGCATCTGCTTGGCCGCGACCTCGTGGCCGGGGTGCTCGGCGAGACCGGGGTAGAGCACCTGGGTGACCTTCGGGTGCCGGGTCAGGAAGTCGGCGACCTTCGTCGCGTTCTCGCTGTGGCGGTCCATGCGGACGGCCAGGGTCTTGATGCCGCGCAGCACGATCCACGAGTCGAAGGGGCCGGCCACCGCGCCCATCGCGTTCTGGTGGTAGGCCAGCTCATCGCCCAGCTCCGCGTCGGCCGCGACCAGGGCGCCGCCGACGACGTCCGAGTGACCGCCCATGTACTTGGTGAGGGAGTGCACGACGACGTCGGCGCCGAGCGCCAGCGGCTGCTGGAGGTACGGCGAGGCGAAGGTGTTGTCGACGACCAGCTTCACCCCGGCCTGCCGGGCCACGCCCGCGACGGCCTCGATGTCGGTGATGCCCAGCAGCGGGTTCGATGGCGTCTCGACCCAGATCAGCTTGGTGCGGTCGTTGACGGCGGCCCGGACGGAGTCGACGTCCGAGGTGTTCGCCACGGAGAAGTCGACGCCCCAGCGCTGCACGACCTTGGCGAAGAGCCGGAAGGTGCCGCCGTACGCGTCGTTCGGGATGACCACGTGGTCGCCCGGCGCGAGGAGCGTGCGCAGCAGGCAGTCCTCGGCGGCCAGGCCGGAGGCGAAGGCGAGACCGCGCCGGCCGCCCTCCAGGGCGGCGAGGTTCTCCTCCAGGGCGGTCCGGGTCGGGTTGGCGCTGCGGCTGTACTCGTAGCCGCCGCGGAGCCCGCCCACGCCGTCCTGCTTGTAGGTGGACACCTGGTAGATGGGCGGGACGACCGCGCCGGTCAGCGGGTCGGCGGTGTTGCCCGCGTGGATGGCGCGGGTCTCGAAGTTCTGGTGGCTGTGCTGGTCGCTCATGGTCAGGAGCGTAGTGCCGGGGCACCCCCACCGCCGCGATTCGTCCACGACGGCGTCCTGGACAATGGACACATGGAGATTCTCTGGTTCCTGATCGCCCTGGGCCTGCTCTTCGGCGTCCTCGGCCCCTATCTGCTGCGCCGCCGCGGCGGCGGCATCCGGCAGGTCGCGCCCGGCACGCCGGACGCCGCCGACCCGGACGCGTACGGATTCGTCCGTCAGGAGGAGCTGGACGTGCGGCTTCCCGGGCCGGACCACGATCTCCTCGACGTCCTCGACGTCGTCCAGGCCACCCAGGACTGGCGTGCCGCCGCGCAGCTGCTGGCCGGCACGGACAAGGAGGGCGAGGTCCGCTGGCAGCGCGTCCAGGCGTTCGCGGGCGCGGCCTCCCTGGAGCTCGCGGAGAAGCCGGGCGTCGGCGGGGCCTGGCTGCGCGCCTGGCGCTCGGACGCGCCGAAGGACGCGGGCGCGGCGGCCGTGCACGCGGAGTTCCTGGTGCAGCAGGCGTGGCGCTCCTCGGCGGCCGGCTCCGACGACTTCCGGATCATCCTGGAGGAGGCCCGGAAGGTCGCCGAGGAGGCCGCGCTGCTCGCGCCCGGCGACCCCGTCCCGTACCTCACGCAGCTCGCGGTGGCGCGCGGACTCGGCTACAGCCACGAGCAGTTCGACCAGGTGTGGGCCAAGGTCATCGACCGGGCTCCGCAGCACATGGGCGCGCACCTGGCGGCGCTGCACTACTGGTGCGAGAAGTGGCACGGCTCGCGCGAGGAGGCCGACCACTTCGCGACGACGGCCGCCGCGCGGGCGCCGCGCGGCTCGCTGCTGGCCGCGCTGCCGCTCTTCGCGGTCTTCGAGCACGTGCCGGACGTGGTGCTGGTGCAGGACTTCTACCGCACGGCGGTGGTGAGCAGGGCGATGGAGGGCGCGCTGTACGCGGTGCACTCGGCCCGCCCCGACGACCCGATGCTCGCGCACGTGCGGCACCTGCTCGTGTACTTCCTGGTGCGCGGCGAGCGCTGGGCCGAGGCGATGCACCAGCTGGTGCACGTGGACGGCCACGTGGGCGCGGTGCCGTGGACGCTGAGCGGCGACCCGGCGGCGGAGTACACCCTGCACCGGAACCTGGCGGTGGCCGGGTACGAGGCGAACGGCGGGAGCCCGGTGACGCTGCGGCGGTGACGGGCCCGCGACCAGGGGGAACAGGGGTGCGCGCGCCGGTGTTGTGAGGACTGCCGAACATCGAGGAGAGATGCCGCATGTTCCTGTCCCGCACCCCCGTCCTGCCCACCCCGGAGCAGGCCCTGCGCGGCCGCCCGGAGCCGGAGTTCTCCCTGCCCGAGCGCCACACGGTGCTCGGCAACCCGCTGTCCGGCCCGTACCCGGAGGGCCTGGAGGTCGCCGACTTCGGCCTCGGCTGTTTCTGGGGCGCCGAGCGGAAGTTCTGGCGGACCGACGGCGTCTGGACGACGCTCGTCGGCTACCAGGGCGGCCACACGCCGAACCCCGCGTACGAGGAGGTCTGCTCGGGCCTCACCGGGCACACCGAGGTCGTCCGGGTCGTCTTCGACCCGGCGCTGGTCCCGTACGAGACGCTCCTGAAGGTCTTCTGGGAGTCCCACGACCCGACGCAGGGCTTCCGCCAGGGCAATGACGTGGGCACCCAGTACCGCTCCGCCGTCTACACCCACTCCCCCGCCCAGGCCGAGGCCGCCGAGGCCTCCCGGGCCGCCTACCAGAAGGTCCTGACGGCCTCCGGCTACGGCGGGATCACCACGACCGTCCTGCCCGCCGGGGACCGGCCGTTCTACCCGGCGGAGGCCTACCACCAGCAGTACCTGGACAAGAACCCGGCGGGTTACTGCGGCATCGGCGGCACGGGCGTCTCCTGCCCGGTCGGCGTGGCGAAGGCCGAGTAGCGCGGCGAGCGCGGCAGCGGGCGCGGAAAGGGCCCCCTCCGGAGCGGAGGGGGCCCTTTGCCGTGGGGACGGGGGATCAGGCCTGGGAGCCGGCCTTCCAGGCCGACCAGTCCATGTTCCAGCCGTTGAGGCCGTTGTCCGGGGCGATCGTCTTGTCCTTGGAGTTCTTGACGACGACGACGTCACCGATCATCGACTGGTCGTAGAACCAGGCGGCCATCTGCTTGGGGTCGCCGGCGCCCTTGACGTCGGCGAGGCCCACGCAGCCGTGGCTGGTGTTCACGGAGCCGAAGATGGAGCGGGAGCCCCAGTAGTTGCCGTGGATGAAGGTGCCGGAGGTGGACAGGCGCATGGCGTGCGGCACGTCCTTGATGTCGTACTCGCCCTTGCCGTCGGAGTCGGTGAAGCCGACGGTGGCGCCGTTCATCCGGGTCTCCTTGAACTTCTCGGAGATCACCATCTGGCCGTTGTAGGTGGTGTTGTCCGGGGAGCCGGCGGAGATCGGGATGGTCCGGATGACCTTGCCGTCGCGCACGACGGTCATGGTCTTCTTCTCGACGTCGACGGTGGAGACCTGGCTGCGGCCGACCTTGAAGGTGACGGTCTTCTGCTGGACGCCGAAGACGCCGTCGGCGCCCTCGACGCCGTCGAGGTCGAGCTTGAGGGTGACCGTCGAGCCGGCCTTCCAGTAGTCGTCCGGGCGGAAGTCGAGGCGCGTCGAGTTGAACCAGTGGCCGACGACCTCCTGGCCGGAGCTGGAGGAGACGGTGATGCCGCCCTGGACGGCCTTCTTGTCGGTGATCGCCTTGTTGAAGTTGATCGAGACCGGCATGCCCACGCCGACGGTCGAGCCGTCCTCGGGGGTGAAGTTGCCGATGAAGCTGTTCTCCTTCGACACGGTGGTGAAGGAGGAGTTCTCGTGCGCCTCCAGGCCCTCCGCGTCGACGGCGGTGGCGGCGATCTTGTAGACCGTGGCGCGCTCCAGCTGGCCGGCCGGCTTCCAGGAGAGGCCGTCCGCCGCTATCTCGCCCTTGACCTCGGTGCCCTCGGCGGAGGTCATGGTGACCTCGGTGAGCTTGCCCTCGGCGACGGAGACCTTGGCGGCGTTGTTGATGGAGGCGTTCTGCGAGCCGTTCTCCGGCGCGATGGTGATCTGCGCCTTGGAGGTCTTCTGCTCGGCGGCCTCGTCGACCTGGGCCTGTGAGGTGGCGGTGGCCGAGCCGGACGCGGCCGGGCCGGACGCGTCGTCGTCGTTGCACGCCGAGAGCACGAGTACGCCGCTGAGCACCGCCGCCGCGGCTGCCAGGCTCCTGCGGCGCTTGCCGACCGTCATCACACGCTTCTCCATCGTCGCCGATTCCCTGTCAATCCATCAGAACACCCATGAGACCCCCTCCGGTTCCGGATGGCGGGGGTTTGTGGGGAAGACCACTGAACACCACTGACCGACACGCAGGGACGGAGCGTCCGGTTCCCGCCGGCCCGGGACCCGGGCGCGAAACGGCCCCGGGACGCCGTCCCGGGGCCCGCGGACAGGGCGGCCCGCGCCCTGCCTCACCGGTCAGGCATGCTCGTCGTCTTCCTCGTCCCCATCTTCCCCGTCGAGGTCCCACTCCATGGCGTCGGGGTCGTACTCGATCTCCTCGCTGCTCCAGGCGGCCTGGACGAGCTCGACGCCGGGCAGGTCGCGGACCAGGTCGAAGGGCTCCACGAGGTAGGCGAGGGCCTCGGAGGGGTCCTCCTGGACGGCGGCGCGGGCGTGCTCGCGCTCCTCGGCCGGCATGAACTCGTCGGAGTCGATCCGCCCCTCCGCGGCGGCGGTCAGTTCGGCCGGGCCGTCGATCTCCAGGACGATGTCGACGCGGAGGCGGACGTGGCGGGTGGTGGTCTCGGTCCCGGTGGCGGGGGTTTCGGAGGTGCTCATGGCTGGGAGCGTAGGGTCTGGCCGCCCTCGGCTTTCCCACGACCCGCTGGGTTCACTAGCATCGGCCCACCGCGGGTTTCCCGCGGGGCTTTCGTGAGGGAGAACGAGATCCGCGTGTCCGCCGCCCGACGCCCGCTGCTGACCGCCACCGCGGCGGGGACCCTGTTGTGCGCCCTGTGGTTCGTCCCGTCGGCGAACGCCTTCGACGGTACGGCGACCGGGGCGGCGGTGACGAGCGGGAGCACCGGCCCGGCCGGCCCCGGGAGCGGGGACCGGCTGGCCGAGACCGGGGGGCCCGACACGACCGCGTACGTGCTGGGCGGGACCGGTTTCCTCGGGGTGGGCGCGGGGTTCGTGGCGCTGGCGATGCGGCGGCACGGGCGCGCGTCCTGACCGCTGCGCGGGCGAGGGCACGGAGGAGGGCCGCCCCGTGGGGCGGCCCTTGCGCGCGTACGGTTCCGGTCAGGCCAGCGGGCCGGTGACCGGCTCGACGGCGGCGACCAGGCGGCCCTCGCGGACGAAGGCGTCGGCGGCGGCCAGGTCGGGCGCGAGGAAGCGGTCCGGGCCGGGGCCCTCGACGCCGGCGGCGCGCAGGGCGTCGATGGCGGCCCGCGAGGCGGGGGCGGGGGTGAGGCCCTCGCGCAGCTCGATGCCCCGGGTGGCCGCGTACAGCTCGACGGCGATGATCCGGGCGAGGTTGCCGACGGCGGTGCGCAGCTTGCGGGCGGCGGACCAGCCCATGGAGACGTGGTCCTCCTGCATGGCCGAGGAGGGGATGGAGTCGGCGGAGGCCGGGACGGCGAGCCGCTTCATCTCGCTGACCAGGGCGGCCTGGGTGTACTGGGCGATCATGAGGCCCGAGTCCACGCCGGCGTCGTCGGCGAGGAAGGGCGGCAGGCCGTGGCTGCGGTTCTTGTCGAGGAGCCGGTCGGTGCGGCGCTCGGCGATGGAGCCGAGGTCGGCGGCGGCGATGGCGAGGAAGTCGAGGACGTACGCGACGGGGGCGCCGTGGAAGTTGCCGTTGGAGCGGACCTCGCCGTTGCCCAGGACGACCGGGTTGTCGACGGCGGCGGCGAGCTCGCGCTCGGCGACGAGCAGGGCGTGGGCCATGGTGTCGCGGCCGGCGCCGGCGACCTGCGGGGCGCAGCGGATCGAGTAGGCGTCCTGGACGCGGGGGGCTTCGCCGGCCTGGAAGTGGCCGGTGAGGCCGGAGCCCTTGAGGACGGCCAGCATGTTGGCGGCGGAGGCGGCCTGGCCGGGGTGGGGGCGGATGGCGTGCAGCTCGGGTTCGAGGACCTTCTCGGTGCCGAGGAGGGCTTCGAGGGAGAGCGCGGCGGTGACGTCGGCCGACTTGTAGAGGGTGTCGAGGTCGGCGAGGGCCATGATCAGCATGCCGAGCATGCCGTCGGTGCCGTTGAGGAGGGCGAGGCCCTCCTTCTCGCGCAGGACGACGGGCTCGATGCCGGCGGCGGCGAGCAGCTCGCCGGCGGGCTTCACGGTGCCGTCGGGGCCCTCGGCGTCGCCTTCGCCCATGAGCGCGAGGGCGCAGTGGGAGAGCGGGGCGAGGTCGCCGGAGCAGCCGAGGGAGCCGTACTCGTGGACGACCGGGGTGATGCCGGCGTTGAGGACGTCGGCCATGGTCCGCGCGACCTCGGGGCGGACGCCGGTGTGGCCGGAGGCGACGGTCTTGAGCCGCAGGAACATCAGGGCGCGGACGACCTCGCGCTCGACGCGCGGGCCCATGCCGGCGGCGTGCGAGCGGACGATGTTCCGCTGGAGCTGCGTGCGCAGCTCGTGGTCGATGTGCCGGGTGGCGAGCGCGCCGAACCCGGTGGAGACGCCGTAGACGGGCTCGGGCTTGGCGGCGAGGGCGTCGACGACGGCGCGGGAGGCGGCGAGCGCCTCGACGGCGCCGGCCGACAGCTCGACGCGGGCGCCGTGACGGGCGACGGCGATGACGTCCTGCGGGGTCGTGCCGGACGTGCCGAGAACGACTGTCTGCATATCCATATTCAGCACCCTACGGACTGAAGACCAACCTGTCACTAGGCAATGTGTCACTGGCCCCCACCGGCACGGCCCCTTACGGCCCCTTACCGCTCCGGGGGCGGCTCCACCGCCGGGGCGTCGCGGAAGCGGCGGCGGTCGCGGGCCCCGGACGGGGCGTCGGCGAGGCGGATGACGGTGCCGTCGCGGCCTGCCACCACGGGTTTCGCGGAGCGGGCGGCCTTGGCCTGGTACTGGGCCGCGTCGGCGAGGCGGAAGAGGCGGCGGGCCGACTTCAGGGGGCCGATGGGGTCGCCAGTGGAGGCGACGCCGCAGGCGACGCCCTCGCCGAGCTCCAGCTCCGCCGCGCGGACGCACAGCTCCTCCGCCACGGCGACGACCTCGTCCGCCGTCGGCCCGACGGCCAGCAGGCAGAACTCGTCGCCGCCGAGGCGGGCGGCGAGGGCGCCGGGCAGCCGGGCGCCGCAGCGGGAGAGGACCGAGCCGAAGCGTTCGAGGAGGCGGTCGCCGACGGCGTGGCCGTGGGTGTCGTTGACGCGCTTGAGGCCGTTGAGGTCGCAGACGACGAGGCTGACGACCGAGCCGTCGGCGCGGTAGCGCTCGATGGCCTCGTCGAGGCGGGAGTCGACCGCGCGTCGGTTGGCGAGGCCGGTGAGGGGGTCGGTGAAGGCGAGCTTGCGGACCTCCTCCAGCCGTTCGGCCTGGGCGATGCCGGCCGCGACGACCGCCGCGAGGACGTTCGCGAAGTCGGCGTCCGCGGAGGTGAAAGGTTTCGCCCCCTCGGGGCGGGCCACGTACAGCTCGCCCCAGGCCCGGCCGTGCAGCACGATCGGGGCGACCACGCAGCAGCGCCGGCCGCGCCGCCGCAGGCCCTCCACCCGGCCGGTGACCCGGGACGCGTCCGCCGTCTCGATCCAGGCGTGCGGACCGGCGCCGGTCGCCCACCGCTCGTGGAGGAACTCGGTGATCTCGGGGAACTGGTGCACCGGATACGTCTCCGCGTCCGGGAACTCCTCCTCGCCGGCCGCCCGGTCGCCGGCGTTCACCAGGACCCGCAGCCGCCCGTGGTCCCGCTCCCAGACCGACAGGGCGCCGAAGCCGCCGCCCAGCCCGGCGCACGCCCCGAGCGCCGCGGCCCGCCAGAACTCGCGCGGGGTGTGCGCCGCCGCCATCCCCTGCGCCAGCGCCACCACGGCCCGCAGCC
Source organism: Streptomyces sp. NPDC014656 (assembly GCF_043084305.1). Lineage (NCBI taxonomy): Bacteria > Bacillati > Actinomycetota > Actinomycetes > Kitasatosporales > Streptomycetaceae > Streptomyces > Streptomyces sp. NPDC014656. Next base: position 589,987 of record NZ_JBIBZN010000002.1, read on the forward strand.
GCACGTCCTCTCCCATTCCTCCAGCTTAGGGAGGTTTGATCCGTTTTCCTCTCCGAGACGTCACGGAAAGTTACATTTCATAGAAAACGGGACGATCCGGTCACTCTCCGGGCCAGGCGGGCTTCCGCTTCTCGTTGAAGGCCGCCACGCCCTCGGCGCGGTCGCCCGAGAAGGCCACCGAGCGCCAGGCCGCGTCCTCGACCTCCAGACCGGCCCGCAGGTCCAGGCCCTGGCCCAGCCGCATCGCCTTCTTCGCGGCGCGCAGCCCGACCGGCGAGTTCGCGGCGATCCGCCCGGCCAGCTCCAGGGCGGCCGTGCGGGCGTCCTCCGCGACCACGTCCACCAGGCCCAGCTCCCGGGCCTCGGCGGCCTCCACCCGGCGCGCCGTGAAGACCAGCTCGGCGGCGCGCGCGGCGCCCACCCGGCGCGGCAGCAGCTGCGTGCCGCCGCCGCCCGGGATGACGCCGACGGAGACCTCGGGCAGGCCGACGACGGTCGTGGCGTCGGCGACGATCAGGTCGCAGGCGAGCGCCAGCTCGTAGCCGCCGCCGAGGGCGAAGCCGTGCACGGCCGCCACGGTCGGCATCGGCAGCTCCAGGACGCCGGTGTAGGCCGCGCGGGCGGTGGGCCGCTGGCGGACCAGCTCGGCGTCGGTGAAGGAGTTGCGCTCCTTGAGGTCGGCGCCGACGCAGAAGGCCCGGTCGTTCGAGGAGGCCAGGACGGTGACCCGGACCTCCCGGTCGGCGGCGAGCGCGGCGCAGGCCTCGCCGATGGAGCGGGCCATCTCGGAGGAGACCGCGTTCATCGCCTTGGGCCGGTCGAGGACGAACTCGGCGACGTGCCCCTCCTTGCGGACCAGCACGTACTCGCCAAAACGCTGCTCGGACATCTCCCAGACCCTCCCGGTTAACGACGGTTCACATGGTTCACCGGGAGGGATCTTAGGTGGGACGGCGGTTCAGGAGCCAGGGCTCCACGACGCCGAGCCCGCGGACCGACCGCTGCCACATCGGCTGGAGGGCGAAGCGGTACGTCTCCGGGGTCCGGCCCTCCTTCTCGGCGCGGGCGGCCTCCTCCGCCGCCGCGGCCTCGGAGACGGGGACCTCGCCGGTGCGGGTCAGCTCCTCGGCGAAGGCGCTGTCCACCAGGACGGCGTCCTTCGGGGCTATCGAGGTGAGCCGGCTGGCGAGGTTCACGGTGGTGCCGAAGACGTCGCCCATCCGGGTCGTCACGGTGCCGAAGGCGATGCCGACCCGCAGCGCCGGCATGGTCTCGTCCTGGCTGAGGGTCTCGATCAGCCGGAGCGCGATCTCGGCGGCGATGCCGGCGTCGTCCGCCGCGTACAGCACCTCGTCGCCGAGGGTCTTGATCAGCCGGCCGCCGTGCGCGGCGACCAGGTCGGCGCAGGTGGTCTCGAAGGCCTCGACCAGCTCGCCGAGCTCCTCCTCCTCCAGACGGCGGGTGAGGCGGGTGAAGCCGACGAGGTCGGCGAAGCCGACGGCGAGCCGACGGTCGACCATCTCCTCGTCGTCGGCGGCCTGCACGACCCGGCCGGTGGCGGCGGCGAGCTGCCGCCGCCACACGTAGATCAGGAACTCCTCCAGCTCGGGCAGGAGCAGCTCGACCAGGGGGTAGGTGACCTCGGTGCGGGTCATGCCGGGCTCGGGCGGCTCGGTCAGGCCCTCCAGGAAGGAATCGATCTGCCATTCGGCCAGTCGGGCGGTGGTCTGCCCGGTGGAGCGGGCCACCTGCACCGCCATCGGCTCGCTGAGCAGCCCCGCCTCGACGAGGCCGGCGAGGCGCCGCAGGGCGAGCACGTCGGCCTCGGTGAGCGCCTTGGCCTGTCCGATGTCGGCGAAGCCCATGGCCCGCCAGAAGCGGGAGGCCAGCTCCATGGAGACGCCCGCCGTGCGGGCGGCCTGGAACGGGGTGTAGCGGCGGTCGGCGCCGAGGATGAGCTGTTCGAGGCGGATGGCGAGCGGGTCGTCGGTCGGCTCGACCGTGTGGTCGACGGCGTGGTGGGGGGTGGGGTACGCCGAGGTCTCGGCGGCTTCGGCCGCCCCGGACGGCTCGGGCGGCTCGGACCGGCCTTCGTCCGCGTTCGCGTCGTCGACGGTCACCGGCCGCCTCCTGCCCGTTCCCTGCCGCTGCCCACTGTCCTGCCGATCTGTTCGCCTGGATCGCGCTCCACGATACGACAGGTGTGGGCTGGCTCACGCCGGAACGGTCCGGGGTGCTCAGCCGGTCGCGCGCAGGTGGACGATGTCGCCCGCGCCGACCGCCTCCGTCCCGCCGCCCTCGGTGGCCACCACCAGGCGTCCGTCGCCGTCCAGGGAGACCGCCTCGCCCTCCAGCATCCGCTCGCCCGGCAGGTCGGCGCGGACCCGGCGGCCGAGGGTGGCGCAGCCGGCCGCGTAGGCCGCCAGGACGCCGGAGGCCTCGGGGTCGCCGTCGGCCCGGACCCAGGCGCCGTACCAGTCGGCGAGGGAGCGCAGGACGGCCCGCAGCAGGGTGTCGCGGTCGGTGGAGACGGCGCCGGCCAGCAGGAGGGAGCCGGCCCCGGGGACGGGCAGCTCGTCGGCGCGCAGCGAGACGTTGACGCCGAGTCCGACGACGACGCCGTCCTCGCCGGCCCGCTCGGCGAGGATCCCGCCGGCCTTCCGCTCCTCGCCGTCCACGGTGACCAGGAGGTCGTTGGGCCACTTGAGGGAGACGTCGGTGCCGGCCGCCTTCACCAGGCCGGTGGCGGCGGCCACCCCGGTGAGCAGCGGCAGCCAGCCGAGCCGGTGCGCGGGCACGTCGGGCTTGAGCAGGACGGAGAGGAAGAGGCCGGAGCGCGCGGGGGCGCTCCAGGTGCGGTCGAGCCGGCCGCGCCCCGAGGTCTGCTCCTCGGCGACGAGCACGGCCCCTTCGGGCAGTTCGGCCGCCCGGGCGGCCAGGTCGGAGTTGGTCGACCCGGTGCTCGTCACCACGTCGAGCGAGCTCCACAGCCCGTCCGGGAGGAGGAGGGCCTGACGCAGCACACGGGCGTTGAGCGGGGGTCGTTCGAGGTCGGACCACGGTCCGCCGGAGGCGTTGGGGGACGTCATGCAAGCCAGAGTAGGTGTGGCAAAGACCGCAGTGCCGAACCGTATCGGCGTCGATACGCTACGGGTCAGTAGGCCAGCAGTAGCCCATTCGCAGTCAACGAACCCCCCGTGACCAGGCAGGGAGCCGCATCCCGATGTCCGAGCCGGCAGAGCAGTACGAGATCGACATTCACACGACCGCGGGCAAGATCGCGGACCTCAGGCGCCGTATCGACGAGGCCACGCACGCCGGCTCTGAGCGCGCGGTGGAGAAGCAGCACGCGAAGGGGAAGCTGACCGCGCGCGAGCGGATCGCCCTGCTGCTCGACGAGGGCTCCTTCGTGGAGCTGGACGAGCTGGCGCGCCACCGCTCGACCAACTTCGGCCTGGAGAAGAACCGGCCGTACGGCGACGGCGTCGTCACCGGCTACGGCACGGTGGACGGGCGTCCGGTGGCCGTGTTCTCGCAGGACTTCACGGTCTTCGGCGGGGCGCTCGGCGAGACGTACGGCCAGAAGATCATCAAGGTGATGGACTTCGCGCTGAAGACCGGCTGCCCGGTCGTCGGCATCAACGACTCCGGCGGCGCCCGCATCCAGGAGGGCGTGAGCGCGCTCGGGATGTACGGCGAGATCTTCCGCCGCAACACCCACGCGTCGGGCGTGATCCCGCAGATCTCGCTGGTCGTGGGCCCGTGCGCGGGCGGCGCGGTGTACTCCCCCGCGATCACGGACTTCACCGTGATGGTGGACCAGACCTCGCACATGTTCATCACGGGTCCGGACGTCATCAAGACGGTGACCGGCGAGGACGTGGGCTTCGAGGAGCTGGGCGGCGCCCGGACGCACAACTCGACGTCGGGCGTGGCGCACCACATGGCGGGTGACGAGAAGGACGCCATCGAGTACGTGAAGCAGCTGCTCTCGTACCTGCCGTCGAACAACCTCTCGGAGGCGCCGGCCTTCCCGGAGACGGCGCAGACCGAGGTGTCGGGCGAGGACCTGGAGCTCGACGCGCTGATCCCGGACTCGGCGAACCAGCCGTACGACATGCACAAGGTGATCGAGCACGTCGTGGACGACGGCGAGTTCCTGGAGACCCAGGCGCTCTTCGCGCCGAACATCCTGACCGGCTTCGGCCGGGTGGAGGGCTTCCCGGTCGGCATCGTCGCCAACCAGCCGATGCAGTTCGCCGGCTGCCTGGACATCGACGCCTCCGAGAAGGCCGCGCGCTTCGTCCGCACCTGCGACGCCTTCAACGTCCCGGTGCTGACCTTCGTGGACGTGCCGGGCTTCCTGCCGGGCGTGGACCAGGAGTACGGCGGCATCATCCGGCGTGGCGCGAAGCTGATCTACGCGTACGCCGAGGCGACCGTCCCGCTGATCACGGTCATCACCCGCAAGGCCTTCGGCGGCGCCTACGACGTCATGGGCTCCAAGCACCTGGGCGCCGACCTGAACCTGGCGTGGCCGACGGCGCAGATCGCCGTCATGGGCGCGCAGGGCGCCGTCAACATCCTGCACCGGCGCACGATCGCCGAGGCGGAGGCGAACGGCGGGACCGCCGAAGAGGTCGAGGCGGTGCGGGCGCGGCTGATCCAGGAGTACGAGGACACCCTGCTCAACCCGTACATCGCGGCCGAGCGCGGTTACGTCGACGGGGTGATCCTGCCGTCGGAGACCCGGGTACAGGTCGTGAAGGGTCTGCGTCAGCTGCGCACCAAGCGGGAATCCCTGCCTCCGAAGAAGCACGGCAACATCCCGCTCTAACCCTCGGGAGGGACAGCACGATGATCAAGGTCGTACGAGGCAACCCGACGCCCGAGGAGCTGGCCGCCGCACTGGCGGTGGTCCAGGCCCGGGCCGCGGCCATGGCGGCGGCGTCCGCCGCGGGCGGCGGCCCGGCGGTACCGGAGGGCTGGTCGGATCCGTCGCGGATCGCGCGTTCGGTGCGTCCGCGGCCGGGCCCGCGGGCCTGGGCGCGGTCCTACTGGCCGGTCTGACCGGTGTGACGTGAGCGAAGGCCGGACCCCGTGTGCGGGGGGTCCGGCCTTCGTCGTGCGCACTCAGCGCCGCCGCAGGAGGAGCGCCGGGACCAGGACGGCCACCAGGACGAGGGCGGCGTTGACGACGACGGCGCGGGCGATGCCGCCGGGGAGCGTGGCGGCCGTGACGACGACGGCGCTCATCACCGGGGTGCCGAGGGTGATGCCGACCTGCTGGGTCATGGTGGCGATGCCGGTGGCCATGCCCTGCTCGCTGTCGGGCAGGCCGGAGGTGGCGGTGACCATGAAGCCGACGATGGCGAGCATGTTGCCGACGCCGCCGGCGAAGGTGGCCGCGAGCAGCAGTCCGTACGTGCTCCGCTCGTCGCCGATGCCGAGGAGGGCGAGGGTGGCGGCGGCCTGGAGGGCCCCGCCGGCGAGCAGCGCGGTCCGGGGCGAGAAGCGGCCGAGGAAGCGGGGGGCGAGCAGGCCGCCGAGGACGGTGCCGGCGCCGAGGACGCCGAAGGAGAGGCCGGCGGCGAGCGGGGAGAAGCCGAGGACGTCCTGGAGGTGCAGGGTCATCAGGAAGACCAGAGAGGTCTCGGTGGCGAAGGCGGCGAGCCCGGCGAGGTTGCCCCAGACGACGGTGCGGCGGCGCAGGACCCGGAGGGGGACGAGGGGGGCGGCGGAGCGGCGCTCGACGAAGGGGAAGGCGGTGAGCAGGGCGGCGGCCGCGGCGAGGGGGAGGAGGGTGCCGGGGGCGGTCCAGCCGTGCTCGCCGGCGGCGGTGAGGCCGAGGACGAGGGCGAGCAGGCCGCCGGTGACGGTGACCGCGCCGGGCACGTCGAGGCGGGGCCGTTCGGCGGGGCGGCTCTCCTTCAGGACGGCGGGGGCGACGAGGAGGACGGCGAGCGCGACCGGCACGTTGACGAAGAAGGCCCAGCGCCAGGAGAGCAGGTCGGTGAGGACGCCGCCGAGGACGGCTCCGGTGGTGAACCCGGCGGACATCAGGGCGCCGTTGAGGCCGAGGGCCTTGTCGCGGAGCGGGCCCTCGGGGAAGGCGGAGGTGAGCAGGGAGAGTCCGGCGGGGGTGACGGCGGCGGTGGCGAGGCCCTGGGCGACGCGGGCGGCCATGAGGAGTTCGGGGGTGGTGGCGAGGCCGCCGGCGAGGGAGGCGGCGCCGAGGACGGCCATGCCCGCGAGGAAGACGCGGCGGCGGCCGAGGAGGTCGGCGAGGCGCCCGAAGAGGAGGGTGAAGCCGGCGGCGGAGAGGGCGAAGGCGGTGGCGATCCACTGGAGGCCGCCGAGGGAGAAGCCGAGTCCTTCGCCGATGACCGGCAGGGCGACGTTCAGGATCGAGAAGTCGACGGCCAGCATGAACTGGGCGACGAGGAGGACGACGAGGACGAGCCGCATCCGTCCGTCCATGCGGACGCCCGCGGCCGGGGCGGGGCGTGCTTCGAGCGCGACCATGACGGGACCCCTTAATGGGAGACTGGTTCCGTTAAGATGAGCGAGACGCTAGCAGACTGCGATGCCTTAACGGAACAGGAGACCCATTTGAACGAGAGCAGCGGGACCCACGGGGACAGTGGCGCGAGCGAGAACGGCGGCGCGGGCGGGAGCAGGGGGACGCCCGAGGGCGGCGCAACCCCGGACCCCTCGGCCGCGCCCGGCAGCCGGCGGCCCGGAGGCCGTACCGCGAAGGTGCGCCGGGCGGTCCTCGACGCCACCCAGGAGGCCCTCGCCACCGGCGGCTTCCCCACCCTGAACATGGATCAGATCGCGGCCGCCGCCGGCGTCGGCAAGACCACCGTCTACCGCCGCTGGGGCTCCCCCGTCGGCCTGGTCACGGACCTCCTGCACGACATGGCCGAGCAGTCCCAGCGCGCCGCCGACACCGGCAGCCTCGCCGGCGACCTGCGGGCCAACGCCGCCCTCGTGCGGGAGACCCTCACCGACCCGCGGATGGGCGCCGTCTTCCGGGCCGTCCTCGCCGCCGCCGCCTGCGACGCGGAGTGCGCCCGGGCCCTGAGCGGCTTCTACCGCACCCGGCTCGACGAATGGGCGCCGGTCGCGCGGCGGGCGGTGGCCCGCGGCGAACTGCCCCCCGGCACCGACCCGGTGGAGCTGCTGCGGGCCGTCTCCGCGCCGCTCTACTACCGCTTCTCCGTCACGCACGAGGAGCTGGCGCCCGCCGACGCCGAGCGGGCCGTCACGGCCGCCCTGGCCGCCGCCGCGGCGGGCGCGTACGCCTCCTGAGCGGGTTTCCGGGAGCGCTTGAGTATCCGTACTCAGGCGCCCCGGCCGCCCCGCACCGCACCATCGGGAACATGCTGTGGTCCGACCCCGAGAACAAGCCGCCGAAGTTCCTGCGCGAGACGCAGGAGATGCTGCGCCGGTCGGGCGTGCTCCTGGCGCTGGCCATGGTCGTCCTGATGCTCGTGATGGGCTCGCGCTGAGTACGCTGCCCCCATGACTGCTGATCACCCGGGCGGCACGCCCCGCCGCCTCGTCCTCGCCTCCGCCTCCCCGGCCCGGCTCGGCCTGCTCCGCCAGGCCGGCCTCGCGCCCGAGGTGATCGTCAGCGGGGTGGACGAGGACAAGGTCCACGCCCCGACCCCGGCCGAGCTGGCGCTGTCACTGGCGGAGGCCAAGGCGGCGCACGTGGCGGCCCGCCCCGAGGCGAGCGGCGCGCTGGTGATCGGCTGCGACTCGGTCCTGGAGCTGGACGGGAAGGCGCTGGGCAAGCCCGCCGACGCCGCCGAGGCCACCGCCCGCTGGCAGCAGATGCGGGGCCGCGTCGGCATCCTCCAGACCGGTCACTGCGTGTACGACACGGCGGCCAAGCGGTACGAGTCGGCGACGGCCTCGACGGTGGTGCGCTTCGGCGAGCCGACGGACGCGGAGATCGCGGCGTACGTGGCGAGCGGCGAACCGCTGCACGTGGCGGGCGCCTTCACGCTGGACGGCCGGTCCGCGCCGTTCATCGAGGGCATCGACGGCGACCCGGGCAACGTGATCGGCCTGTCGCTGCCGCTGCTGCGCCGGCTCCTCGCCAAGCTCGGCGTGGGCATCACCGAGCTCTGGACCCCCTGACCCGGCCGAGTCCGCGTCAGGCCCCGGCGGGCTCCGGCGCCTTGGCGGGCGCCGGGGCCGCGGGCTCCTTCCCGTACGCCACCAGGGTGAGCACGACGAGGGCGACGACGGTCATGAGGACGGCGAAGGCGGTCCAGCCGACCAGGGCGGCGGCGACCGCGCCGAGGAGGCCGTGGACGACCGCGCAGCCGATCAGCAGGCCCCGGCCGAGGCGGCCGGGGCGGCGGTCGCGGACGCCCGCGACGAGGGCGGCGAGGGCGCAGAGGAGGAGGGCGGCGCCGGAGGCGATGCCCAGGGCCCAGGTGCCGGTGACCATGTGGCCGGGGTCGAGTCCGTCGAGGGACATCGACTGGACCTCGACGAACTTCGCCATCACCGCGTTGAGTCCCACGACGGCGGGAGCCTCCACCAGGAGCACGGCGGCCGTGACGAACGCGATCGGTCTGCGGGCCACCTCGGCCACCCCCTGGATCCGGCTGTTACCGACAGTACGGTCGACAGCGCGAAGGCTACTGGCCGGTAAACGTCCGGACAAGGGTTCGCGCGCCACGGCCGAAGGGCGATGTTCCGGCAAAGAATCATTGCGCCATTCGTAGGGACTCCACAAAGAAACCCGAATGGCGACTGGCTCCACGAACAGAGACCTGCGCCACACCTCGGAGCTACTGTGCCGTAAAGGAACCCTGCGTACCGTGGTGCGACAAGGGATTTCCCGACCCGAGCGAGCCTCGATCGACACTCCGTGTGGGCAAGCTCACCATTGGGGAACGGGTCGAGGGGCCGTGTCGGCAGTCCCTAAACTCAGCTTGATTTCAAGGAGGGAGCCATCGTGCGCAAGGTGCTCATCGCCAACCGTGGCGAAATCGCTGTTCGTGTCGCCCGTGCCTGCCGGGATGCCGGGATCGCCAGCGTAGCCGTCTACGCGGACCCGGACCGGGACGCTCTGCACGTCCGCGCGGCCGACGAGGCGTTCGCCCTGGGCGGTGACACCCCGGCCACCAGCTACCTGGACATGGCCAAGGTGCTCCAGGCCGCGAAGGACGCCGACGCGGACGCGATCCACCCCGGCTACGGCTTCCTCTCCGAGAACGCGGAGTTCGCCCAGGCCGTGATCGACGCCGGTCTCACCTGGATCGGCCCGCCGCCGCAGGCGATCCGCGACCTCGGCGACAAGGTGGCCGCCCGTCACATCGCCCAGCGCGCCGGCGCCCCGCTCGTCGCGGGCACCCCGGACCCGGTCTCGGGCGCGGACGAGGTCGTCGCCTTCGCCGAGGAGCACGGCCTGCCGATCGCCATCAAGGCGGCCTTCGGCGGCGGCGGCCGCGGCCTCAAGGTCGCCCGCACCCTCGAAGAGGTGCCGGAGCTCTACGACTCCGCCGTCCGCGAGGCCGTCGCCGCCTTCGGCCGCGGCGAGTGCTTCGTCGAGCGCTACCTGGACAAGCCGCGCCACGTCGAGACCCAGTGCCTCGCCGACCAGCACGGCAACGTGGTCGTCGTCTCGACCCGTGACTGCTCGCTCCAGCGCCGTCACCAGAAGCTCGTCGAGGAGGCGCCCGCGCCGTTCCTGACGGACGAGCAGAACGCCAAGCTGTACGCGGCGTCGAAGGCGATCCTGAAGGAGGCCGGCTACGTCGGCGCCGGCACGGTCGAGTTCCTCGTCGGCATGGACGGCACGATCTCCTTCCTGGAGGTCAACACCCGCCTCCAGGTCGAGCACCCGGTCACCGAGGAGGTCACCGGCATCGACCTGGTCCGCGAGATGTTCCGGATCGCCGACGGCGAGGAGCTCGGTTACGGCGACCCGGCCATGCGCGGTCACTCCTTCGAGTTCCGCATCAACGGCGAGGACCCGGGGCGCAACTTCCTCCCGGCCCCCGGCACGGTCACCCTCTTCCAGCCGCCGACCGGTCCGGGCGTCCGCCTGGACGCGGGCGTCGAGTCCGGCTCGGTCATCGGCCCGGCCTGGGACTCGCTGCTCGCGAAGCTGATCGTCACGGGCGCCACCCGTGAGCAGGCGCTCCAGCGCGCCGCCCGCGCGCTCGCCGAGTTCAAGGTCGAGGGCATGGCCACGGCCATCCCGTTCCACCAGGCCGTCGTGGTCGACCCCGACTTCACCGCCGACCCGTTCCGCGTCCACACCCGGTGGATCGAGACGGAGTTCGTCAACGAGATCAAGCCCTTCGCCCCGGCGGGTGCCGACGCGGACGAGGACGAGGCCGGCCGCGAGACCATCGTGGTCGAGGTCGGCGGCAAGCGCCTGGAGGTCTCCCTCCCGTCGAGCCTGGGCATGACCCTGGCGCGCACGGGTCTGGCCGCCGGCGCCAAGCCGAAGCGCCGTGCCGCGAAGAAGTCCGGCCCGACCGCCTCGGGCGACACCCTCGCCTCGCCCATGCAGGGCACGATCGTGAAGGTCGCGGTCGAGGAGGGCCAGGAGGTCAAGGAGGGCGATCTGATCGTCGTCCTGGAGGCCATGAAGATGGAGCAGCCCCTCAACGCCCACAAGTCCGGCACCGTCACCGGTCTGAGCGCCGAGGTCGGCGCGTCGGTCACGTCCGGCGCCGGCATCTGCGAGATCAAGGCCTGACGGCCTGACCGCTCGCGTGGAAGGGCCCGCAGGCAGCCGCCTGGGGGCCCTTCGCCGTATCCGGCGGAAGGGGCGGCGGCTCACTGCGTCGGGGTCGTGCGGGGCGGAGCAGGGGCCGTACGGGGCCGGCACCGGGGCCGTGCGCGTCGTACGGGTCGGAGCCGGGTCGTACGGGTCGGGGCGCGGGCTCAGCGGCGGCGGAGGTCCGCCACGCGGGCCGTGCGCTCCAGGGGTTCGGCGCCGAGGCCACCGGGGCCGGGGCCGCGGAACTGTCCGCCGGGCATCCTGCCGCCGCGCTGCACGGGCAGCGGCATGTCACGGCGGCCCCGGACGCCCGGGGGCAGCTGCTCGGCGGCGGGGGCGCCGCCCTGCCCGGTGCCGGCCACGGCGATCTGCACGCCCTGGTCGGCGAGGGCCTGGAGCTCGGTGGCGGCCCGCTCGTCGTGCGGCGGGGGCTCGTCGGTGACCAGGCGGGTGATCACGTCCGTCGGCACCGTCTGGAACATGGTGTCGGTGCCGAGCTTGGTGTGGTCGGCGAGGACCACGACCTCGGCGGCCGCCTGCACCAGTGCCCGGTCGACGCTCGCGGAGAGCATGTTGGACGTGGAGAGGCCGCGCTCGGCGGTGAGTCCGCTGCCGGAGAGGAAGGCGCGGGAGACGCGCAGCCCCTGGAGCGACTGCTCGGCACCGCTGCCCACCAGGGCGTAGTTGGAGCCGCGCAGGGTGCCGCCGGTCATGACGACCTCCACCCGGTTGGCGTGCGCCAGGGCCTGGGCGACGAGCAGGGAGTTGGTGACCACGGTGAGGCCGGGCACCCGGGCGAGCCGGCGGGCCAGCTCCTGGGTGGTGGTCCCGGCGCCGACGACGATGGCCTCGCCCTCTTCGACGAGGCTCGCGGCGACGTCCGCGATGGCCGTCTTCTCCGCGGTCGCGAGATGGGATTTCTGCGGGAAGCCGGATTCTCGCGTGAATCCGCCTGGCAACACCGCACCGCCGTGCCGGCGGTCGAGGAGTCCTTCTGCCTCCAGGGCCCGTACGTCACGGCGCACGGTCACTTCGGAGGTCTGGACGACGCGGGCGAGCTCGCGGAGCGACACGGCCCCATTGGCTCGCACCATTTCGAGGATCAACTGGCGACGTTCTGCAGCGAACACGAAACTGACAGTAACGTGCGGCGCGGATGCTTTTCAGCACTATGGGCCGGATTGTGGAAGATGCACACGGGCGGGGCTCCCAAGTGGTATAGGAAGCCCCGCCCTTGATCCGTGCCGCGCCTGGACTATGCCCCGTCTTGCCGGGGGTTGTCCGAGTCGGCGAACCGTTCCCGCAGGCGGGGGCGGTGATCGCCGCTCCGGGCACCCCCGCCCTGCGAGGGGTCAGCCCTCGCCCGAGGTCTTTCGGGTGTGCAACTGCCGTGCCACTTCCGCGATCGAGCCCGACAGGGAGGGGTACACGGTGAAAGCATTTGCGATCTGTTCGACCGTCAGATTGTTGTCGACCGCGATCGAGATCGGGTGGATCAGCTCGCTCGCCCGGGGGGCGACGACACAGCCGCCGACCACGATGCCGGTGCCGGGGCGGCAGAAGATCTTGACGAAGCCGTCCCGGATGCCCTGCATCTTCGCGCGGGGGTTGCGCAGCAGCGGCAGCTTGACGACCCGGGCGTCGATCTTGCCCGCGTCCACGTCCGCCTGGGTGTAGCCGACGGTCGCGATCTCGGGGTCGGTGAAGACGTTCGAGGAGACCGTCTTGAGGTTGAGCGGGGCCACCGCGTCGCCGAGGAAGTGGTACATCGCGATCCGGCCCTGCATGGCGGCGACCGAGGCGAGCGCGAAGACGCCGGTGACGTCGCCGGCCGCGTAGACGCCCGGGGCGGAGGTGCGGGAGACCTTGTCGGTCCAGATGTGACCGGAGTCCTTGAGCCTGACCCCGGCCTCCTCCAGGCCCATCCCGGCGCTGTTCGGGATCGCGCCGACGGCCATCAGGCAGTGGGTGCCGGAGATGACCCGGCCGTCCGAGAGGGTGACCTCGACCCGGTCGCCGACCCGCTTGGCGGACTCGGCGCGGGAGCGGGCCATGACGTTCATGCCGCGGCGCCGGAAGACGTCCTCCAGGACGGCGGCCGCGTCCGGGTCCTCGCCCGGCAGCACGCGGTCGCGGCTGGACACCAGGGTGACGCGGGAGCCGAGGGCCTGGTAGGCGCCGGCGAACTCGGCGCCGGTCACACCGGAGCCGACCACGATGAGCTCCTCCGGGAGCTCCTTGAGGTCGTAGACCTGCGTCCAGTTCAGGATCCGCTCGCCGTCCGGCTGGGCGTCGGCCAGCTCGCGCGGGTGGCCGCCGGTCGCGATCAGCACGGCGTCGGCGGTCAGCGTCTCCTCGGTGCCGTCGGCCGCCGTCACGATCACCTGACGGGAGCCGTCGACGGCCTGCCGGCCGGAGAGCCGGCCCCGGCCGCGCAGCACCCGGGCGCCCGCCCGGGTGACGGAGGCGGTGATGTCGTGCGACTGGGCGAGCGCGAGCCGCTTCACCCGTCGGTTGACCTTGCCGAGGTCCACGCCGACGACGCGGGCGGCCTGCTCCACGTGCGGGGTGTCGTCCGCGACGATGATGCCCAGCTCCTCGTAGGAGGAGTCGAAGGTGGTCATCACCTCGGCGGTGGCGATCAGGGTCTTGGAGGGGACGCAGTCGGTCAGGACGGACGCGCCGCCGAGGCCGTCGCAGTCGACGACGGTCACCTCCGCGCCGAGCTGGGCGCCCACCAGGGCAGCCTCGTATCCGCCGGGTCCGCCGCCGATGATCACGATCCGGGTCACTGGGATCTACGCCTCGCGCTCTCGTTCTGCCGGGGGTGTGCGGCCCCCGCTGGGCTGCAGTGCGTACGCCATTGTCCCGCACGCTTCAAGTGCGTACCCCATTGTCCCGTACGGGGCGGACTCCCTCGCGCCGGGGCCGGAAAAACCCCGCCGGGCGCGGCGGAAGCCCCCGTGCGGCCGCCACCTCGGGGTTCGCCGGACACCCCCGTCCCTCCCGTACCCTCGGTCCCATGTCGCTCTACGCCGCGTACGCCGGCAACCTCGATCCGCGGCTCATGACCCGCCGCGCCCCGCACTCCCCGTTGCGCGGCACCGGCTGGCTGAACGGCTGGCGGCTCACCTTCGGCGGGGAGCAGATGGGCTGGGAGGGGGCGCTCGCCACCCTCGTGGAGGCCCCGCGCCAGCAGGTCTTCGTGGCGCTGTACGACATCGCCCCGATGGACGAGGACTCCATGGACCGCTGGGAGGGCGTCGGGCTGGACATCTACCGGCGGATGCGGGTCCGGGTGCACACCCTCGACGGCGAGGAGCCGGCCTGGGTCTACGTGCTCAACGCGTACGAGGGCGGGCTGCCGTCCGCGCGCTACCTCGGGGAGGTCGCGGACGCGGCGGAGTCGGCGGGGGCCCCGCACGACTACGTGATGGAGATCCGCAAGCGGCCCTGCTGAGGCCCTGCCCCGCCCGCGCGCCGGAGCGCCTTCGTGGGAAACGACAAGACAACGATCGCATGTCCGTCCGCGCCGTCATCTACGCGCGTAGGAATTATCCGGCTAGGCTTCTTCGCGAATGAATTCCGTCCGGGGCCACCTCCCTCGGACCCCCTCCCCGAGGCGAGAGAGCCAGTGAACGCTACTGCCACCCCGTACGAGGCCGCCGAGGCCGCAGCCGCGCGACTGCGCGAGCTGACCGGAGTCGAGAACCACGACGTCGCCCTGGTCATGGGCTCGGGCTGGGCCCCGGCCGTGGACGCCCTGGGCGCCCCCGAGGCCGAGTTCCCCGTCACCGAGCTCCCGGGCTTCCCGCCGCCGGCCGTCGAGGGCCACGGCGGCAAGATCCGCTCGTACAAGATCGGCGAGAAGCGCGTCCTGGTCTTCCTCGGCCGCACCCACTTCTACGAGGGCCGCGGCGTCGCCTCCGTCGCGCACGGCGTCCGCACCGCCGTCGCCGCCGGCGTGAAGACCGTCGTCCTCACCAACGGCTGCGGCGGCCTGCGCGAGGGCATGCGCCCCGGCCAGCCGGTCCTCATCAGCGACCACATCAACCTGACGGCCGCCTCGCCGATCGTCGGCGCGAACTTCGTCGACCTCACCGACCTGTACTCGCCGCGGCTGCGGGCGCTGTGCAAGGAGGTCGACGAGACGCTGGAGGAGGGCGTGTACGTCCAGTTCCCCGGCCCCCACTACGAGACCCCCGCCGAGATCAACATGGTCCGCGTCCTGGGCGGCGACCTCGTCGGCATGTCCACCGTCCTGGAGGCCATCGCCGCGCGCGAGGCCGGCGCGGAGGTCCTCGGCATCTCCCTCGTCACCAACCTGGCGGCGGGCCTGTCGGGCGAGCCGCTGAACCACGAGGAGGTGCTCCAGGCGGGGCGCGACTCGGCGGCGCGGATGGGTGAACTGCTGACGCGGGTCCTCGACCGGATCTGAGCCCTCCCGGCGGGGCGGCGCGGGCCGGGGCCGCCGCGCGGGGCCTCTCCCCCGCCCCGCCCCTTCCCGGAACCAGGGGCTCCGCCCCCGGACCCCCGCGCCTCGAACGCCGGCGGGGCTGACCTCGGCCCGTCCGGGGCCCGGGCGCTCGTCCCCGGTTTCGGGAAGGGGCGGGGTGGGGGAAGGCTCCGCGCAGCGGCGTCCCCGCGCCCCACCCGCCCGCACCTTCCCCTCCCCCTTCCCGCACACGAAAGGCGCATCACCGTGACGCAGGACGAACTCCTCGCCCGGGCCCAGGCCTGGCTCGCCGAGGACCCCGACAGCGAGACGCGCGACGAACTCGCCGCGCTGATCGAGAACGGCGACACCGACGAGCTGACCGTCCGCTTCGCCGGGACGCTGCAGTTCGGCACCGCCGGGCTCCGCGGGGAGCTGGGCGCCGGGCCCATGCGGATGAACCGGGCCGTGGTGATCCGGGCCGCCGCCGGCCTCGCCGCGTACCTCAAGGCGCAGGGGCAGGCCGGCGGGCTGGTCGTCATCGGGTACGACGCCCGCTACAAGTCCGAGGACTTCGCCCGGGACACCGCCGCCGTGATGACGGGCGCCGGGCTGCGCGCCGCGCTGCTGCCGCGCCCGCTGCCGACGCCGGTCCTCGCGTACGCCATAAGGCACCTGGGCGCGGTCGCCGGCGTCGAGGTGACGGCGAGCCACAACCCGCCGCGCGACAACGGCTACAAGGTGTACCTGGGCGACGGCTCGCAGATCGTGCCCCCGGCCGACGCCGGGATCGCGGCCGAGATCGACGCCGTGCGGGCGCTGGCGGACGTGCCGCGTCCGGACAGCGGCTGGGAGGTGCTCGGCGAGGAGGTCCTGGAGGCGTACCTGGCCCGCACCGACGCCGTCCTGACCCCCGGCTCGCCGCGGGGCGCGCGGACCGTCTACACCGCGATGCACGGCGTCGGGAAGGACGTCCTGACGGCGGCCTTCGCCCGGCACGGCTTCCCGCCGCCGGCGCTGGTCGCCGCGCAGGCGGAGCCCGACCCGGCGTTCCCGACCGTCGCCTTCCCGAACCCCGAGGAGCCGGGGGCCATGGACCTCGCCTTCGAGGCGGCCCGGGCCGTCGACCCCGACCTGGTCATCGCCAACGACCCGGACGCCGACCGCTGCGCCGTGGCCGTGCCGGACGCGTCCGTCGAGGGCGGCTGGCGGATGCTCCGCGGCGACGAGGTCGGCGCGCTGCTCGCCGCGCACCTGGTGCACAAGGGCGCGCGGGGCGTCTTCGCGGAGTCGATCGTGTCGTCCTCGCTGCTCGGCCGGATCGCCGAGGCGGCCGGGGTCGGGTACGAGGAGACGCTGACCGGCTTCAAGTGGATCGCCCGCGTCGAGGGGCTGCGGTACGGCTACGAGGAGGCGCTCGGCTACTGCGTGGACCCGGAGGGCGTCCGCGACAAGGACGGCATCACGGCGGCGCTGCTCGTCGCCGAGCTGGCCTCGGAGCTCAAGGAGCGGGACCGGACGCTGACGGACCTGCTCGACGACCTGGCGGTCGCGCACGGGCTGCACGCCACGGACCAGCTGTCGGTGCGGGTGGAGGACCTGGGCGTCATCGCGGACGCGATGGCCGCCCTGCGCGGGACCCCGCCGACGCGGCTCGCGGGCCTGGCCGTCGTCTCGGCGGAGGACCTGACCGAGGGCACGGAGTCGCTGCCGCCGACGGACGGCCTGCGCTACCGCCTGGACGGCGACTTCAAGGCCCGGGTGATCGTCCGCCCGTCGGGCACGGAGCCCAAGCTGAAGTGCTACCTGGAGGTCGTGGTCCCGGTCTCCGACGCGAGCGGCCTGGCGGCGGCCCGGGCGACCGGCGCCGAGGTGCTCGGCGCGCTGAAGAAGGACCTGGCGGCGGCCGCGGGGCTGTGACCGGGGAGTTAGGCGGAAGGGCCGGTACGGGTTTCCGTACCGGCCCTTCCACGTACGGGTGCTCCATACCGGCCCTCGCGCGTACGGGCGTTCCGTACCGGTCCTTCCGCGTGCCGCCAAGGCTTGTCGGTCTCCGCTGGGCGGCCTCGGCCGCCAGCGGGACACGGAAGCGGTCGATAGGCGGAGCGGCAGGCGGAGCGGCGCTCGTACGCCCTCCCGGAGAGGGCCGCCGTCAGCCCGTCGGCGTCGCGCGGCAGGCAGACCCGGCCGTTGCCGCCCTCGGTGTGCCGCACCCCGCCCCCAGGGACGCGTGCTCCGCGCGGAGCGCCGCGAACGCGGCCCGGCAGGCGGCGTGGCCGGCGAAGCACTGTCCCGGCCGCGCGACCAGCCGCCGGCCGTACCGCCCGTCGGATCTCACGTCGGCCAGACAGCGCGTCCCGGACACACCGGTGCCCTTGGTCATTGCCCCCGCCCCCACGGTCTCGGTACGGGCGGTCCATCGAAGCCGCCGGGGTGGAGGAGGGTGCGGCCCGGCCTCAGCCGGTCGCGGCGAGCACCACGAAGAGGACCAGTCCGACGGCGGCCGGGGCGATGATCTCGTACGCCCAGCGGATCTGCGGCGCGCCCTGCGCCTCCGCCCGGCCCTGGTACCGCTCGGCCATCTCCCGCAGGTCGGCGACGTTCTGGTCGCTGGGGGCGACGCGCGAGGCGTCCCGGACGTCGGCGGTGACGGAGGTGCGCCCGTGGGGGTCGTCCTGGGAGGCGCGGGCGGCCCGGCGGGCGGCCCGCTTGCGCTGCCGCAGCGAGACGGGCACGGCCCACAGCTGGTACTTGGCGCCCTCCTGCGTGAAGACCTCGCTGGAGTAGCCGGCCCGGATGTCGGCGACGGCGGCCCAGGGCAGCAGGATCGAGCGGAAGGGGTTGCGGATCCGGAGCCGGTCCTCGTTCGCGTACACGGCGGGCCGGACGGTGAAGGCGAGGATCAGCGGCACGACGAGCAGGAGTCCCGCCATCGCCAGCCAGGGCGTCCGGCCCTCGCCGCGCAGCATCGCGTCACCGGCGAAGACGAGCGACAGGGCGAGCAGGAAGACGCCTCCCACGATGCCGGGGGTGGAGCGGTAGACCCGGTCGGCGAAGGTCGGCTCGGGGTTCGGGTCGGAGGGCGCGGGGCTCGTCATGCCGCCGATTCTGCCTCAGGAGGGGACCCGGGGCTCGGGCGCCCCGCTCACCACGGAGGCGGGGCCGGGGCGGGGCGGCGGGTGACGGCGGGGCGGCGGGGCCGGGGCGCGGCGGGGGGCGGCGGCGGGGCAGCGGGTGGCGGCACAGCGGCGGGTGACGGCGGGGCGGCGGCGGGCCGGTAGGGCGGTGACGGGCCGGCGGCGGCTCCGGGTGCTCAGGCCCGCCGGGCGGCGACCAGGTCCGCGTACAGGATGATGTTGTCCGGCCGGTGCCCGTCGACGAGCTCGCCGCCGCAGGTGATCACGCGCAGTTCGGGACGGCGGGTGTCGCCGTAGACCTTCTCCGTCGGGAAGGCGTCCTTGTCGACCTGCTGGAGCTCGCGGACGCGGAAGACCGCCGCGGTGCCGTCCGCGCGGGTCACGGTGACCTCGTCGCCGACCCGGACCTTCGAGACGTCCTTCAGCACGGCGGGGCCGCGCGCGGTGTCGAAGTGCCCGATGAGGACGGCGGGGCCGGTCTCGCCGGGGGTGACGCCCTTGCCGTACCAGCCGATCCGGTCGGCCTGGGCGACCGGGGGCACCTCGACGGTCCCGTCGGCGTTCAGCCCGAGGTCCAGGACGCCCCGGGCGTCCACCGCGGCGGCGGGCAGCCGGACCCGCACCGGCAGCGAGCGGGCGAGCGGCTTCACGGCGGGGGCGGCGGGCACCGGGGCGGCCGACTCCGCGATCCGGGCGGGCGGGGTGGCGGCGGTGCTCCCGCCCTCCGCGGAGCAGCCGGCGAGGGCGGCCACGAGGAGGACGGCGGCGGTGAGGGTACGGCGGCGCATGGGACGGCTCCGGGTGGGACGGGTGCGGCCGGCCGTCGTGGGGTGCCGACGGCCGGCCTGGACGGTTCCGGGCTCCGGGCTCCGGGCTCGGGTCAGGGGCGAGGAGCGGGGCGCGCGGGTCGTGCGCGCGGGGTGTACGGGTCAGCCCCGGGCCGCGGCGGCACGGCGGCGCAGCACGGTGAAGCCGAGCCCGGCGGCGGCCAGCGAGGCGGCGCCCGCGCCGATCGCGACGAGCGCGGCGGAGCCCTCCTCGGCGGCGGGCTCGGCGGCGGGCTCGGCGCCGGCCGCGACCCCGCCGCGCGGGACGACGGAGGTCTGGCCGCCCTGCGCCTGGGCGCCGGTGCCGGTCGAGGTGCCGGTCGAGGTACCGGTCTGGAGGTGGGCGGGCTCGCAGTTCCGCGGCAGGCGCGGGAAGGCGTGGGTGCCGCCCTCGGCGTCGCCGCCCTCCGTCTTGGCGTAGAGCGCCGGGGTGGCGGTGTTCGCGCCGTCGATCCGCAGGACGACGCCGGAGCCCTTGGAGACCTCGGGGTGGTGGCGGTCGAGGGTCTCGAAGACCGCCTCGCCGTCGGCGGTGCGGAAGGTCGCCTTCGGGCCGTTCAGGCCCATGACCAGCTTGGCCGAGGTGCCGGCGCCGATGGAGACGATCCGGCCGAAGGTGCAGTCGTCCAGCTTGAAGAAGTCGCCGGGCTTGAGCTGCTCGCCGTTCTCCGCGTCGATTCGCACGGGGGCGGACTGCCGGGCGGCGCCGGGGACGAAGGCGGAGAAGCTGCCGGGCGACTCCAGGACGACGACGGCCTTGCCGAAGAAGTAGACCTTGCGGTCCCCGGCGGTCAGGTAGACGAAGCCGCCGCCCTTGCCGGTGGCCGGGTCGATCAGCCGCAGGCCGTAGTGGCCGTCCTTCTCGCCGACCTCCACGACCGTGCCGTCCGCGAGGCGGTAGCGGCCGGGCTCGGCGGCGGCGGTGTTGCCGATCCAGTTGTGGAGGGTGCCGTCCGGGTTGAGGACGAGGTACTCGCCGTTGTCCTGGCCGGCGACGGAGCGGGTGACGGCGTGGAGCTCGCCGACCTTCCGGTCGCCGCGGAAGAGCTCGGCGAACCAGTTCTGCTCCTGGAGCTTGTAGATCTTGGCGATGGTGCCGCTGACCAGCTTCTCGGTGCGGACCAGCGTGGCGTGCTCGGGGCCGGCCTCGACCGCGGTCACCTCGCCCTCGGCGTCGAGGGTCACCGCGTAGCCGGAGAAGATCCCGGTGTCGGCGGAGCCGTGGCCGCCGCCGGCCTTCAGCTCGCCGAGCACCGTGGTGCCGCGCAGGACGGTGGCGGTGAAGTAACGGTGCTGGGTGCCCTTGTCGTAGACCTTCGCCGTCAGGCCGCCGTCGAGCTCGACGGTGCGGACCAGGACGTCGGCGTCGGCCTCGGCGTCGGCCTCGGCGGCGGGGGCGGCCGTCGCCGGGGCCGTCGCCGCCGGGGCGGTGGTGGCCGGGGCGGGGGCGGCGGGGGCGGCGGTCGCGGGAGTCGTGGCGGCGGCCGCCGGCTTCGCGGCGCCCTTCGCGGGCGCGGCGGGCACGGCGGGCGCGGCGGGCGCGGCGCCCTTCGCGGGTGCGGCGGGCGCGGCGGTCGCGGCAGGCGCCGGGGTCGTACCGGCGGCGAAGGCGCTGCCGGCCGTGAGGACCGGGGCGGCGGCGACGCCTGCGACGAGCGCGGTGGCGAGGGCGGTGCGAAGGGCGGTGCGCATAACGACTCCCGAGAAGTTGCGTGGCGGATGAGGAAGAGCCGCATGCCTGGCTGATGTCTCGATCGGGGAGGGCCGGTGAGTTCTCGCTGGCTGCTGATAAAGAATCTAAAGATCTTGTATGGGGGACCGGTCCGCTCCGTGTCACGGGCGCGTGACAGCCGTCACGGCCCCCGACGGACCTTTCAGCTCCCCCTTCCGCGCCCTCCTTCCGCGCCCCGCCCGCGCCCGCGTGAAGCCCTTGTGCCGCCCGGGCACCACGCCGTCCCGGGGCCGTGACCTCGGCCTCCTCGGGCGCCCTCCCCTGTACAGGTCGCTACGCGCGTAGATATGCTCGACTGGTGACCATGCCCACCACCGCATCCGCAGCAGCGGCCTTCGCCGACGTGACCGCGTCCGAGAGCACGCTGCGCCGCTTCCTCCACGGGCTGCCCGGCGTCGACGCCGTGGGCCTGGAGGCGCGCGCCGCGTCCCTCGGCACCCGCTCGATCAAGACCACGTCCAAGGCGTACGCCATCGACCTGGCCATCTCCATGATCGACCTGACCACGCTCGAAGGCGCGGACACCCCGGGCAAGGTCCGGGCCCTCGCCGCCAAGGCCGTCCACCCCGACCCGACCGACCGCACGACCCCGACGACCGCCGCCGTCTGCGTCTACCCCGACATGGTGGCCACCGCCAAGGCCGCCCTCGCGGGCTCGGACGTCAAGGTCGCCTCGGTCGCCACCGCCTTCCCGGCGGGCCGCGCCGCCCTCCCGGTGAAGCTGGCCGACACCGCCGACGCGATCGCCGCGGGCGCCGACGAGATCGACATGGTCATCGACCGTGGCGCCTTCCTCGCCGGCCGCTACCTGGAGGTCTACGAGCAGATCGCCGCGATCAGGGCCGAGTGCGGCGACCGCGCCCGCCTCAAGGTGATCTTCGAGACCGGCGAGCTGTCCACGTACGACAACATCCGCCGCGCCTCCTGGCTCGGCATGATGGCCGGCGCCGACTTCATCAAGACCTCGACCGGCAAGGTCGCGGTCAACGCCACCCCGGCGAACACCCTGCTCATGCTGGAGGCGGTGCGCGACTTCCGCGCCCAGACCGGCGTGCAGATCGGCGTGAAGCCGGCCGGCGGCATCCGCAACACCAAGGAAGCCATCAAGTTCCTGGTGCTGGTCAACGAGACCGCGGGCGCGGACTGGCTGGACAGCCACTGGTTCCGCTTCGGCGCCTCCAGCCTGCTCAACGACCTGCTGATGCAGCGCCAGAAGATGGCGACCGGCCACTACTCCGGCCCCGATTACGTGACGGTGGACTGATCGACATGACCTCCCCCTTCGAGTACGCCCCCGCGCCCGAGTCGCGCGCGGTCGTCGACATCGCCCCGAGCTACGGCCTGTTCATCGACGGCGAGTTCACCGACGCGGCCGACGGCAAGGTCTTCAAGACCGTCTCCCCCTCCACCGAGGAGGTCCTGTCCGAGATCGCCCAGGCGGGCGAGGCGGACGTGGACCGCGCGGTGAAGGCCGCCCGCAAGGCCTTCGAGAAGTGGTCCGCGCTGCCCGGCGCCGAGCGCGCCAAGTACCTCTTCCGGATCGCCCGGATCATCCAGGAGCGCAGCCGCGAGCTGGCCGTCCTGGAGACCCTGGACAACGGCAAGCCGATCAAGGAGACCCGCGACGCGGACCTCCCCCTGGTCGCCGCCCACTTCTTCTACTACGCGGGCTGGGCCGACAAGCTCGACCACGCCGGCTACGGCGCGAACCCGCGCCCGCTCGGCGTCGCCGGCCAGGTCATCCCCTGGAACTTCCCGCTGCTGATGCTGGCGTGGAAGATCGCCCCGGCCCTCGCGACCGGCAACACGGTCGTCCTCAAGCCGGCCGAGACCACCCCGCTCTCCGCCCTCTTCTTCGCGGACGTCTGCCGCCAGGCGGGCCTGCCGAAGGGCGTCGTCAACATCCTCCCCGGGTACGGGGACACCGGCGCCGCGCTGGTCGCGCACCCGGACGTGAACAAGGTCGCCTTCACCGGCTCCACCGCCGTCGGCAAGCAGATCGCCCGCACGGTCGCCGGCACCGACAAGAAGGTCACCCTGGAGCTGGGCGGCAAGGGCGCCAACATCGTCTTCGACGACGCCCCCATCGACCAGGCCGTCGAGGGCATCGTCAACGGCATCTTCTTCAACCAGGGCCAGGTCTGCTGCGCGGGCTCCCGCCTGCTGGTCCAGGAGTCGATCCAGGAGGAGCTCCTGGACAGCCTCAAGCGCCGCCTGTCGACGCTCCGCCTCGGCGACCCGCTCGACAAGAACACCGACATCGGCGCCATCAACTCCGAGGAGCAGCTGACCCGCATCACCTCGCTGGTGGAGCGGGGCGAGGCGGAGGGCGCCGAGCGCTGGACCGCCGCCTGCGACCTCCCGGAGGCGGGCTACTGGTTCGCCCCGACGCTCTTCACGAACGTCACCCAGGCGCACACCATCGCCCGCGACGAGGTCTTCGGACCGGTCCTGTCGGTCCTCACCTTCCGCACCCCGGACGAGGCCGTCGCCAAGGCCAACAACAGCCAGTACGGCCTGTCCGCCGGCATCTGGACGGAGAAGGGCTCCCGCATCCTGGCGGTCGCGAACAAGCTCCGCGCCGGTGTCGTCTGGGCCAACACGTTCAACAAGTTCGACCCGACCTCGCCGTTCGGCGGCTACAAGGAGTCGGGCTTCGGCCGCGAGGGCGGCCGCCACGGTCTGGAGGCCTACCTCGATGTCTGAGCAGACCCGACTGAACGTCTTCAAGACCTACAAGCTGTACGTCGGGGGCAAGTTCCCCCGCTCCGAGAGCGGCCGGGTGTACGAGGTGAGCGACTCCAAGGGCAACTGGCTGGCGAACGCCCCCCTCTCCTCCCGCAAGGACGCCCGTGACGCGGTCGTCGCCGCCCGCAAGGCGCAGGGCGGCTGGGCGGGCGCGACCGCCTACCTGCGCGGCCAGATCCTCTACCGCGTCGCCGAGATGCTGGAGGGCCGCCGGGACCAGTTCGTCCGCGAGGTCGCGGACGCCGAGGGCCTGTCGAAGTCGAAGGCGGCCGCCCAGGTCGACGCGGCCGTCGACCGCTGGGTCTGGTACGCGGGCTGGACCGACAAGATCGCCCAGGTCGTCGGCGGCGCCAACCCGGTCGCCGGCCCCTACTTCAACCTCTCCACCCCGGAGCCGACCGGCGTCGTCACCGTGCTCGCCCCCCAGGAGTCGTCCTTCCTGGGCCTGGTCTCGGTGATCGCCCCGGTCATCGCGACCGGCAACACCGCCGTCGTCATCGCCTCGGAGAAGGCCCCGCTCCCCGCCCTCTCCCTGGGCGAGGTCCTGGCCACCTCCGACCTCCCCGGCGGCGTGGTCAACATCCTGTCCGGCAAGGCGTCCGAGATGGGCCCGCACCTCGCGGCCCACCTGGACGTCAACGCCATCGACCTGACGGGCGCGGACGCCGACCTGGCCCGCGAGCTGGAGGTCGCGGCGGCGGAGAACCTGAAGCGCGTCCTGCGCCCCCGTACCGAGGACTTCGCCGAGTCCCCCGGCACGGACCGCATGACCGCCTTCCTGGAGACGAAGACCGTCTGGCACCCCACGGGCTCGCTGGGCGCGAGCGGCTCCTCGTACTAGGCGCCGCCGTGCGGACGGCCCCCGACCGGCAGCACCGGTCGGGGGCCGTCGTCATGCCCTCGCTACGGCAGCAGCTTCTGCGTCAGCGGTCCGGCGACCGGCAGGTCGGCCACCGCCCCGCCCTCGGTGAGGTGGCCGGTGACGAGGTCGGTGCCGACCGGCTTGAAGTCGGCGACCTGGGCGCCGATGCCGTTGGCGAGCGGGTCGACGCCGGTCTTGGCCAGCGGGTCGAGCTGCAGCCTCGTCAGCGGGCCCACGCCGTGCGTGACGCCGGCCAGGGCGCCCGCACCGGCCGCGCCGGCGTCCGTGCGGGTCAGCGAGTCCACCGGCAGCGGCACGGCGGCGCCCGGGGCGGCCTGCGCCGCCACCGACGCCCCGAACACGGCGGCACCGGCCGCGGTGACGCCGAGACCGGCCTTGAACAGGAGGCCGCGGCGGGGGGCCTTCGGCTCTGCGTGACGCGCCATGGGGATCCTTCCGAGGGGTGAGCGGGCGGCCACCGACAGTAGTGGAGGTGTGATGCTCGATACCAACGGCCCTCCTCGGTGGTCCCCTGGACGGGGTAATGCCTCACACTGGTGTTCCGTGAGTTCCCAATCGATCCCCGCCCGGGTCGTCCTGCTCGCGGGCCCCTCCGGCTCCGGCAAGTCGTCCCTCGCCGCCACCGCAGGTCTTCCGGTGCTGCGCCTCGACGACTTCTACAAGGAGGCGGGCGACCCGAGCCTCCCGCTCGTCGACGGCAGCGACGACGTCGACTGGGACTCCCCGCTCTCCTGGGACGCGGACGCCGCCGTCGCCGCGATCGTCGAGCTGTGCCGTACGGGCCGGACCGACGTCCCCGTGTACTCCATCGCCACCAGCTCGCGCACCGGCAGCGACCGCCTCGACATCGAGCGGACCCCGCTCTTCATCGCCGAGGGCATCTTCGCCGCCGAGATCGTCACCCGCTGCCGCGAACTCGACGTGCTGGCCGACGCGCTCTGCCTGCGCGGCCGCCCGTCCACCACCTTCCGCCGCCGGCTCCTGCGCGACCTGCGGGAGGGGCGGAAGTCGGTCCCGATGCTGCTGCGCCGCGGCTGGCGCCTGATGCGGGCCGAGCGCGCCATCGTCGCCCGGCAGACCGAGCTGGGCGCCCACCCGTGCGCGAAGCCGGAGGCCCTGGGCCGCCTCGCCGCCGCCGCGGCGGGCCGTCACCGGACCCCCGCGGGCCGCTGAGACGCCCCGCGCACGCGCGAAGCGGGCCCTACGAGACCCCCCGGACTCGTACGACCCGCTTCGCTTTTCCCCCGTGGGCCCCAGATCCCCCCTGGAGCCCTCCCCCGTTGTTCCCCCGTGTTCCCCCGATCCTCAGGCGACCAGTTCGCCGAAGGACTCCTCCTGGTCACGGCCGAAGCTCAGCACCTCGTCCTCGCGCAGTCGCCGCAGCGACCGCCAGATGCTCGACTTCACCGTGCCGACACTGATGTCCAGGATCTCCGCGATCTCCGGATCGGTCCGGCCCTCGTAGTAGCGCAGCACCAGCATGGTCCGCTGGAGCTCGGGCAGGCGGGCCAGGGCCTGCCACAGCACCGCGCGCAGCTCGGTGCCGCGCATCGCGTCCGTCTCGCCGACCGTCTCCGGCAGCTCCTCGGTCGGGTACTCGTTGACCTTCCGCCGGCGCCAGGCGCTGATGTGCAGATTGGTCATCGTGCGGCGCAGGTAACCGCCGACGGCGGCCTTGTCGCTGATCCGCTCCCAGGCGCGGTACGTGGAGAACAGCGCGCTCTGGAGCAGGTCCTCGGCCTCGAAGCGGTCACCGGTCAGGTGGTAGGCGGTGGCGTACAGGGAGGCCCGGCGCTCCTGGACGTAGGCCGTGAACTCGGCCTCCGAGCAGGAACGCTCCCCCGTGGCCTCCCCGTACGCCGCTCCCCCGTCAGCGACGGCGACCATGTAGGGCGCCTTGCGCTGACGCCCGACGGTACGAACGCACCCCCGTCCGTTCGCGAGACCGCCGGACTTCTCGTTGCTCCGCACGACGTCGTGGAGACGCGTGACAACTGCGCTGTTGGTGGTGCCGTGCAGTGTGTTCATTTCGCGCCCCCCGTCGTTCGGAGTGAGTGTTTCGGTCCGTGTGCCAAGAAGCTTGCCCGGCGGACTTCATGGCGTTGTCCGCCGACTGTCACAGACGTGTCACAGGGGCGGCTGCGGAAGCGCGCCTCCGGGCGGTCGAACTCGGACGGCTCATGAGCCAGAATGACGTCCGTGCCTTTTCTGCTGCTGATCGAGGACGACGACGCCATCCGCACGGCCCTCGAACTCTCCCTGTCCCGGCAGGGCCACCGGGTGGCCACCGCCGCGTCGGGCGAGGACGGCCTGCTGCTGCTCAAGGAGCAGCGGCCCGATCTGATCGTGCTGGACGTGATGCTGCCCGGCATCGACGGGTTCGAGGTGTGCCGGCGGATCCGCCGCACCGACCAGCTCCCGATCATCCTGCTCACCGCGCGCAACGACGACATCGACGTGGTCGTGGGGCTGGAGTCGGGGGCCGACGACTACGTGGTGAAGCCGGTGCAGGGGCGGGTGCTCGACGCCCGCATCCGGGCCGTGCTGCGGCGCGGTGAGCGGGAGTCGACGGATTCGGCGAGCTTCGGCTCGCTGGTGATCGACCGGGCCGCGATGACCGTGACGAAGAACGGCATGGACCTCCAGCTGACCCCGACCGAGCTGCGGCTGCTGCTCGAACTGAGCCGGCGGCCCGGACAGGCGCTGTCCCGGCAGCAGTTGCTGCGGCTGGTCTGGGAGCACGACTACCTGGGCGACTCGCGTCTGGTGGACGCGTGCGTGCAGCGGCTGCGGGCGAAGGTGGAGGACGTGCCGTCCTCGCCGACCCTGATCCGCACGGTGCGGGGCGTCGGTTACCGGCTGGACGTCCCTGCGTGACGAAGGGGAACAAGGGGGTGTTCGCCCGGCTGCGGCTGTCCAGCCTGCGCCTGCGGCTCGTCGTGGTGTTCGCGCTGGTGGCGCTGACGGCCGCGGTGTCGGCGTCGGGGATCGCGTACTGGCTGAACCGCGAGGCGGTGCTCAAGCGCACCCAGGACAGCGCGCTGAACGACTTCCGGGGCGAGATGCAGAACCGGGCGGCGACGCTGCCGCTGCGGCCGACCCAGGAGGACCTGCGGCGCACCTCCGAGGAGATGACGGCGGGTGCCGCCGGCTACCAGGTGCTGCTGCTGGGCGAGCGGGCGGCGGGGAAGCCGATCGTGGGCGCCTCGGACCCGGACGTGTTCACGCTGGCCGACGTGCCGGCGTCGCTGCGGGCCGCGGTGGACACCCGGCGCCCGGTGACGGACGCGAACCCGTATCCGTACCACCTGTTCTGGCAGCGGACGGAGCGGGGCGGGACGCCGTACCTGGTGGGCGGGACGCGGATCGACGGCGGCGGTCCGGCCGGCTACATGTTCAAGTCGCTGGCGGCGGAGAAGGCGGACCTCAACTCGCTGGCGTGGTCGCTGGGGATCGCGACCGGGCTCGCGGTGATCGGCTCGGTGCTGCTCGCGCAGGTGGCGGCCTCGACGGTGCTGCGGCCGGTGCGGCGGCTGGGCGAGGCGGCCCGGCAGCTCGGCGAGGGCAAGCTGGACACCCGGCTGCGGGTGACCGGCGCGGACGAACTGTCCGATCTGTCGCGGACGTTCAACAGCGCGGCGGAGAACCTGCAGAAGAAGGTGGCGGACATGAGCGCCCGGGAGGAGTCCTCCCGGCGGTTCGTCGCCGACATGTCGCACGAGCTGCGGACCCCGCTGACGGCGCTGACGGCGGTGACGGAGGTCCTGGAGGACGAGCAGGACTCCCTGGACCCGATGATCGCCCCGGCGGTGGCGCTGGTGGTGAGCGAGACCCGGCGGCTCAACAACCTGGTGGAGAACCTGATGGAGGTGACCCGCTTCGACGCGGGCACCGCCCGGCTGGTCCTGGACGACGTGGACATCGCCGACCAGATCACCGCCTGCATCGACGCGCGGGCCTGGCTGGACGCGGTGGACCTGGACGCGGAGCGCGGCGTCGTGTGCCGGCTCGACCCGCGCCGGCTCGACGTGATCCTGGCGAACCTCATCGGGAACGCGCTGAAGCACGGCGGCTCCCCGGTGCGGGTCTCGGTGCGCACCGAGCCGGGTGAGGACGGCGAGGAGGACCTGGTCGTCGCGGTGCGGGACCACGGTCCCGGCATCCCCGGCGAGGTGCTGCCGCACGTCTTCGACCGCTTCTACAAGGCGAGCGCGCAGCGGCCCCGCTCCGACGGCTCCGGCCTCGGTCTGTCGATCGCGATGGAGAACGCGCTGATCCACGGCGGGACGATCACCGCCGACAACTCGGTGGACGGGGACGGCGCCGTGGACGGCGCGGTGTTCGTGCTGCGGCTGCCCCGGGACGCGTCGGCGGTCGCCCGCGCCCTGGGCACCGGCACCCGGCAGGGCAAGGGAGAGGACGAGTGAGGCTGCGTACGGTGGCGGCGGTCCTGCCGGCGGTGGCGCTCGCCGCGCTGGTCACCGGCTGCGGGATCAGGACGACCTCGGTGCCGGTGGACGCGGGCGCTGCCCCGTCGCGGGTGCCGTGCAACGTGCCGGAGGCGCAGGCGCCCGCGCCGGGGGTGCCGGTGCGGGCGTTCCTGGTGTGCGGTTCGCAGCTGGAGCCGGTGGACCGCAGGTCGCCGCAGCCGGAGGACAAGGCGAGCGGCGATCCGGTGCGGACGGCGTCGGCGCTGCTCGCGCAGCTGCTCGCGGAGCCGTCGGAGGCGGAGCGGCAGGCCGGTTTCACCACGGCGGTACGGGCTCCGCTGTCGGTGGCGCGCGGCCGGGCGGGCGATCCGGAGGGCACGCTGCGGCTGAGCCGGCAGCCGGAGGACCTGGCGCCGGCGGCGCTGTCGCAGCTGGTGTGCACCTTCGCGGAGAGCTCGGCGGGCGCGGGCGGGCACACGGTGCTGCTGGCGGGCCCGGGGGCGTACCCCCCGAAGCGCTACCGCTGTACGACGCAGCTGCGGGAGCGGCCCGAGTCGGCGCCGCCGACGGCGCCGGCCGCCCAGGTGACGCCGGCGGGCTGAACCGGAACCGTTTCCGGCGCGGGCCGCGTCTTGGGGGGCGTGCAGCGTCAAGGTTCGGGCGGGAACGCCGCCGTGGTCGTCCGCGTGATCGGGTTCGTGCTCCTGATCGCGCATCTGCTGCTCGTCGCCTGGACCGGCCTGCTCCCACGGGACGTGGCCTGGGTGACCGCCCCGAACACGGTGCCGCTGGCCGGGCTGCGGGCCGATCTGGCGCTGGGGCCCGCCGCGGCGGCCCGGCCGATCGCCGGGGGCCTGCTGCTGCTCGCCCCGCTCGGGGTGCTGCTGCCGATGTGCGACGGGCGGCTCGACGCCTCGCGGTGGGGGTCGCTGACCCGGACGACGGCGGCGGGGGCGCTGGTGTCGCTGGCCCTGGAGCTGCTCCAGACCGCGGTGCCGGGGCAGGTCGTGGACGTGGACTCGGTGCTCCTGAACACGCTCGGGGTGGCGCTCGCGCATCTCCTGGTGGTGCCCGCGGCGCGGGTGCGGCTGCGGCGCCGGCGGGAGTCCCCGGAGGGCCGCTCTCAGGGACGTGTCGTGACCGGGAACGAGCGGGCTCAGGGTGGTACCCCGAGGATTCCCAGGGTTCCGATCGCCCGGTAGACCGACGTCGAAGGGACGGCGGCGAGGGCACCATGGAGTCGTCGGGAGGCCCGGAGGAGCGGCTTCCCGGAACCGACGAAGGAGCCCACCATGGCCGCACTTGTCCGCCCTCGCGACGGCCGGATGCTCGGCGGTGTGTGCGCGGCGCTCGCCCGGCGCTTCGGCACCTCCGCCCTGACGATGCGCTTGATCTTCCTGGCCTCGTGCCTGCTGCCCGGCCCGCAGTTCCTGCTCTACCTGGCGCTGTGGCTGCTGCTGCCGAGCGGGGATCGGGCCACGAAGGCGGCGGCCTGGTAGGAGGCCGCGGAGCACGCCGAAGGGGCGCGGACCCGGATGTTCCGGGTGCGCGCCCCTTCGGCGTGGGGTGGTGCGGGTCAGATCGGCAGGCCGGTGGCGCCGAGCGGGAGGCCGCCGAGCAGGCCGGTGGCGGCGCCGAGCGGGGTGGCGCCGAGGGCGCCGGTGGCGGCGTCGGTCGGCAGGTTCTGGGTGGCCTGGCCGGCCGCCCCGGGGAGGGTCTTGACGCCCTGGTCGAGGCCCTGGCCGAGGGCGCCCTGGCCGGCCCCGAGGGCCTCGCCGGCTCCGTCGGGCAGCTCGGTGAGGCCGTCGCCCAGGGGGGCGAGCTGGGTCACGGAGCCCAGCGCGTCGGCGCCGTCGAGCGGTGCCGGGAGCGGGGCCGCGGAGGCCGTGCCGGCGGCGGCAGCGGCGAATGCGGCGCCGAGGGCGGCGACACCGAGCTTCTTGGCGGCAGACTGCTTCATCTGAGAATCTTCCTTGGGCTTGGGGGCTGAGCTTCGGGACATCAGGAGAACAAATCCGGAACAGGGAAATCCGGATATGCAGAGCAGCTCCGCAAACTAACCGCCCCGCCTCCGCTCCGCAAACACCGGAAAGCCGCCGGGTGTCGCGCCTCCCGGCGGCTCCGTGCCCCTCCGTGGCCCTTCCCTCAGCCCGCCTGACCGGAAGAAGCGCTGGTCGTGGCGGTCTGCCGGAAAAGCCACTCGGATTTCAGTTCGGCATATCCGGGCTTGATCACGTCGTTGATCATGGCCAGTCGTTCATCGAAAGGAATGAACGCCGATTTCATCGCATTGACCGTGAACCACTGGAGGTCGTCGAGCGTGTAGTCGAATGCGTCGATCAGCAGCTCGAATTCCCGGCTCATGCTGGTGCCGCTCATCAGCCGGTTGTCGGTGTTCACCGTCGCCCGGAAGTGGAGCTTGCGGAGCAGCCCGATGGGGTGCTCCGCGTACGAGGCGGCGGCGCCGGTCTGGAGGTTGGAGGTGGGGCACATCTCCAGCGGGATCCGCTTGTCGCGGACGTACGCGGCGAGCCGGCCGAGCCGCACCGAACCGTCCTCGGCCACCTCGATGTCGTCGATGATCCGGACGCCGTGGCCGAGCCGGTCGGCGCCGCACCACTGGAGCGCCTGCCAGATCGAGGGCAGGCCGAAGGCCTCGCCGGCGTGGATGGTGAAGTGGTTGTTCTCCCGCTTGAGGTACTCGAAGGCGTCGAGGTGGCGGGTGGGCGGGTAGCCGGCCTCGGCGCCCGCGATGTCGAAGCCGACCACGCCGTCGTCGCGGTAGCGGTTGGCCAGCTCGGCGATCTCCAGGGCGCGGGCCGCGTGCCGCATGGCGGTGAGCAGGGCGCCGACCCTGATCCGGTGGCCGGCCTCGCGGGCCCGGCGCTCGCCCTCGCGGAAGCCCTCGTTGACCGCCTCGACGACCTCCTCCAGGGTCAGCCCGGCCTCCAGGTGCTGCTCGGGGGCGTACCGCACCTCGGCGTAGACGACGCCGTCCTCGGCGAGGTCGACGGCACATTCGGCGGCGACGCGGAAGAGCGCCTCGCGGGTCTGCATGACGGCGCAGGTGTGCGCGAAGGTCTCCAGGTAGCGCTCCAGGGAGCCGGAGTCGGCGGCCTCGCGGAACCAGATGCCGAGCTTGTCGGGTTCCGTCTCGGGCAGCTTCGAGTAGCCCTGCTCCCGGGCGAGTTCGATGATCGTGCCGGGGCGCAGACCGCCGTCGAGGTGGTCGTGGAGCAGCACCTTCGGGGCACGGCGGACCTGGTCCGCGGTGGGGACGTGGGATGTCTGGCTCGTCATTGCCGCACTCTAGCCCCTACGCGCGTAGAACGCGCCTCGTCGACGCCGGGGACGACGGGGTTTTCCCGGGTGCGCGGCCGGACCCCGGTTGCCTACCCTGACCGCATGAGCACCGCGTCCGAGCCCGCCCCGCCCTTCGCCGTCGACCCCGCCGAACTCCGGCGCATCCACGGCTTCGTGTCCGCCTTCACCCGCCGGCAGGCGGCCCGGACCGTCGACTTCCCCGGCGGATTCGCCGCGCTCGACGACGCCTACGCCCTGTCCCACGGCAACAACCACCTCCTCGTGGACGGCCCGACCGACCCCGGGGCGCTGCCCGGCCGGGCCGACGAACTCCTCGCGCACCTCCCCCACCGGGCGGTGTACGTGCTCGACGGGCCGACCGCGGCCGCCTGCGCGGGGCCGCTGGCCCGGGCCGGGTACACCTGCGCGACCGTCCTCCTCATGCGCCACCAGGGCCCGGTGCCGGAGCTCGGCGGGGCGCGCGAGGTGGACCTGCCGTCCCTCGCGGGGCCGGTCGCCGACAGCTGGCGCCGCTTCCTGCCGGAGGCGGGGGACGAGGTGGTCCGGGACCTGGTCGACCGCCGGGCGGCCCGTCTGCGGGGCGCGCCCGACGTCCGCTTCCTCGCCTCCCACGACGAGTGGGGCGAGGTGGCCGCCTGGGGCGACCTCTACCTGGACCCGGCCTCGGGGGTGGCCCAGATCGAGGACCTGGTGACGGCCGCCTCCCATCTGCGGCGGGGTCACGCCGGGGTGGTCCTGGACACGGCGCTGCGCACGGCGGCCGGCGCCGGCTGCGCCACCGTCTTCCTCACCGCGCTCGCGGACGACTGGCCGCGCCACTGGTACGAGCGGCGGGGCTTCGCGCCCGTCGGCACCGTCCACTGCTTCGAACGCGCGTAGAGCGGAAGGCAGTTCGCCGGGGCGGCGATACGTAACAGAGACCGCGCGTACGACTGCCGTACACCTCGGCTTCTGAGACTGTTCTGTCATGGCGCAGTACGCACTCGTGGGGACTGCCGACGGCCGGAGACCCCGGCTCGGTCGGCCTGTCGGGGTTTCTCGGTCCGCGGCGGCGGTGGGCGGCGTGGCGCTGCTCCTGCCGGACGGGGAGCCGGTGTCCGGCCGCCGGGCCTCGGCCCGCGCGCACGCCGCCGTACTGCCGCTGGGGCGCGAACTCGCCCGCGCGGGACGGTCGGAGGGGCTCGTCCCGCAGGTGGTGCGCTACCGGGGGCGCGGCTGGAACGGCACCGACGCGGAGCTCGCGGCGGACGCCTCCTGGGCGGTCGCCGAGGCGGTACGGCGCTACGGCGACGTCCCGGTCTGCCTGATCGGCCACGGGATGGGCGGCCGGGCGGCGCTGCGGGCTGCCGGGCACCCGGCGGTCGGCGCGGTCCTGGCGCTCGCGCCCTGGCTGCCCGAGGAGGACGTGGCCGCCGAGCCCGAGCCCGTACGGCAGCTGACGGGGCGCCGGGTGATGATCGTGCACGGCACCGACGACGCCAGGACGGACCCCGAGCTGTCCTTCCGCTACGCGGCCCGCGCCAAGAAGACGAACCGGGAGACCTGCCGCTTCGAGGTGCACACGGACGGGCACGGGCTGCGCCAGTACGCCGACGAGGTGCGGGCGCTCGCCGCCGACTTCGTCCTCGGCGCCCTCTTCGGCCGTCCGGTCACCCGCCCGCTGACGGACGCGATGGCGGCCCCGCCGCCGATCGGCCTGCGGATGCCGCTGGCGGCGGGGTTCGGGAGCGGCTCACGCCGGCGCTGAGTCGTCCCGCGGCGGCTGCGACCCCTTCGGGAGGAGGTGGCCGCGGCGGCTCAGCAGGAACTTCTTGAAGGCGGCGACCGGAGCGGTGTCCGGATGGCCGTCCAGCCAGGCGACGCCGATCTCGCGGACGGCGCGCGGGGCGGTGACGGTCAGCTCGACGACACCGGGGCGGGCCACGGCGGGCGGCGGGAGCAGCGCCACGCCGAGCCCGGCCGCGACCAGGCCGCGCAGCGTCTCGGCCTCCTCGCCCTCGAAGGCGACCCGGGGCGTGAAGCCGGCCTCCGCGCACAGGTCGTCGGTGATGCGGCGGAGCCCGTAGCCCGGTTCGAGGGTCACGAAGGTCTCCTCGGCGGCCTCGGCGAGCCGGATGCGGCGGCGGCCGGCCAGCCGGTGGTCGTCGGGCACGACCAGCCGGAGCCGCTGCTCGTCGAGCCGGCGGCCGACCAGGTCGGGGGCGTCCGGCACCGGGGAGGTCAGGCAGAGGTCCAGCTCGCCGGAGCGGAGCCGCTCGATCATCGCCTCGCCGTAGTTCTGCACCAGGGTGAAGCGGACCTTCGGGTGGTCGACGCGGAAGGCGCGGATCAGCGCCGGGACCGTCTCCGAGCCCATGGTGTGCAGGAAGCCGAAGGCGACCCGCCCCGCGGTGGGGTCGGCGTCGGCCCGCACGGTGTCGGCGGCCCGCTCGACCTCGGCGAGGGCCCGCTCGGCGGCGGTCAGGAAACGGCGGCCGGCCGGGGTGAGCGCGACCGTGCGGCCCCGGCGGGCGAAGAGCGCCACCCCGAGGTCCTCCTCCAGCCGGACCATGGCCCGCGAGAGCGTCGACTGGGGCACGCCCAGCTCGGCCGCCGCCCTGGTCACGTGCTCGTGCCGGGCGACCGCGGCGAAGTAGGCGAGCCGCGGCGCGAGCAGCGGTCCCATGTCTTCTTCGTTACTGTTCGGTGACAGCCGGGGCCGTGACCTGTACTCATGCACCACGGGAACGATTACAGCAGATCCATGCATTGGACGCATGAAGCGGAGCGTCCTACGTTCGTGGCATGCCTTCCGCCAGTACCAAGGCGGACGCCGCCACCCCCGCGTCCGCCGACACCGCAGCCGACACCCGCCTCGCCCCGGGCGCCCCCGGCCACCGCCGGATGAGCCTCGCGCTCTTCGCCGCCGGTCTCGCCGCCTTCGCGCTCCTCTACTCCACCCAGGCCCTCCTCCCGGCGATCTCCGCCGAGTTCGGCGCCACCGCCTCGGCCGCCTCCTGGACCGTCTCCGCCGCGACCGGCGCGCTCGCCCTGTGCGTGCTGCCGCTCAGCGCGCTGTCGGAGCGCTTCGGCCGGCGCACGATGATGACCGCCTCCCTCACGGTCGCGGTCGGCGTGGCGCTCCTGGTGCCCTTCGCGCCCAGCCTGGAGGTCCTGATCGCGCTGCGGGCGCTGCAGGGCGCGGCACTGGCCGGACTGCCGGCCTCGGCGATGGCGTACCTGGCCGAGGAGGTGCGGCCCCGGGCGCTGATCGGCGCCATCGGCCTCTTCGTCGCGGGCAACTCGATCGGCGGCATGAGCGGCCGGATCGTCACCGGCTGGGTCGCGCAGATGTGGGGCTGGCGGGCCGGTCTGGCCGCCGTCGGCCTGACCTCCCTGCTGTGCGCGCTCGCCTTCCGGGCGCTGCTCCCGAAGGCACGCCACTTCACCCCCGGCACGCTGAACCCGAAGGCGCTCGCCGCCACGGTGAGGGGCCACCTCGCGGACCCGCTGCTCATGCGCCTGTACGGGATCGGCGCCCTGTTCATGACGGTCTTCGGCGCCGTGTACACGGTGATCGGCTACCGGCTGGCGGAGGCCCCCTTCTCGCTGCCGCAGGGCGTGATCGGCTCGGTCTTCCTGGTCTACCTGGTGGGCACGGCCTCCTCCGCGGCGGCCGGGAGGCTGGTCGGCCGGCTGGGCCGGCGCGGGGCGCTCTACCTGGCGGTCTCCACCACCACGGCGGGCCTGCTGCTCTCGCTCTCCGACGCGCTCGCCGCGGTCCTCGCGGGCCTGGTCCTCATCACGGCCGGCTTCTTCGCGGGCCACGCGGTGGCCTCCTCCTCGGTGAGCCGGACGGCGAAGACGGGCCGCGCGCAGGCCTCGGCGCTCTACCAGTCCGCGTACTACCTGGGCTCCAGCGCGGGCGGCACGCTCGGCGCGATCGCCTTCCACGCGGGCGGCTGGGCCGGGACGGTGGCGATCGGTCTGGTGGCGGTGCTCGGCGTCGTCTCCATCACGCTGTACGGCTCGCACAGCGCGCGCGTCGAGGCGCGGCGGATCCGTCCGGTGACGGCCTGAGCACGCCCGGATGACCGTACGGTCACAGGGCCGGTCGCGGTGCAACCGGTCCGCTCCCCCGGCCGTCCCCTATTTCAGGACTCTAGGGGGAGTTGACGATCATGAACCGATTCGCGAACCGGGCGGGGAAGAGAGCCGGCATAGCCGCCGGCCTCACCTCGCTGCTCGTGCCGGCCGCACTCGTGCTGGGCGCCGCGCCGGCCCAGGCCGCGTCGTGCAACGTGACGACGGGGCCGTACCAGAAGCAGGTCGAGAAGTTCCTCGGCCGCACCGTCGACGGCCGCCAGTCGTCCGCCGACTGCAAGGCCATCCAGGACTTCCAGCGCAAGCACGGCATCACCCCGACCATGGGGTACGCCGGCCCGCTGACCTGGCGCACCATGAACACGATGATCCAGCAGAAGGCGGCCGGGACCAACCCGAACAAGGACCGCAAGTGTCCGACCAACAAGGGCCGGATCGCCTGCGTGGACCTCACCCGCCAGCTCAGCTGGATCCAGGACGGCTCGCGCCTCAAGTACGGCCCGGTGCCGGTGCGCACCGGCAAGGACGGCACCGAGACGCGCACCGGCCTGAAGAAGATCTACTGGCGGAACATCAACCACTGGTCGACGATCTACCACGTGTCGATGCCGTACTCGCAGTTCTTCGACGGCGGCCAGGCCTTCCACTCCACCACCAAGTCCATGTGGAACCCGCCCGGTTCCGGCGGCTGCGTCAACATGCGCTCCGCCGACGCCAAGGCGTACTGGAACCTGCTGCGCAACGGCGACGACGTCTACGTCTACGGACGCAAGCCGGGAACCTGACCACGGCTGTCGGCGCGCTGCGGTAGCTTCGCTCTCACCGGTGCCGGACGGGTGCCGGTGAGGGGCGACTGGGGACGCGATGAGCGAGACCGCCGTGGTGACGACCGATGAACTCGACAAGTACCGGCGCGAGCTGACCGGTTACTGCTACCGGATGCTCGGTTCCTCCTTCGAGGCCGAGGACGCGGTGCAGGACACGATGGTGCGGGCCTGGAAGGCGATGGACTCCTTCGAGGGCCGCTCCAGCCTGCGGTCCTGGCTGTACCGGATCGCGACCAACGTCTGCCTCGACGCGCTCAGCGCGGGCAACAGGCGGGCCCGGCCGATGGACCTCTCCGGGCCGACGCCGGTCGCGCAGGCGCAGCTCGTCAAGCAGCCGGAGATCACCTGGCTGGAGCCGATCCCGGACGGGCGCGTGATGCCGACCGCCGGCGACCCGGCGGAGACCGCGCTCAGCCGCGAGACCGTGCGGCTCGCCTTCGTCGCCGCGCTCCAGCACCTGGCGCCCAAGCAGCGGGCCGTGCTGATCCTGCGCGAGGTCCTCGCGTGGAAGGCCGCCGAGGTCGCCGAGCTGCTCGACACCTCCGTCGCCTCGGTGAACAGCGCGCTCCAGCGGGCCCGGGCGACCATCGCCGAGCAGGCCCCCGCCGAGTCCGACGCGGCGAACCCGCTCGACGAGGAGCAGCAGGCGCTCCTGGAGCGGTACGTGGCGGCCTTCGAGGGCTACGACATGAAGGCCCTGACCGCGCTCCTCCACGAGGACGCGACCATGACCATGCCGCCGTTCGACCTGTGGCTGCGCGGGCACGACGACATCGTCGGCTGGATGCTGGGCGTCGGCGACGTGTGCCGCGGCTCGAAGCTCGTCCCGACGGTCGCCAACGGCTCGCCGGCCTTCGCGCACTACCACCCGGACCCGGAGGGCGGTTACAGCCCGTGGGCCCTGATCGTCCTGGAGCTGCGGGACGGCAAGGTGGCCGGGATGGACTTCTTCCTGGACACCCCGCGCTGGTTCCCGCTCTTCGACCTGCCGGAGCGGCTGGAGGCCTAGCTCAGAGCAGCTCGTCGAGGCCGGTGAGGCGGAGCAGGGCCGTGAGGTCGGGTCCTGCTCCGTGGAAGGTCAGCCGGTGGCCGTGGCGGCGGGCGGTGAGCGCGAGCCGGGCCAGGGCGTCGACGGCCGCGAGGCCGTGCGCCTCGGCGTCGACCAGGCACCGCACCTCCCCGGGCGGGGCGGCGGCCAGGTCGGCGCAGAGCCGGGCGACCTCCTCGCGGGTCGGTCCGGCGGGGAGGCTCATGACGAGGGGCTGACTGGTGTCCACGCCATGGTGACCGCCGGGACGGGCGGAACTCATCGCGCTAGGCTCGCGATCATGACTTCTCACCCCGTCGAACTGGTGATCTTCGACTGCGACGGCGTTCTGGTGGACAGCGAGCGGCTCTACTGCCGGGTGGACCGGGAGGTCTTCGCGGAGCTGGGCGCCGAGTTCACCGAGGCGGAGATGGTGGAGCACTTCGTGGGCTCCTCGAAGGACATGCTCACCGCGATCGTGGAGGAGCGCAGGGGCCGCCCCCTGGAACCCGGCTGGGACGCGCCGTTCGAGCAGCGGTACGAGGACGTGCTGGACGCGGAGCTGACGGCGGTCGAGGGCGTCACCGGCGTGCTGGACGCGCTGTCCGTCCCGTACTGTCTCGCCTCCAACGGCAGCCACGCCTCCATCCGCAAGAACCTGGGCCGGGCGGGGCTGCTGGACCGCTTCGAGGGGCGGATGTTCAGCGCCCGTGACGTCGGGCGCGGCAAACCGGCCCCGGACCTCTTCCTGCACGCCGCCGCCGCGATGGGCGTCCCGCCGGAGCGCTGCGCGGTGGTCGAGGACAGCCGCTACGGCGTCCGGGCGGCCCGCGCGGCCGGCATGCGCGCCTTCGGCTACACCGGCGGGCTGACCCTGCCGTCCCACCTCGAAGGCCCGGGCACGGTGCTCTTCGACGACATGCGTCTGCTGGCCGGCCTGCTGGCCGGCTGAGCCCGGAGACGCGGAAGGGCCCGGCGCGGGTGCGCCGGGCCCTTCCGCGAGCGGTCCACGATCAGGCGATGCGGTCCAGGACGATCGGGGCCGGCGTGAAGTCGGTGCCCGCCGGGGCGATGTCCCAGGCGCCCTCCAGGGAGCCGAGGGCGTAGTCGAACTTCTCCGGGGTGTCCGTGTGGAGGGTCAGCAGGGGCTGGCCCGCGGTGACCGTGTCGCCGGGCTTGGCGTGGAGTTCGACGCCCGCGCCGGCCTGCACCGGGTCCTCCTTGCGGGCGCGGCCGGCGCCGAGGCGCCAGGCGGCGATGCCGATGTCGTACGCGTCGAGGCGGGTCAGGACGCCGGAGGACGGGGCCGTCACGACGTGCTGCTCGCGGGCGACCGGGAGGGTCGCGTCCGGGTCGCCGCCCTGGGCCGCGATCATCCGGCGCCAGACGTCCATCGCGGAACCGTCCTTGAGGGCCTTCGCCGGGTCGGCGTCCTTGATGCCGGCCGCGGCCAGCATCTCGGCGGCCAGGGCGATCGTCAGGTCGACGACGTCCTGCGGGCCGCCGCCGGCGAGGACCTCGACGGACTCGCGGACCTCCAGGGCGTTGCCTGCGGTGAGGCCGAGCGGGGTCGACATGTCGGTGAGGAGCGCGACCGTCTTCACGCCGCTGTCGGTGCCGAGCGCGACCATGGTGGAGGCCAGCTCGCGGGCGTCCTCGATGGTCTTCATGAAGGCGCCGGTGCCGACCTTGACGTCGAGGACGAGGGAGCCGGTGCCCTCGGCGATCTTCTTCGACATGATGGAGCTGGCGATGAGCGGGATCGCCTCGACGGTGCCGGTGACGTCGCGGAGCGCGTACAGCTTCTTGTCCGCGGGGGCCAGGCCGTCGCCGGCCGCGCAGATGACCGCGCCGGTGGTGTCGAGGACGTGCAGCATCTCCTCGTTGGAGAGCAGGGCGCGCCAGCCGGGGATGGACTCCAGCTTGTCGAGGGTGCCGCCGGTGTGGCCGAGGCCGCGGCCGGAGAGCTGCGGGACGGCCGCGCCGCAGGCGGCGACGAGCGGGGCGAGCGGCAGCGTGATCTTGTCGCCGACGCCGCCGGTGGAGTGCTTGTCGGCGGTCGGGCGGGAGAGCGCGTCGAAGTTCATGCGCTCGCCGGAGGCGATCATCGCCGCCGTCCAGCGGGCGATCTCGTCGCGGTTCATGCCGTTGAGCAGGATCGCCATGGCCAGGGCCGACATCTGCTCGTCCGCGACCGTGCCGCGGGTGTAGGCGTCGATGACCCAGTCGATCTGCTCCGGGCTCAGCTCGCCCTTGTCCCGCTTGGTGCGGATGACGGAGATGACGTCCATGTCGTGGTGCCTCTTTCTACGCGCATAGAGGGGGGAACGGGAGGAGCGGCCCCTCCCATGGTGCCGGAAGGGCCGCTCCGAGGTGTTACTTGGCGAGATGGTCCGGGCCGAAGGCCTGCGGCAGCATCTCCGCCAGGGTCAGGAACCCGGCGGGCGTCTCCAGGACGAGCTCGGGCCCGCCGAACTCGTACAGGAGCTGCCGGCACCGGCCGCAGGGGACCAGCGACTCGCCCCGGCCGTCCACGCACACGAAGTGGGTGAGCCGGCCGCCGCCGGTGGCCTGGAGCTGCGAGACCAGGCCGCACTCGGCGCAGAGGCCGAGCCCGAAGGAGGCGTTCTCGACGTTGCAGCCGGAGACCGTCCGGCCGTCGTCGACCAGGGCGGCCGCGCCGACCGGGTAGCCGGAGTACGGGGCGTAGGCACGGCCCATCGCGGCCCGGGCCTCCTCCCGCAGGGCCTCCCAGTCGGGCTCGGCGGCGGGCGTCGTCACTTGCCCTGGCCCTTCCGGTAGGGCAGGCCGTCCGCCTTCGGCATCCTCAGCCGCTGCGCGGACAGGGCCAGCACGAGCAGGGTGGTGATGTACGGGGCGGCGTCGACGAACTGGCTCGGGACCTGGTCGGTGAGCGCGTACCAGAGGAAGAAGCCGACCGCGAAGACGGCGGCGATCACGGCGGGCACGTACTTCTTCTTGTACAGCTGCCAGGCGGCGGCGAGCACCAGCAGGATCGCGACGAGCAGCAGCAGCGCGTGGACGTTCTCGGCGCCGCCGCGGATCTTCAGGCTGTCGGTGAAGCCGAAGAGGCCGGCGCCCATCGCCATGCCGCCGGGCATCCAGTTGCCGAAGATCATCGCGGCGAGACCGATGTAGCCGCGGCCGCCGGTCTGGCCCTCCTGGTAGATGCCGGTGGAGACGATCGCGAGGAAGGCTCCGCCGAGGCCGGCGAGGGCGCCGGAGATGGTGACCGCGATGTACTTGTACTTGTAGACGTTGACGCCGAGGGACTCGGCGGCGACCGGGTTCTCGCCGCAGGAGCGCAGCCGCAGGCCGAAGGCCGTGCGCCACAGCACCCACCAGGTGGCCGGGATCAGCAGGATGGCGACGACGGTCAGCAGCGACAGGTTGGTGACCAGGCCGCCGACGATGCCGGCGAGGTCCGAGATCAGGAACCAGTGCTTCTGCTGGAGGTCGGCCAGCGCGTCCGAGAGCCCCGGGACGGTGATGTCGGTGATCGGGTCGATGCGCGGGGACTGCTTGGAGGAGCCGCCCTCGGCCTCGCCGAACGTGAAGTTCGACAGGTACTGGGTGAAGCCGACCGCGAGGATGTTGATCGCCACACCGGAGACGATGTGGTTCACGTTGAAGGTGACCGTGATGATCGCGTGCAGCAGGCCGCCGATCGCGCCGCCGAGGAGACCGACGACGACGCCCGTCCAGGGGCCCCACTGGTAGCCGGCCCAGGCACCGAACCAGGTGCCGAGGACCATCATGCCCTCGAGGCCGATGTTGACGACGCCCGCGCGCTCGGACCACAGGCCGCCGAGGCCGGCGAGGCCGATCGGGATGGCCAGCTGGAGCGCGCCGGAGACCTGGCCGACGGAGGTCAGGTCGTCGGCGCCGGAGACGACGCGGACCAGCGAGAAGAGGACGAGTCCGGCCGCGACGATCAGCAGGATCCACGGCCAGGTGAGCTTGCGGCGCCCGGTCTTCTTCGGTGCGGCGCTCGGCTTGGCGGCGGTGGCGGTGCTCATGCCGAGACCTCCTTGTCGGTCTTGAGGGCACCGCCGGCGGCGAGCTCCTCGCCGACCTTCTGCTGCTGGCGGCGGGTGCCGTAACGGCGGACGAGTTCGTAGGAGACGACCACGGCGATCACGATGATGCCCTGCATGATCTGCGTGATCTCCTTCGGGTAGCCCTCGACGTCGAGCGACGAGGACGCCTTGTCGAGGAACGCGAAGAGCAGGGCCGCGAAGAGGATGCCGACCGGGTTGTTGCGGCCGAGCAGGGCGATCGTGATGGCGGTGAAGCCGACGCCGACCGGGAAGGACAGGCTGTACGTGTGGGTGTCGCCGAGCAGCGTGGGCATGCCGGAGAGGCCCGCCAGACCGCCGGAGATGAGCATCGAGGTGAGGACCATCTTCTTGGCGTCGACGCCGCTGGCCTGGGCCGCCGACTCGCTCTCGCCGGTGGCGCGCAGGTCGAAGCCGAAGCGGGTGCGGTTGAGGACGAACCAGTAGACGACGCCGAGGGCGAGGGCGACGAAGGTGAAGCCGTAGATCTCGCCGTTGCCCTGGCCCATGTCGATGCCGGGGAACCAGCCGGACTCGGCGATCTCACCGGTGGTGAGGTCGTTGGAGCCCTCGGGCTGGACGCCGAGGTTCTTCGGCAGGATCAGCCAGGCGATCAGCGAGGTCGCGATGGCGTTGAGCATGATCGTCGAGACGACCTCGGAGACGCCCCGGGTGGTCTTCAGGATGCCGGCGATGCCGGCCCAGAAGGCGCCGGTGAGGATCGCGACGACGACGATCAGCAGGATGTGCAGCGGACCCGGCAGCTCGACCGAGGCGCCGACCACGGCCGAGACCATCGCGGCGAGGCGGTACTGGCCGTCGACGCCGATGTTGAAGAGGTTCATCCGGAAGCCGATGGCGACGGCCAGGGCTG
The DNA here is from genome assembly GCF_043084305.1 of Streptomyces sp. NPDC014656. NCBI lineage: Bacteria > Bacillati > Actinomycetota > Actinomycetes > Kitasatosporales > Streptomycetaceae > Streptomyces > Streptomyces sp. NPDC014656. The sequence goes on from NZ_JBIBZN010000002.1 coordinate 633,152, forward strand.
CCAGGTAGTAGATCCCCGTCTGGTTGACGATCAGGACCTGGATGTCCGAGTAACCGGCGTTCTCGATCATCAGCTGGATCGGCTCGATCGGGTCGAGACCCGTCGCGAGCAGCACCAGCATGGTGAGCACGAACGAGGTGACGAGCGCCAGCACCGGGCCCGCGGCCCCGATGATCAGCTTGTCCTTGTCGATCTTCATCATCGGGCGTCACCGTCTTCGGACTGCTCGGACTGCTCGGGCCGCTCGTCGCCGCCTTCGAGGCGGCCGGTGGCCGCTCCGGTCATGGCGGAGCCCAGCTGCTCGGGCGTGATGGTGGCGGGGTCCGCGTCCGCGACGAGCTTGCCGCGGTACATGACCCGGAGGGTGTCGGAGAGGCCGATCAGCTCGTCGAGGTCGGCCGAGATCAGGAGCACCGCCAGGCCCTCGCGGCGGGCGTCGCGGATCGCGTCCCAGATCTGCGCCTGCGCGCCGACGTCCACGCCGCGGGTGGGGTGGGCGGCGATCAGGAACTTGGGGTCGTGGCTCATCTCGCGGCCGACGATCAGCTTCTGCTGGTTGCCGCCGGAGAGGGAGGCCGCGGTCACGTCGATGCCCGGGGTGCGGACGTCGTACTCGCGGACGATCCGCTCGGTGTCCTTGCGGGCGGCCTTCGGGTCGAGGATGCCGCGCTTGGAGTTGGGGGCCTCGGTGACGTGGCCGAGGATGCGGTTCTCCCAGAGGGGGGCTTCCAGGAGCAGGCCGTGGCGGTGGCGGTCCTCGGGGATGTAGCCGATGCCGCCTTCGCGGCGCTTGCGCACCGACACCTTGGAGATGTCCGTGCCGTCGAGCGTGATCACGCCCGCGTCGGGGGTGGCCATGCCCATCAGGGCCTCGATGAGCTCGGTCTGGCCGTTGCCCTCGACGCCCGCGATGCCGAGGATCTCGCCCTTGTGGATGGTGAGCGAGATGTCGTCGAGCAGCTTGCGGCCGGCCGCGACCTCCTCGTGGACCGTGACGGCGGCGGCCGGGTCGGCCGGGGCGGCGGTGGTCAGCGGGGCGCCGGTGCCGCCGCCCTCGAACAGGGTGAGGTTCTTCACCTGGAGCATCGCGACGTCCGTGACGGTCGACTCGCGGGTCTCCGGGGAGGGCAGCTCGCTGCCGACCATCAGCTCGGCGAGCTGCTTGGTGGTGGCGGTCTTCGGGTCGGCGGTGCCGACGGTGGTGCCGCGCCGGATGACGGTGATGTCGTCGGCGACCTTCAGGACCTCGCCCAGCTTGTGCGAGATGAAGATGACGGTGAGGCCCTCGGCCTTGAGCTCGCGGAGGTTGTCGAAGAGCGCGTCGACCTCCTGCGGGACGAGCACGGCGGTCGGCTCGTCGAGGATGAGGATCTTGGCGCCGCGGTAGAGGACCTTGAGGATCTCCACGCGCTGGCGGTCGGCGACGCCGAGGTCCTCGACGAGGGCGTCGGGGCGGACGCCGAGGCCGTACGCGTCGGAGATCTCCTTGATCTTCTTGCGGGCCTTGGCGCCGATGCCGTACAGCTTCTCGCCGCCGAGGACGACGTTCTCCAGGACGGTGAGGTTGTCGGCGAGCATGAAGTGCTGGTGCACCATGCCGATGCCGCGCGCGATGGCGTCACCGGGGCTGGAGAAGCTGACCTGCTCCCCGTCGATGGCGATGGTGCCCTCGTCCGGCTTCTGCATGCCGTAGAGGATCTTCATGAGGGTCGACTTGCCGGCACCGTTCTCACCGATGAGGGCATGCACGGTGCCCTTCCGGACGGTGATCGCGATGTCCTTGTTGGCGACGACGCCGGGGAAGCGCTTGGTGATGCCGTGGAGTTCCACGGCGGGGGGGCTGGACGCGTTGATGACGCACTCTCCTTGGCCGAAAGGAGTGGGAGGCGAGGGCAGGGCGGGGCGAAGTTATCGTGCCGGTGCGACATCTACACGCGTAGCGCTGCCGAAAAATGAAAACCTGTACGGGAATGGGCCCGGGGCCCGGTCCTGGTGGGAGTCCCACCGGGGCCGGGCCCGCGGGCAACTAGGTCGTGAGCCGCGCCTTACGGGGCGGTCTTGACCGTGATCTTGCCGTCGATGATGTCCTGCTTCGCCTTGTTGACCGCGGCGATGAGGTCCGTCATCTCCTTGTACTTCGGGTTCGAGTCGGCGAGGCCGACACCGTCGGTGGCGAGGCCGTAGCGGACCTCACCGGTCTGCGGCTTGCCGTCCTTGACCGACTTGATCAGGTTGAAGACGGAGTCGGAGACGTCCTTGGTGACCGAGGTCAGGATCGAGTCCTTGTACGCGGCGAGACCCGCCTGGTTGTACTGGTCGGAGTCGACGCCGATGGACCACTTGCCGGCCTTGGAGGCGGCCTCGATCGCACCGGAGCCGGCGAGACCGGCGGCGGCGTAGATCACGTCGGCGCCCTTGTCGAGCTGGCCCTGGGCGGCGGCCTTGCCGAGGTCGGGCTTGGCGAAGCCGTCGAAGTTCGGCGGCTGGGTCAGGTACTGGGTGAGCACCTTCGCCTTGGGGTTGGTGTCCTTGACGCCCTGGACGTAGCCGGCCTCGAACTTCTTGATCAGCGGGACCTCGACACCGCCGATGAAGCCGACCGTGCCGGACTTGGACGCCTTGGCGGCGGCGACGCCGGCCAGGTAGGAGCCCTGCTCCTCGTTGAAGACGAGGTTGGCGACGTTCTTGCCGGTCACCGAGGTGTCGTCGATGATGCCGAAGGTCGTGTCCGGGAACTGCGCGGCGACCTTCTTGATGGCCGGGGCGTAGGCGAAGCCGACGCCGATGACCGGGTTGTTGCCGGCGCGGGCCAGCGAGGTGAGGCGCTGCACCTTGTCGGCGTCGCCCTCACCGGAGGACGGCTCGGCCTCGGAGCCCTTGACGCCGAGCTCGTCCTCGGCCTTCTTCAGGCCCGCGTAGGCGGCGTCGTTGAAGGACTGGTCACCGCGGCCGCCGATGTCGTACGCGATGGCGGCCTTGGTCGCCTTCGAGTCCGAGCTGGAGCCGCCGTCGGAGGAGGACTTGCCACAGGCGGTGGCGGAGAGCGCGAGCGCCGCGGAGGCGATGCCCACGGTGGTGATCCTGGTGATCCGGCGCAAGAGGAGGGTCCCTTCAAGACTGACCGAAAGCGCCTCTTCCGGCGCTGGCTTTGCGGCGATCGTAACGCGCGTAGATGTCAGTTAAAGACCCGTTCATGAGTCGTTACCGTATCGACGCGAACCCACGGGTCAGAGTACCCGTACACGCTTCGCGATCAAGGCGCAACCCCGTGTCATCAGCCGGGACGACGGCGCCGCCCCCACGTCTGGCGGGGGCGGCGCCGGTACGGCGGGGGGTCAGCCGGCGTCGCCGCCGGCGTCGATCAGGGCGGCGGCGGTGAAGAGCTCCACGGCGGTCCGGATGGACCTCTCGTCCACGTCGAAGTCCCCCGCGTGGAGGTCGCGGACGCGCGGGTCGCCGGGGGTGCGGACGCCGAGCCGGGCCATCGCGCCGGGCACGTGCTCCAGGTACCAGGAGAAGTCCTCGCCGCCCAGGCTCTGCTCGGTGTCCTCGACCGCGTCGGCGCCGTGCCGGGCGGTCATGGCGTCCCGGAGCAGCTCCACGACCGCCGCGTCGTTGACGACCGGGGGGACGCCCCGGACGTAGTTCACGGTGGACTTGGCGCGGTGCAGCGCGGCGACCTCGTCGACGGCGGCGTGCACCAGGTCGGGCGCGTCGCGCCAGGCGGGCAGGTCGAGGCAGCGGACGGTGCCGGAGAGCTCGGCGTGCTGCGGGATGACGTTGGGCGCGTGACCGGCCTCGATCCGGCCCCAGGTGAGGGAGAGGCCGGAGCGGGCGTCGACCCGGCGGGCGAGCACGGCCGGCACGTCGGTGGCGATCCGGGCGGCGGCGGTGACCAGGTCGGTGGTGAGGTGCGGGCGGGCGGTGTGGCCGCCGGGGCCGTCGAGGGTGATCTCCAGCCGGTCGCAGGCGGAGGTGATGGGGCCGACGCGCAGCCCGATCTTCCCGGCGTCGACCTTGGGGTCGCAGTGGACGGCGATGATCCGGCCGACGCCGTCGAGGACGCCGGCCGCGACCGCGTCGGCCGCGCCGCCGGGCAGCACCTCCTCGGCGGGCTGGAAGAGCAGCCGCACCGGGCGCGGCAGCCGGCCCTCGCGCTCCAGCTCGGCGAGGACGAGCCCGGCGCCGAGGACGGTGGTGGTGTGCACGTCGTGGCCGCAGGCGTGCGCGCGGTTGGGCACGGTGGAGCGGTACGCGACGGTCTTGGCGTCCGGGATGGGCAGGGCGTCGAGGTCGGCGCGGACGGCGAGCATGGGGCGCCCGCCGTCCCAGGTGCCGATGTCACAGATGAGTCCCGTACCGCCCGGGAGTACGCGCGGCGCCAGGCCGGCCGCCTCCAGGCGGGCCTTGAGCGCGGCGGTGGTGCGGAACTCCTGGTTGCCGAGCTCGGGGTGCATGTGCAAGTCCCTGCGGAAGGCGATCAGTTCGCCGCGCAGGGAGGAGGACAGCGTTCCGGGCAGGGTGACGGAGCCGGGCTCACGGGACTTCAACTGGTTCACCCTTTGAAGCGTAGGCCCATCTGGTGATCAACTGCCCGTTGATCACCAAAAGTTCAGCCCGTTAGGGGAAAGAATCTCGGTTTGCCGTGCATGGGCCACGCTCCGTGTGGGTAAGCTCACCCGATTTCAGGCCGGGCGATCGTATACGAACCGGGGGTTCCGGCCCGCGCCGGTCAGCGGGATTCGAGCCGTCAGCCGAATTCGAGCCGGTCCGCCCCGGACGCCGTGCCGACGATGCCCGCGAGGAAGCCCTGGGCCCGCGGCGAGGCGGTGGCCTTCAGCCACTCGGGCGCGATCTCGCAGACCACGACCTTCACCCCGGTGCCCGCCAGGGCGAGCGGCAGGGTGTGCACGACGGTGGACGGGAAGCTGACGACGGTGGCGCCGACCGGTCCGCGCCGGGCGATCAGCTCCAGCGGCAGCTCGGGCCGGACCACCTGGAGGCCGGTCTCGACCGCGACCCGGTGCAGCTTCTCCGGGGTCTCGCGGCGGTGGGCGAAGTAGCGGGTGGCGCCGTGGGTGCGGGCGAGCCGGCCGACGACCCGCAGGTAGTGCTCCACGTCCACCACGCCGGTCTCGACGAGCGAGGTGCCGACCAGGTCGGCGCCGCCGGTGAGCGCGGGCGGTCCGAAGCGGGCCCGGGTCCACGCGTAGGCGTTCTCGGTGACCTCGGTGCCGGGCGGGGCCTGCACGGGCAGCGAGGTGAAGATCTCGACGGTCCGGTGGGGCCCCGGGGCGAGCCGGCGCCGCGCCAGCGAGGTGACCGGGGCGAGCAGCAGCTCGCGCGGTCCGAGGTCGCCCTTGCGGTGCCAGCGGACCAGCCGCTCCCCGCCCGCGAGCTGGGCGGCGAACTCCATGGTCGCGGTGCCGTCGTCGACGACCGTGACGTGCCGGGGCCCGAAGAGGGTGAGCAGCAGCTGGACGTAGCGGGAGAACGGGTCGCCGATGATCACGCGCTCGGCGGCGCGCAGCGGCCCGCCCAGCTCCCGCAGGGTCCGCACCAGCGCGCCCCGCCCGGCCCGCGCCTCCTGCCAGTGGACCGTGAACCCCTCGTCGCGGGCCAGCTGGGCCATCCGGCGCAGCTGGCCGCGCGACATGGGGTCGTTCGGCGAGAGGACGACGATGCCGAGGTCCTCGCCGGCCGCGGGGGCGGGGCCGGACGCCGCGGCGGGGGCCGCCGCGGCGTCCGGCCCGGGGGCGGCGGCCGGGGCGGGGCCCCGGCCGCGCGCGTGCGCCCACTCCAGGACGTTCAGGAGCTGGACGGGGCTCTCGACGAACGCCAGCCGGCCGGTCATACGGCGGCGGGCGCCTGGACCCGGCGCAGCTTCTTCATCGGGCCGAGCTCCGACTCGTACACCTTCTTCACGCCGTCGCCGAGGGCGGTCTCGATGGTGCGGATGTCGCGGACGAGGCGCTCCAGGCCCTGCGGCTCGACGGAGGCGGCCTGGTCCGAGCCCCACATGGCGCGGTCGAGGGTGATGTGGCGCTCGACGAAGGTGGCGCCGAGGGCGACCGCCGCGAGGGTGGTCTGGAGGCCGGTCTCGTGGCCGGAGTAGCCGATCGGGACGTTCGGGTACTCCTCCTGGAGCGTCTGGATGACGCGCAGGTTCAGCTCCTCGGCCTTGGCCGGGTAGGTGGAGGTGGCGTGGCAGAGCAGGATGTTGGAGCTGCCCAGGACCTCGACCGCGTGGCGGATCTGCTGCGGCGTCGACATGCCGGTGGAGAGGATGACGGTGCGGCCGGTGGCGCGCAGCTCGCGCAGCAGCTCGTCGTCGGTGAGGGAGGCGGAGGCGACCTTGTGGGCGGGGACGTCGAACTTCTCCAGGAAGGCGACGGCCTCGGTGTCCCACGGGGAGGCGAACCAGTCGATGCCGCGCTTCTTGCAGTGCTCGTCGATCTGGCGGTACTCGTCCTCGCCGAACTCCACGCGGTGGCGGTAGTCGATGTAGGTCATCCGGCCCCAGGGGGTGTCGCGCTCGATGTCCCACTGGTCGCGCGGGGTGCAGATCTCCGGGGTGCGCTTCTGGAACTTGACGGCGTCGCAGCCGGCCTCGGCGGCCACGTCGATCAGCTTGAAGGCGTTCTCGAGGTCGCCGTTGTGGTTGATGCCGATCTCGCCGCAGATGTAGACGGGCTGACCCGGACCGGCGGTCTTCGGGCCGAGGGTGCGCAGACGGGTGCTCATGGTGGTGCTTCCTTCGGTTCAGTTCGGGAGAGGGGCGGGGGTGTTCAGCTCGGGTCCGAGGAGCCAGGCGGCGATCTCGCGGATCGCTCCGAAGCCGCCCGGGGTGACGGTGACCGCGCGGGCGGCGGCCCGGACGGAGTCGTGGGCGCTGCTCACCGCGACGGGCCAGCCGACGAGGTGGAAGCAGGGCAGGTCGTTGACGTCGTTGCCGGCGTAGAGGACGCGCGCGGGGTCGATGCCCTCGGCCTCGCACCACTCCTTGAGCGCGAGGTCCTTGCGGTCGATGCCGTGCAGGACGGGGATCTTCAGCTTCCGGGCGCGGGCGGCGACGACGGCGTTCTGCTCGGTGGAGAGGATGAGGACGGGCAGTCCGGCGCGGCGCAGGGCCGCGATGCCGAGGCCGTCGCCGCGGTGGGCGGAGACGAACTCCCGGCCCTCCGCGTCGAGGTGGACCCGGTCGTCGGTCTGGGTGCCGTCGAAGTCGAGGACGACCGCGTCGACGTCGGCGAAGGACGGGGTGACGGGCTCGTCGAGGAGCGGCGCGAGGGCCTTGGCGCGGGCCAGGTCGTGCGGGTCGTCGATCTCCAGGACGCGGGCCGGGTCGGTGACGACGAGGGCGGTGCGGCCGAAGAAGCGGTGGCCGTGGGTGCGGAACCCGGCCGCGTCCATCGCGTAGACGGCGCCGGTCTCCAGGTACTCGGGCTCGCGGTCCTGGCGGCGCGGGCGGTGCGCCTTGTCGTGGTTGACGCCGGTGGCGCCCGTCGGGCCGTCCTGGGGATCGCGCCAGAGGAAGCCGTGCGAGGGGGCCGCGGTGAAGGCGGTGTCGGCGGCGCCGGAGGTGATCCGGGCGACGGCCTCGGCGACCTCGGCGGAGGTGAGGAAGGGGCTGGTGCACTGGACGAGGAGGACCACGTCGGCGGTGCGGCCGCGGGTGGCCTCGAAGGCGTCGAGGGCGTGCAGGACGGCGGACTCGCTGGTGGCGGTGTCGCCGGCGATCGCCGCGGGGCGCTGGACCGCCTCGGCGCCGAAGGAGCGGGCGGCGGCGGCGATGGCGCGGTCGTCGGTGGAGACGACGACGTCGGTGACGCCGGCCGCGCCGAGGCAGGCCCGGACGGCCCGGCCGACCAGCGGGACCCCGGCGACCGGGGCGAGGTTCTTGGCGGGGACGCCCTTGGAGCCGCCCCGCGCGGGGATGACGGCGAGCACGGTGGGGCTCGGCTTCGAGGTGGGCATCACAGTTCTCCCAGGCGTCGTACGACGGGGGCCACGCGCTGGACGCCGTGGCGGTAGGCGCCGCGCGCCGCCTCGCGGACGATCCGGCGCAGCCCGCTGTCGCGGACCGGGGGCGCGGTGACGTCCAGGCGGTGGCGGGCGAGGATCCCGGGCAGGTAGCCGGGGGCCGTCTCCGCGGTGTAGTAGGGGCTGATCGGGGGGAGTTCGGGCAGCGCGAGGAGCCGCGCCACCCGCTCGCGGGCGGCGTCGAAGGCGGAGTCGTAGCCGCCGTCGGCTCCGACGCCCTGCCGGGCCAGCCACTCCTCGTCGGGCCCGGGCGTCTCGCCGCGGTCGAGCCGGTCGAAGGAGGTGAGCAGCCCGGAGCCGATGAAGTGGTGGTTGCCGTTCACCTCGCGGACCCCGCAATCGGTGAGGACCGCGGTGGGGATCCGGCGGTGCAGGGCCTCCAGGGCGGCCGTGGAGGAGACGGTGACCAGCAGGTCGGTGCGGTCCAGGACCTCGCCCATGTGTCCGTACACGAGCCGGAAGTTGGCGGGCGGGTCCAGCTCGCGCACCAGCTTCTGGTACGGGTGCTCCTCCAGGTGCGTGGTGTGCTCGCCCGGCTTGGAGCGGAGCTTGAGGAGGACCTCGCGCCCGGGGTGCAGCCGGGCGTGCCGGACGAGCCGCTCCAGGACGTACGCCCGCTCGGTCCGGGTGACCGGGACGGACGGCTGGGCGGCGAACACCAGGGTGTCGCGGCCCTCCTCGGGGCGGTACGGGGCGCCGCCGAGGAACGGCAGGGCGGCCTCGACGACCGACCCGGCGCCCGCGCCGACCCCTTCGTACACGGCGCGGAAGCGGTCCGCGTCGTGACGGGAGTTGGCGAGGACGACGTCGGCGCCGTGGCGCAGCAGCAGTCCGTCGGCCAGCTTCTCGTAGACCACCCCGACGTAGCCGGTGACGACCACCGGCCGGCGGTCGAGACCGAGGTCGGCGAGGCCCTGGAGGACGGCCCGGACGGTGCCGCCGACCAGCGCGAGGACCACGACGTCGTACCGCTCGCCGCGCGCCTCGGCGTCCCGCACCTCGCGCAGGAACTCCGCGCCGGTCACCTCGCGCGGGGCGGCCGTGGAGGCCCCCGTCTCGGCGAGCTGGCGGGCGGTGGGCGTGGCCCGGCCGCGCAGGACGAAACCGGCGGGCTCGGCGTCTGCCGCGGTGATGCGGCGCGCGGTGAGCGCACCCCATTTCCACCGGGTGTCGGAATCCGCGAGTACGGCGACCCGTACCGCTTCACTGGAACTTGCTGGCACGTCGAGGACGCTAGAAGGGCATTCCGGTCTACGGCCCAACTGAGCGGCAACAAACGGTGAACAGCATCTCTCCGCGATCTGAAGCGGCCCGGGATTCAGCCGTTGGACCGCCCGAAATCCCCTTGGGTAAAGGCGGTTAAGAATCCCGCCGCTTCGTGTTCACCGAAAGTCCCCCGGACGGTCGGCGAAGCGGCCGGGGCGGCGCCTAGCGTCGGCCGCGTGGTCAAGCTCTCCGTCGTCGTGCCGTTCTTCAACGTGCAGACATACGCCCCCGACACGCTCGCCAGTCTGCGCGCCAACGCCCGCGACGACGTCGAGTTCCTCCTCGTCGACGACTGCTCGTCCGACGACACCCCGGACATCCTGGAACGGGCCGCGCGCGAACTGCCCGGCGCCGTCCTGATCCGGCACGAGCGGAACGAGGGCCTGGCGACCGCCCGCAACACCGGCCTCGACGCGGCCCGCGGCGAGTGGATCACCTTCCTCGACGGGGACGACTGGCTCTCCCCCGGCTATTACGGGCGCCTGGTCGCCGCCGCCGAAGGGCTCGGCTGCGACTTCCTGCGCACCGACCACACCTCGGTCACCGGCCGGGCCCGCTCGGTCCGCCGGGTGCCCGTGCCGCGCCGCTCCGAGGTCCTCGACCCGCGCGGGGCGATCCTCCCCGCCCACCGCACCACCTCCGTCGACTACCCCTTCGCGTGGGCCGGGATCTACCACCGCCGGCTCCTCGACCGGGGTCTGCTGCACTTCCCGCACGGGCTGCGCACCGCCGAGGACCGGCCGTGGATCTGGCGGCTGCACCGCGAGGCGGAATCCTTCGCCGCCATCGGCGAACTCGGCGTCTTCTACCGGCGCGGAGTGGCGACCTCGCTCACCCAGATCGGCGACGTCCGGCAATTGGATTTCATCCGCGCTTTCGACCAGGTGGTCGAGGAGACCGCGAAGGACAAGGACGCGGCCCTTTTCCTCCCGAAGGCCGTCCGCACCTATTGCGCGGTGATCGCCCATCACGTCGGCTCCATCGAGAAGTTCGAGCCCGAAGTGGCCCGGCAGCTGAAGGCGATGAGCGCGGGCGCGCTGCGCCGCATGCCGCAGGACGTCCTCGACGAGGCGCTGACCGCGATGGGCGGCGAGCGCGCCGCGGTCCTGCGCAAGCTGCGCCGCCGGCGCCCCGCACCGCCGCCGCCGGCCCCGCCGGGCGGCCGCGGCCCGGTCGGCACGACCCCCTCGGAGGTGGCCGCGTGAGCACGGCCCGTACGACCCAGATCTTCGCCGCGTCCACCCTGTACGGGGCGGTCACCCTGGCCGCCGCCATAGACAGCGGCTGCTTCGACGGCGCCGCCCGCCGGATCCTCCTCGTCACGAACAACGCGCCCGTCCCGGAGACCACCCCGGCCTTCGACGCGTCCGAGGGCTTCGGCCGGATCCGCGACCGCTTCGACGAGGTGGTGTCCTGGAACGAGACCGTCTCCCCGCTCCACCCCGGCGGCTGGACCCCGCGCGGCCAGGACGTGCCGATGCTCCAGCGCCACCTCCACAAGCTGTGGGGGCTCGGCGACGACCGGGTCGAGCTCGTCCTGGAGTCCATCCAGGTCACCCCGGCCCTCGCCATCGCCACCCTGCTCCCGGAGGCGGCGATCACCGTCTACGCGGACGGCCTGATGAGCTACGGCCCGACCCGCAACAAGATCGACCCGCTGATCGGCGGCCGGGCCGCCCGCCTCCTCCACCTCGACCTGGTGCCGGGCCTGCGGCCGCTGCTGCTCGGCGAGTTCGGCGCGGTGCCGGAGACCGTCCCGGTGGAGGCCTTCACCAAGGCCGTCGAGGAGCTGGCGGGCACCGACGCGCAGGCCGGCGGCGAGGGCCCCGCGCTGCTCCTCGGCCAGTACCTGGCCGCGCTGAACCTGATGACGGCCGCCGAGGAGGAGGAGCTGCACCTGAGCATGGTGCGCGGCGCGGTCGCCCGCGGCCACCGGCGGCTGGTCTTCAAACCGCACCCCACCGCCCCCGACTCCTGGACGCGCTCGCTCGGCGAGGAGGCGGCCCGGCTGGGCGCCGAACTGTCCGTGGAGACCCGCCCGGTGCTCGCCGAGGTGCTCTACCGCGAGCTGCGGCCCGCGCTGGTCGTCGGCTGCTTCTCGACGGCGCTGATGACCGCCCGCACCTTCTACGGCCTGCCGGTCGCCCGGGTCGGCACCCGGCAGCTGCTCCAGCGGCTCACCCCGTTCCAGAACAGCAACCGGATCCCGCTGACGGTCGTCGACGCGGTCGTCCCGCCGCTGGTGCCGGGCCCGGAGGACGAGGAGCCGGTGACGGACGCCGCCCGCCTCGACGACCTGGTCGCCGCCGTCGGCTTCGCGATGCAGCCGAACATAAGGGCCGACCTGCGGGCGGCGGCGGTGCGCCACCTGTCCGGGCCGTACGCCGAGCGCACCCGGCACCACTTCAGCCGCCGCCGGCTGACCGTCCTCGACCTGCCGGGCGGCCTGCCGGTCCCCCGGCACCCGAAGGTCCGGCGCCTGGCCCGGCGGGCCCTGCGGCTGCGCAGGGCGCTGAAGAAGTAGGGGCCGGGGCGCGGCCCGGGACCCCCGCGGGGGTCCCGGGCCGCGCCGCACGCCGCCGTCAGGAGCGGCGGATCGGCTCCTGGATCTCGGTCACCCAGCCGGCCGGGTCCTCGGGGCACTCCAGGTACAGCTCGCGGGCGTAGCCGGCGGAGGCGTAGCCGTTGGTGTCGATCCAGGCGGCGAGGGCCTGCGAGGTGGCCAGGACGTCGTCCATCGACCCCCGGTGCACGGCGGTCGCGGCCTCCTCGATGCCGGCCAGCACGTGCACCCGCACGCCCTCGGCCGCGGTGCCCTCCGGCACGGTCATGCCGGCGTGCACGACGACCGAGCCGTCGCCCTTGCCGGCGTCCTCGTAGTACGCGATCCCGGGCCCGAAGCCGGTGACCCCGGCGGCTTCGAGCCGGCCGCACAGCTCCTCGTACAGCGGACCGATGACGGGCGTGATGGCCTCGGGCTCGAAGCCGGCGGCGGACGCGCTCAGCTCCGCGATCCGCACGGCCGGGACCTTCTTGACGACGACGTCCTGCGTGGACATGCGTCCCTCGCTCTCGATGGCTCGGAGCCTCGCGCCGACCTGGGCGAGCCGGGCCCGCGCCGCCTCCAGGGCCGCTTCCAGCTCGGCCTGGCGCAGCCGCAGCATCCCGCGCAGCTCCTCCGCGCCGATCTCGTCCCCGAGGATGGCCCCCACCTGTTCCAGGGTGAAGCCGAGGTCCTTGAGCGCGATGACGCGGTTGAGCCGCGCGAGCTGGTCCGCCGAGTAGAAGCGGTAACCGCTGTGCGGGTCGACGTGGGCCGGGCGCAGCAGTCCGATGGCGTCGTAGTGGCGCAGCATCCGGACCGACACCCGCCCGTGCCGGGCGAAGTCTCCGATGGTGAACATGACGCCCCCTACGGAACGGCCTCACACGGTGTGAGGGTCAACCGGCGCGGTCCTGGTGTCAGGCGGTGCTGCTCAGGGAGAGCTTCACGGCGAAGCCGAGGAAGAGGGCGCCGGCGGCGGAGGTGGCGCCGGCGGAGAGGCGCTTGCGGCGGCGGAAGGCGGCGGAGAGGCGGGTGCCGCTGAAGATCAGGGTGGTGAGGTAGAGGAAGCTGCCGAGCTGGAGCAGGGTGCCGAGGACCAGGAAGGAGAGCGCCGGGTAGGCGTAGGAGGGGTCCACGAACTGCACGAAGAAGGAGATCAGGAAGAGGATCGCCTTCGGGTTGAAGAGGCTGATGACGAGGGCCCGGCGGTACGGGCGCTCGGTGGGACCGCTCGCGGCCGGCGCCCCGGACGCGTCCCCGGCGGGCTCGCGGCGGGAGCGCCACATGTCGAGGGCGGCGCGGAGCATGCCGTACGCCATCCAGGCCAGGTAGCCGGCGCCCGCGTACTTGACGACGGTGAAGAGCAGCGGCGTGGTCTGGAGCAGGGAGGCCGCGCCGAGGGCGGCCAGGGTCATCAGGATCGTGTCGCCGGTGAAGACGCCGGCCGCGGCCTTGTAGCCGGTCCTGGTGCCCTTGCGGGCGGCGACGGACAGCACGTAGAGCGAGTTCGGCCCCGGCAGGAGGATGATGAGGACGAGCCCGGCGAGATAGGTCGGCAGATCGGTGACACCCAGCATGGGCGGAGTGTCGCACACGAGTGCGACACTCCGCTGTGACCTGCGTCTACGGCCGCTTTCCGGGGGTCAGAAGACGTCGCTGGGGACGTAGGTGCCCCAGACCTCGCGCAGGGCGTCGCAGACCTCGCCGACGGTGGCGCGGGCCTTGAGCGCGTCCTTCATCGGGTAGAGGACGTTGTCCGTGCCCTCGGCCGCCTTCTTCAGCTCCGCCAGCGCCGCGTCGACCGCCGCCTGGTCGCGCTCGGCGCGCAGCTTCGCCAGCCGGTCGGCCTGCTGGGCCTCGATCGCCGGGTCGACGCGCAGCGGCTCGTAGGGCTCCTCGACGTCGATCGTGTACCGGTTGACGCCGACGACGACCCGCTCGCCGGAGTCCGTCTCCTGCGCGATCCGGTAGGCGGAGCGCTCGATCTCGCTCTTCTGGAAGCCGCGCTCGATGGCGTTGACCGCGCCGCCCAGCTCCTCGACCTTGGCCATCAGCTCCAGCGCGGCGGCCTCCACGTCGTCGGTCATCTTCTCGACGACGTACGACCCGGCGAAGGGGTCCACGGTGGCGGTGACGTCGGTCTCGTAGGCGAGGACCTGCTGGGTGCGCAGGGCGAGGCGGGCGGACTTGTCCGTCGGCAGGGCGATGGCCTCGTCGAAGGAGTTGGTGTGCAGCGACTGCGTGCCGCCGAGCACGGCCGCGAGGCCCTGGACGGCGACGCGGACGAGGTTGACCTCGGGCTGCTGGGCCGTCAGCTGCACGCCCGCGGTCTGGGTGTGGAAGCGGAGCATCAGCGACTTGGGGTTCTTCGCGCCGAACTCCTCCTTCATCACCCGCGCCCAGATCCGGCGGGCGGCGCGGAACTTCGCGACCTCCTCCAGGATCGTCGTGCGGGCCACGAAGAAGAAGGAGAGCCGGGGGGCGAAGTCGTCGACGTCCATGCCGGCGGCGACGGCGGTGCGGACGTACTCGATGCCGTCGGCCAGGGTGAACGCGATCTCCTGCGCGGGCGAGGCGCCGGCCTCGGCCATGTGGTAGCCGGAGATCGAGATGGTGTTCCACTTCGGGATCTCGGCCCGGCAGTACTTGAAGATGTCCGCGATCAGCCGCAGCGAGGGCTTGGGCGGGAAGATGTACGTGCCGCGGGCGATGTACTCCTTGAGCACGTCGTTCTGGATCGTGCCGGTCAGCTTGTCGGCGGGCACGCCCTGCTCCTCGCCCACCAGCTGGTACATCAGCAGGAGGAGGGAGGCGGGGGCGTTGATCGTCATCGACGTCGACACCTTGTCCAGCGGGATGCCGTCGAACAGCACCCGCATGTCGTCGACCGAGTCGATCGCCACGCCGACCTTGCCGACCTCGCCCGACGCGATCGCCGCGTCCGAGTCGTGGCCCATCTGCGTCGGCAGGTCGAAGGCCACCGACAGGCCCATCGTGCCGTTGTCGATCAGCTGCTTGTAGCGGGCGTTCGACTCCACGGCGGTGCCGAAACCGGCGTACTGCCGCATCGTCCACGGCCGTCCCGTGTACATCGAGGGGTACACACCGCGCGTGAAGGGGTAAGCGCCCGGCTCCCCCAGCTTCTCCGCCGGATCCCACCCCTCCAGAGCGTCCGCGCCGTACACCGGCTCGATGGGCAGTCCCGACTCCGACTCGCGCGCCATTGCTTGTGCCTCCCGATTGACCTGCTGCTGCCGCTCTTCGGCGGTACCGACCCTCGCGACGGACTGTAGCGGCGGGTGTGCGGCCCGGTGGAGGCCAGCACGCTGGGACCTTCCTCACAGCATGGGCGCTTCCTCGTACGGGTGCGCAACCGCAGGCGTACGGGAAGCATCCCTATGGGCACAGTTCATTCTTCGGGGGGCCACCATGAAGCGTTCTTCCGCCATACGCAGAGCCGTTCTCGCGACCGCCGCCGTCGCGCTCGTCGCCACGGGCTGTACGGCCCAGGCGACGGGGTCGGGGGGCGGGAAGCCGCCGGCGACCTCGGTGCCGACGGCCACCGCGTCCGCGGGCACCACTCCTCCGGCTCCGTCGGCCTCGGCGTCGGCGTCCACCTCGCCGTCCGCGTCCGGTGCGGCGACGCCGGACGGGAAGCCCTCGTCACCGGCGCCCACGCCCGCCGCGAAGGCGCTGATGAAGGACGGCGACGAGAACGAGCAGGTGCGGGAGCTCCAGGCGCGGCTGCGGCAGCTGGACCACTTCGACCGGGCGCCGACCGGGTTCTACGGCTCGATCACGGGGAAGGCGGTCTCGGCCTTCCAGAAGAAGCGGGGGCTGCCGGCGACGGGTTCGGTGGACGGGACGACCTGGCAGCGGCTGCTCGGCCTGACGAAGAAGCCGACGGCGGACGAGCTGAAGCCGTCCACCACCAACAAGCTGGACACGCCGGCCGCGGCCTGCATGAAGGGCCGGGTGCTCTGCATCAGCAAGGAGAGCCGGACCCTCGCCTGGATGGTCGACGGCCGGGTGGTGTCGTCGATGGACGTGCGCTTCGGCTCGGAGAACACGCCGACCCGTGAGGGCACCTTCGCGGTGGGCTGGAAGGCCAAGGACTGGACGTCGACGATCTACCACACGCCGATGCCGTACGCGATGTTCTTCAGCGGCGGCCAGGCCGTGCACTACTCGGCGGACTTCGCGGCGCGCGGCTACAACGGGGCCTCGCACGGCTGCGTCAACGTCCGGGACCGGGCGAAGATCTCGGCCCTCTTCGACCAGGTGAAGGTCGGCGACAAGGTCGTCGTCCACTGGTAGCGGACGGGGGGAGGAGAAGGGGCGCGGGTGGGACCGGGGGAACGTGCCCCACCCGCGCCGGGTGCGCGGAGCCGTAGGTACGGGGGGAACCCCGGCTCTCTGCGCGGGCCGATGACCAGTCGGCTCACTCTGTACTGCGCCGACGGGTCCGAAAGTGTCACACCCCCGTGTGGGGGGCTCCCGTCGGGCAGGGCTCCGGGGCGCGCGCGCCCGCCACGGCCGGGGTCTCCCGCCGCGTCTCCCGCCGTGCGTCCGGCCCCGGCTCCGCCTCCGACCGCGTCTGTGCCTCGGACCGCGTCTGCGCCTTCGGCCTGGGCTTGGGCCGGTCCTTCGGGCCGGGCTTGTCCGTGCCGTTGCCCCTGGCGCGCTTGCGGCCGGAGTCGGCGGGGGTGGGGACGGTGCCGTGGCCGGCGTCCGGGGCGTTCCCGTCCTTCTCCTCGTCGCCCTTGTCCCCGCCGTTGTCCCCGCCCTTGCTCTCGTCCTTGTCCTCGTCCCCGCCCTTGTCCCTGCCCTCTCCGTCCCCGTCCGCGGCCGTCCCGTTCGCGAGGAGCCGGTCGCAGTAGCCGCGCAGGGACTCGCCGGCGCGCAGGGCCCCGGAGAGCTGCCGGCGGCCGGCCGCGTCGAGGCGGCCGGCACGGTAGTCGCGGCAGGCCTCGGCCCGGCCCCCGCCGGGGGTGTCGTCCCGGTCCCCCGCGGTCGGGTCGGCGGGACCGCGGCCGGGGGTTTCGGAGGGGGTGCCGTCGGGCCGGGCCGTGGGGCTGGCGCCGGGCGCGGGCGTGCCGTCGGGGCGGCCGGGGCCGGCGCTCCGGGAGGGGTCCGGGCGGCGTTCGATCCCGGTGGAGGGCGTGCTCGGTCCGGGCGGGGTGGCGGTCTCGGCGGCGGTGACCGTGCGGGAGGGTTCCCGGTCGACCAGCGGGAGCACCCCGGTCCCCGCCGCGACGGCGACCCCGCCGACGGTGACGGCGGCGAGCGCGGCGGCCAGTCCGTAGCGCAGGGAGCGCCCCCACTGCCGGCCGGCGGCGGGGACGGCGGCGAGCCGCACCCGTCCGAGGTCGGCGGAGGCGGCGGGGGACGCTTCGGCGGCCGTGCCGGCGCGGGCGGCGGCACGGGCGGCGGTGGCGGTGCGGAAGGCGGCGAGGGCGGCCTCCTCCCCGGCGAGCGGGGCGCCGGGGGCGGGGGCGGCGACGCGGGCCGCGTCGAGGGCTTCGGCGAGGGCCGCGGCCCGGGCGCGGGCCGAGGGGTCCGCGGGGTCGACCGGCTCGCCCCGGAGCAGCCGTTCCGCGGCTTCCGGGTCGAGCCACTGGTACCGCTCGTCGGCCATCACATGTCCTTCTGCGTACGCGGACGCCAATGCGTCACACCGCCGGGGGCTATGAACCCCGGGTTCCGGCCGCGCTGGGGTGGCATTCCGCCGAGTCCCTGCAGGCCGTCGGCGGGCTCCTCGCCGGGCTCCGCGCCGGACGTGCCGTCGACGCCGAGGAGTTCGGCGAGCTTCTTCAGGCCCCGGTGGGCGGCGGTGCGGACGGCGCCGGGGCGCTTGCCGAGGGCCTCGGCGGCGGACTTGGCGTCGAGGCCGACGACGACGCGCAGGACGACCGCCTCGGCCTGGTCCTGCGGGAGGCGGGCGATGAGGCGGAGGGTGTCGCCGGTGGTCAGCGCCTCCATGGCCTCGCGCACGGTGTCGGAGTCGGCCGGCTTGTCGGTCAGTTCGGTCTCGTCGCCGCCGGAGGCGGGCCGGCGGCCGCGCATCCGGAGGTGGTCGAGGGCGCGGTTGCGGGCGATCCGGGCCGCCCAGCCGCGGAAGCGGTCCGCGTCGCCGCTGAAGCGGTCGAGGTCGCGGGCGATCTGGAGCCAGGACTCCGAGGCGACGTCCTCGGCGTCGGCCTCTCCGACCAGTGTGCGCAGGTAGCCCAGCAGACGGGGGTGCACGGCGCGGTACACAGTACGGAAGGCGTCCTCGTCCCCGTCCTGCGCAGCGAGCACCGCGGCCGTCAGCTCCGCGTCGTCCCCCAGCAACTCCCCAAACCCTGTCCGTCGGTCGCGTTCCGCGTGCGCGTCAGCGTGTCGGTCGCGGAGTCGGGGCTGGTCATCGCCGCCGAGTCCGCCTCGCGCTCCAGCACGCTACGTGGAGTCCGGGTGCCGCGTCCACGTGGTACGTGCACCTTGTACAACTTGCAACCTTCGCTCCCCGCGCGGGCGGTGTGACAGAAACCGCACCCTTGGCGCTGTATGGAGTACGGAGCCGTGCTGCGGCTCCGTGGATGACGACCGGGGCCTCTCCTGTGGGGGGTGGCGGCCCCGGTCGTCTCCCTTTTCCGGGCCGCCCTCCGGGCCGCCGCCCGCCCGATTCCTCCGCTCTTCATGCGATACGACGCATCACCCGAAAGAAGTCATGTCCCGATGACTGTCAACCGACCGTTGACAGTACGCGAGTGTCAACCTAGGGTTGCCTCATGACGCATCCCGCGGTTCCGCAGATCAGCATCCGTCTCGACGAACTCATCGACGCGATCAAGAAGGTCCACCCGGACACCCTGGACCAGCTCTCCGGCGCGGTCATCGCGGCGGACTACCTCGGCGAGATCGCCGACCACCTCATCGGCCACTTCGTCGACCAGGCCCGTCGCTCCGGCGCCTCCTGGACCGACATCGGCCGCAGCATGGGCGTCACCCGCCAGGCCGCCCAGAAGCGCTTCGTCCCCAAGGACCCCGACGCCGAGAAGATGGACCCGAACGCCGGGTTCGCCCGCTTCACCCCGCGCGCCCGCGCCGTCGTCGTCGCCGCGCAGAACGAGGCGATCGCCGCGCGGAACGCGGAGACCGTCCCCGGCCACCTCGCGCTCGGTCTGCTCGCCGAGCCCGAGGGGCTCGCCGTCCTGTGGATCACCTCGCAGGGCGTCACCGCCGAGCAGGTGCGCGAGGCCGTGACGCCGACGCTGCCGCCGGCCGCCGAGGAGGTGCCGGCGCTCCTCCCGTACGACGCGGCGGCCAAGAAGGTGCTCGAACTGACCTTCCGCGAGGCGCTGCGCCTCGGGCACAACTACGTCGGCACCGAGCACATCCTCCTCGCGCTCCTGGAGCACGAGGACGGCCGGGGCGTGCTGAGCGGCCTCGGCCTGGAGAAGGCGGTGGCGGAGCGGCAGCTCGCCGAGCTGATCGCCTCCGCGACGGTCGGGGCCCCCTCGGAGGGCTGAGCCTCAGGCGGTACGGGCGCGGCGCGAGACCACCGCGCGCAGCACCCGGCCGCCCTCGGTGGAGAGCTCACGGGCCCGGCGCAGTCCGGTCGGGCCGTGGGCGGCCGCGTCGAGGACGGCCAGCTGACGGCGGAGCTCTCCGGCGTGCAGCGGGCCGTCCTCGTTCACGTCGTACAGGCGGTGCACGGTGAGCGCCACGGTCGAGCACCGCTCGGCCCAGGCGCGCAGGGGTTCCTCGGCCCAGGCGGCGGGCGCCCCGTCGAGCATCGCGCGGACCATCGTGACGACGCCGCCGTCGCCGGCGGCCCCGCCGCCCGCGCCGTCCAGTTCGACCAGCGCCTTGCCGACGGCCTCGGCCCAGGCCCCGCCGTCCCCGCGCGCCACCGCCGCCCACACCGGGCGCAGCACCTCGGTGCGGTCGGGCGCGAGCAGCGGCAGGCACCGGTCCAGGCAGGCGAGGCCCGCCGCGGCGAGGCCACGTTCGTCGGCCCCGCCGATCAGTTCCAGCAGACTCCGGCCCGTACTCGACGTCATGGACGCCTCCTCGCCACCCGATGCGGACGCTCTACGTCCACTTCTGCGCCGACAGGCGCTTTCTCGTCACTAGGCGGCCGAAAGCATGCCAGTGGCCTTGGCGTGCTGCATAGAGGTCAGACGGCGGACGAACAGGATGGCGAGCACGCCCGCGGCGATGGTGAGGAGGTACCCCGCCAGGGACCAGGCCGCGGCGGTGGTCCAGGCGTCCAGCGTCTCGGCCCGCTTGTAGAGGGTGCTGGAGATCCGGTCCACGACCGCCCCCGCCGCGAAACACGTCCACCAGGAGTTGAGCAGCGTGAGCTCCCGGGCGCCGTCGGTGGCGTACGGGTCCGGACGGCTGGCGCGCCAGACGTCCACCGCGATCTGGCGCGGGATCCACAGGTTGGCGAACGGGATGAACCAGGCGCCGATGGCCCAGCCGGGCGTACGGCTGTGGATGTCGAGGGCCCAGACGTCGCTGTTCTTCCGGACCCGGTGGAACCAGACGAGGAAGACGACGACGGTCGCCAGATAGGCGATGCCGGCGGCGAGCGCCGTCAGCACCGGGTCGAGTCCGGCGACGGTGGTCGCCTCGTAGGCGGCCTCCGGGTCGACGAGCGTCCGGACCTCGTCGCCCGCGAGCACCAGATCGAAGAGGACGTCGACGCCCAGCAGGGCCATGACGGCGTACGCCAGGCCGTTGGGATTGCGCAGCATGAAGCGGTTCCCCCCAGGAACGATGTGCGATCGGGACGCCCCTCCCCCGGGGGGCTGCGCGAACCTACGTCAGGCGGAACCGCCCCGTCCAGGGAAAACCGCAGCTCAGTCGCGTACCTTCGCCGTCAGGGCGCGGAAGTCGGCCCAGCTCCGGGTGGGTTTGCGGGAGTCCCACACCTTCTGGGAGAGGGCGGCGAGCGGGAGGCGGATCCCGGCGGCGACCTGGGCCTGGGTCTGGGCGTCGGAGAGGTCGCACCAGACGGCGAACCGGGCGCCCTGGATCTGCGCGTCGTAGCGGGCCGGGACGGGGGTGGTGCCGCGGACGACCAGGGGGGTCCACTGCTCGTAGATGCGGCGGCCGGTCGGGTAGGTGAAGTCGTTGGGCTCGCCGAGCACGTAGTAGAGGTACTCGTCGTTGAGGTTGACCAGCCGGCGGCCCGCCTGGAGGTAGGGGAGCGGGGGCCTGGCGCCGAACTCCTTGCCCGTCCAGTACTCGACCTCGATGTCCTTCGCCGCGCTCACCACGCCGCCGGCGAAGAAGCCGTCGTTCCACGCCTTGAGGGTCTTGCCGGTGGGCCGGACGGTGGCGGCGCGGTCGTTGAGCCAGGCGGTGGCCAGGTCCTGGACGCGGCCGGAGGGCCCGTACTCCGCCCGCGCCGCCTTCGCGAGCTGCGGGTAGCTGGCCTCCGGGTCCTTCGCCATCAGGGCCACGTACTCGTCGGCGCCCAGGTGCCAGTAGGCGCCGGGGAAGAGGGCGGCGTACTCGCGCAGCAGGTCGTCGACGATCCGGGCCGCGTCCGGGTCGGAGATGTCGACGGCCCCGCGCGGGGTGCGGCCGCTGACGCTCACCAGCTGGAGGTCCGGGTGGGCGTCGATGACCGCGCCGAGGTGTCCGGGCGAGTCGATCTCGGGGACGACGGTGACGTGCCGGCTCGCCGCGAGCGCCAGGATCCGGCGGACCTCCGCCTTGGTGAGGTGCTGCTTCGACACCACCTCGGGGTGCGAGTCCGACTCGATCCGGAAGCCCTGGTCGTCGGAGAAGTGCAGCCCCAGCTGGTTGAGCTTGAGGTCGCCCATCTCCCGGATCCGGTCCTCCAGCCAGGCGGCGGTGAAGTGCTTGCGGGCGATGTCGACGTTGAGCCCGCGCTGCGGCTTGGCCGGGCGGTCGGTGACGGTGCCCTCGGGCATCGCCCCGCTCGCCTTCACCGACTGCTTGAGGGTGCGGGTGCCGTAGAAGACGCCGGCCTCGTCGGGCCCGGCGATCCGGACCCGGCCGTCCCCCACGGTCAGCGTGTACGACTCGGCGGCGCCCTTCCCGCCGAGCGCCAGCTCGACGTCACCGGGGCCGGCGGCGGCCTCGCCGCGGTAGCGCAGGCCCAGCTCCCCGGCGAGCAGCCGGGCCTCGTCGGCGAGGCCCGCGCTGTCCGCGCCGAGGACGACCCCGGCGCGCGGGCCGGGCTTCCAGCCGGGACCGCGGGCCGGCTCGTGGGAGCGGACGGCGGGGACGGTGCGGGGGGCGGAGGAGAGCGGGTACGTCCGGGTGGGCGTGGGGCTCGGCGTCGGCGTCGGGGACGGCTTCGCGGCCGAGGTGGTCGCCGCCGGGCCCGTACCGGAGGGGGCCGGGGACGGGGAGCCCGCACCGGAGGGCGAGCCGTTCGAGCAGGCCGCCACGGTGGTCAGGGCCACCGCGGCCGCCAGGAGTGCCGGGCCGCGCAGGGGGCCCCGAGAGGAGTACCGCATCCCCCGTATCCTCCCGCACCCCGGACGGACCGGCCAATCGTCCGTGCCCGGGTCCTCACCCGGAAGAACGGAACCTTCACGTCCATCACACGTTCCTAAACTCTCCCTTCCGGGTGAAATTCGCGCACTCGTCGGACACTTCCCCCGTCCCGTCGATAACGTTGCGTCACGTCCACCCCACTCGTCCCGCCGTCCCGGAGCCCACGCTGACCAGCGACACCCACGTCCCCTGCCGCAAGCCGGGACCGGCGGACGCGCCTGCCATACCCGCCCAGAAGTCCTCCGGCGCCCCGCACGGCCTGGCGCCGTTCAACGCGGCGGCCCCCGACGGGGCCGTGGAGCTGCTGCTCGCCTGCTGCCACAGCCGCCGCTGGGCCGAGCGGATCGCCGCCCACCGGCCCTACCCCACGGTGGACGCCCTGCTGGCCGCCGCCGAGGAGGCCGGGTACGACCTGGCCGGCGGCGACCTCGACGAGGCGCTGGCCGCGGAGCGCTCCGCGCCGCCGCACCCGGACGCGCCGCCGGCCGCCCGGACCGCGCTGCGCGCCGCCCACGCCGCGTACGAGAGCCTTTTCGGCCATGCGTTCGTCATCAGCCTGGACGGGGTGCGGCCGGGCGAACGGCTCGACGCCGTCCTGGCCGGAATCCGGTCACGTCTCGGCAACGAAGCGGAGGAGGAGCGCGCCGTCGCGGCCGACGAACTGCGCCGGCTGGCCCGCTCGCGGCTCGCCTTCGCGCTCGCCGGAGGGCTCACCTCCACCCGGGGGAACCTGTGATTCTCCCCGTAATGGTCCGAATTCGCCTCGGACGATAGCCCGTCCGTGCCTGTTTGATCACACTGAAGGACCCCGCGCGAGCGAACCGACAAGTCGTCGCTACGATGACCGGGGCCGGTGGACCGTACCCGGCCGGGTCTGACCGACAGAGAAGCCGGCCGGCCCTGATCCCCGCTCCCGGAGGGTTTTTCCGTGCCGGCTGGAACGCTGTACCGCGGCCGGGAAGGAATGTGGTCCTGGGTGGCTCATCGAGTCACCGGCGTCCTCATCTTCTTCTTCCTGTTCGTACACGTGCTGGACACCGCTCTCGTCCGCGTCTCCCCCGAGGCGTACGACGAGGTCGTCGCGACCTACAAGACGCCGATCGTCGCTCTTCTGGAGTACGGCCTGGTCGCCGCCATCCTCTTCCACGCGCTGAACGGCCTCCGGGTCATCGCCGTGGACTTCTGGTCCAAGGGCCCGCGCTACCAGAAGCAGATGCTCTGGACCGTCGTGGGCATCTGGGTCGTGCTGATGGCGGGCTCGCTGTACCCCGTCCTCGGCCACGCCGCACGTGAACTGTTCGGGAGCTGACGCCAGACATGTCCGCTGACACCTCCTCCGCGATCGGTCCCGTCGAAGGCGCCGCCTACGACGTGGACAACCCCGCCCCCTACATCGAGGCGCCCCGCAAGCGCACGGGCAAGACCCCGCGCGCGACCCGCGGCAACTTCGAGATGGCCGCCTGGCTCTTCATGCGCCTGTCGGGCGTCGTCCTCGTGGTCCTCGTCCTCGGCCACCTGCTGATCCAGCTCTTCCTGGACGGCGGCGTCTCCAAGATCGGCTTCGCCTTCGTGGCCGGCCGCTGGGCGTCCCCGTTCTGGCAGGTCTGGGACCTGCTGATGCTGTGGCTCGCCATGCTGCACGGCGCCAACGGCCTCCGTACCGTCATCAACGACTACGCGGAGCGTCCCAACACGCGCCTGTGGCTCAAGGGCCTGCTGTACACCGCCACGGTGTTCACCATCCTTCTGGGCACGCTGGTGATCTTCACCTTCGACCCGAACATCCGCTAGGCACGGGGCTGAGGTAACCACCCAATGAAGATCCACAAGTACGACACCGTCATCGTCGGCGCCGGCGGCGCCGGCATGCGCGCCGCCATCGAGGCGACGAAGCGCAGCCGCACCGCCGTGCTGACGAAGCTCTACCCCACCCGCTCCCACACGGGCGCAGCGCAGGGCGGCATGGCCGCCGCGCTGGCGAACGTGGAGGAGGACAACTGGGAGTGGCACACCTTCGACACGGTCAAGGGCGGTGACTACCTGGTCGACCAGGACGCCGCCGAGATCCTGGCGAAGGAGGCCATCGACGCCGTCCTCGACCTGGAGAAGATGGGCCTGCCCTTCGGCCGTACGCCCCAGGGCGACATCGACCAGCGCCGGTTCGGCGGTCACTCCCGCAACCACGGCGAGGCCCCGGTCCGCCGCGCCTGCTACTCGGGCGACCGCACCGGTCACATGATCCTCCAGACGCTGTACCAGAACTGCATCAAGGAGGGCGTGGAGTTCTTCAACGAGTTCTACGTCCTGGACCAGCTCATCGTCGAGGTCGACGGCGTCAAGAAGTCCGCCGGCGTCGTCGCGTACGAGCTGGCCACCGGCGAGATCCACATCTTCCAGGCGAAGGCCGTGATCTACGCCTCCGGCGGCACCGGCAAGTTCTTCAAGGTGACGTCGAACGCCCACACCCTGACCGGTGACGGCCAGGCCGCCTGCTACCGCCGCGGCCTGCCCCTGGAGGACATGGAGTTCTTCCAGTTCCACCCGACGGGCATCTGGCGCATGGGCATCCTGCTGACGGAGGGCGCCCGCGGTGAGGGCGGCATCCTCCGCAACAAGGACGGCGAGCGCTTCATGGAGAAGTACGCGCCGGTCATGAAGGACCTCGCGTCCCGTGACGTCGTCTCCCGCTCCATCTACACGGAGATCCGCGAGGGCCGCGGCTGCGGTCCCGAGGGCGACCACGTCTACCTGGACCTGACGCACCTCCCGCCGGAGCAGCTCGACGCCAAGCTCCCGGACATCACCGAGTTCGCCCGTACGTACCTCGGCATCGAGCCGTACACGGACCCGATCCCGATCCAGCCCACCGCGCACTACGCCATGGGCGGCATCCCGACCAACGTCGAGGGTGAGGTCCTGTCGGACAACACCACCGTCGTCCCGGGCCTGTACGCGGCCGGCGAGGTCGCCTGCGTGTCGGTGCACGGCGCCAACCGCCTGGGCACCAACTCGCTGCTCGACATCAACGTCTTCGGGCGCCGCGCGGGCATCGCCGCCGCCGAGTACTCCCACAAGCACGACTACGTCGAGCTGCCGGAGAACCCGGAGTCGCTGGTCGTCGCGCAGATCGAGAACCTGCGCAACTCCACGGGCACCGAGCGGGTCGCCGACCTGCGCCGCGAGCTCCAGGAGACGATGGACGCCAACGTGATGGTGTTCCGCACGGAGCAGACCATCAAGACGGCCGTCGAGAAGATCGCCGAGCTGCGCGAGCGCTACAAGGACGTGTCCATCCAGGACAAGGGCAAGCGCTTCAACACCGACCTCCTGGAGGCCATCGAGCTGGGCAACCTGCTCGAACTGGCCGAGGTCATGGCCGTCTCGGCCCTGGCGCGCAAGGAGTCCCGCGGCGGTCACTACCGCGAGGACTACCCGAACCGCGACGACGTCAACTTCATGCGCCACACGATGGCGTACCGCGAGGTCAGCAAGGACGGCTCCGAGACCGTGCGTCTCGACTACAAGCCGGTCGTCACGACCCGCTACCAGCCGATGGAGCGTAAGTACTGATGGCTACCCCCGTTCTGGACAAGGTGGAGAAGGAGTCCGCCGCGTCCCCGTACATCACGGTCACCTTCCGGATCCGCCGCTTCAACCCCGAGGTCTCGGACGCGGTGGTCTGGGAGGACTTCCAGGTCGAGATCGACCCGAAGGAGCGCGTGCTCGACGGTCTCCACAAGATCAAGTGGGACCTCGACGGCACGCTGACCTTCCGTCGCTCCTGCGCGCACGGCATCTGCGGTTCGGACGCCATGCGGATCAACGGCAAGAACAGGCTCGCCTGCAAGACGCTGATCAAGGACCTGAACCCCGAGAAGCCGATCACCGTCGAGCCCATCAAGGGCCTCACGGTGCTGAAGGACCTCGTGGTCGACATGGAGCCCTTCTTCCAGGCGTACCGCGACGTCATGCCCTTCCTCATCACCAAGGGGAACGAGCCGACCCGCGAGCGCAAGCAGTCCCCCGAGGACCGCGAGCGCTTCGACGACACCACCAAGTGCATCCTGTGCGCCGCGTGCACGTCGTCCTGCCCGGTCTTCTGGAACGACGGCCAGTACTTCGGTCCGGCCGCGATCGTCAACGCGCACCGCTTCATCTTCGACTCGCGCGACGAGGGCGGCGAGCAGCGCCTGGAGATCCTGAACGACAAGGACGGCGTGTGGCGCTGCCGCACCACGTTCAACTGCACGGACGCCTGCCCGCGTGGCATCGAGATCACGAAGGCGATCCAGGAAGTGAAGCGCGCGCTGATCACGCGTCGCTTCTGACCCCTTCCGGGCGTCGTGGAAGGCCCCGTCTCCCCTCCGGGAGGCGGGGCCTTCCCGCGTGTGCGGGGGCGGAGTCAGCCGCCGACCAGGGGGACCAGCTTCAGGAAGACGACCTCGGTGGCCGGGCCGACCGTCACGGTCTCGTCCGGGTCCTCGATCTGGCGGTCGCCGACCAGGACCAGGAAGCCGTTGCGGGCGAAGGCGTCCAGGGCGCGGGCGAGCGCGGCCTCGTAGCCCTCCGGGCAGGTCTCCAGGGCGACCCGGCGGGCTATCAGCTCGCGCAGCGGCAGGCGCTCCTCGGAGACGGCGAGGGGCGCGGAGGCGGTGCGGGCGCCGAGGGTCGTCTCGTCGACGAAGGTGACTGTTCCCATGGACGCCGAGCGTAGGGCCCGGCACCGACAGCGGGCCGGTGGCGATGGGCCGGTGCCGGTGGGTCAGTGGCGGTGGGTCAGTGGCGGTGGGCCGGGGCCGGAGGGTCAGTGCCAGTGCGGGGTGGCGGGGTCCTCCTCGGCGGCGAGCATGACGCGGCGGAGCAGGTCGTTGAGGGTGGTGCGCTCGGCGGGGGTGAGGACGCCCAGGAGGCGTTCCTCCTCGTGGCCGAGGACGTCCATGGCGCCGAGCCAGGTGGTGCGGCCGGCGTCGGTGAGCTCGACGACGACCCGGCGGCGGTCGGTGGTGGAGGGGGTGCGGCGGACGAGGCCGCGCTTCTCCAGGGCGTCGAGGCGGCCGGTGACCGAGGCGGGGGCCAGGTCGAGGTCCTGGGCCAGCTCGGAGGGGGCGGCCGAGCCGCCCCGGCCGGCCAGCTTGTGCAGGGTGTCGAACTCGTGGCGTTCGAGGTCGAAGTCGACGAGGGACTGCTCGCGGACCCGGCGGAGGTGGACGGAGAGCTTCTTCATCCGGGTGACCGCGCCCTCGACGACGGGG
Source organism: Streptomyces sp. NPDC014656 (assembly GCF_043084305.1). Classification (NCBI taxonomy): domain Bacteria; kingdom Bacillati; phylum Actinomycetota; class Actinomycetes; order Kitasatosporales; family Streptomycetaceae; genus Streptomyces; species Streptomyces sp. NPDC014656. The sequence goes on from NZ_JBIBZN010000002.1 coordinate 660,782, forward strand.
TCGAGGGCGGGCAGGACGGGCTGCCAGCGGGCCACGTGGCCGTCGGTCCAGTCCTGTTCCCTGGGCGCTGCGGGGTCCGGCTGGTTCATGGGGCGATCGTACGTGCGGGGGCCCGGCCGGCCCCGCATCGATATTTCGTTGCCGAATTATTCGGTACCGAAATACTCTGCGCGCGTGACCTCTTCCGCCGCCGCCCCGCCCGCCGTCCGCCACCCCCTGCGCACCCGCCCCTTCCGGCTCCTCTTCACCGGGCGGGTGCTCTCGCTCACCGGGGACGCCGTCATCCCCGCCGCGCTCGCCCTCGCCGTCCTGGAGGCCACCGGCTCCACCGGGGCGCTCGCGCTCGTGCTCGCGTGCGCGATGGTGCCGAAACTGGTGCTGCTGCCGGTCGGCGGCGTGCTCGCCGACCGCTTCGACGCCCGGACCATCGCCCTCGCCATGGACCTCGTCCGCTGCGCCGCCCAGCTCCTCGTCGGCGTCCAGCTCCTCGGGGGCAGCCCCGCCCTGTGGCTGATCGCCGCCGCCTCGGCCGCCGGTGGCGCCGCCGGGGCCTTCGCCGTGCCGACCGCCTCCCCGCTGGTGAAGGGGACCGTGGCCCCGGAGGCCCTGGCCCGGGCCAACGCCGCCATGGGGATCGCGTCCGGCGCCACGCGCGTGGCCGGGCCCGCGCTCGCCGGCGCCCTCGTCCTCACCGTCGGCCCCGGCTGGGCCTTCGTCCTCGACGCCGTCTCCTTCGCGGTCAGCGCCGCGCTCCTCGCCGCGCTCCGGGTCGAGCGGGTGCCGGTCCCCCGCCGGTCCTTCGTCGCGGACCTGCGCGAGGGCTGGCGGGAGGTCAGGTCCCGCGACTGGTACTGGAGCAGCCTGGTCGCGCACAGCGCCTGGAACGGCGCCGCCGCCGTCCTGATGACCCTCGGCCCGGCGATCGCCGTCGACCGGCTCGGCGGCGCGGGCACCTGGGTGCTGCTGCTCCAGACGGGCGCGGTCGGGCTGCTCGCCGGCTCGCTCCTCGCCGACCGGCTGAAGCCCTCCCGGCCCGTCCTCACCGCCAACCTGGCCCTCGCGAGCTACGCGCTGCCGCTGCTGCTGCTCGCCGCCGGGGCGCCCGCCTGGGCCGTCATCGCCGCGTACGGGCTCGCGCAGGCCGGGCTCGGCTTCCTCTCGCCCGTCTGGGACACGGTCGTCCAGCGCGCGGTGCCCGAGCGGGTGCTGGCCCGGGTGGTCTCGTACGACTGGCTCCTCTCGCTCGCCGCGATGCCGGTCGGCTACGCGCTGGCGCCGCTCGCCGCCGGCGCCTGGGGGCCCGAGGTCCCGCTGGTCGCGGCGGCCGTCCTGGTCGGCGGCTGCTGCCTGGCGACGGCGCTGGTGCCGGGGGTGCGGAGGGTGCGCTGAGGGCGTTGTCGGCGGGTGGGCCTACCGTGGGCGGCATGGTGGGGATCACGGGCCCGGTGGCCGGGCTGGACGAGGCGGTGGCCCGCGAGCGGGCCGGGGCGACGGGGACGCTGGAGGGGTTCCTGGACTCCCTGGACGCGGCGGGGCGGCGCGCGGCGGCGTTCGCGCTCCAGCGTCCGGGGACGCACCGGGGGGCCGCGGAGCGCGGGCTCGCCCACCTGGCCGGGCAGCGGCTGGGCTGGTCGGCCGCCGAGTCCGACCTGATGCTCGCGCGCCTCCTCGGCCGGGACGCGGTGTTCGGCCCGTCCGAGCTGCGTGAGGCGTTCCTGGTCGTGGTGCCGATCGCCCTGTCGGCGGCCGAGCAGGTCGAGGAGTACGACCGGACGCGGCTGCGGACGCTCCGTCACCTGGCCGAGTCCTACCGGTGGTACGGGGACACCGAGGGGTACGGGCGGATCCGGCGCCGGATCGACGCGCTGCTGGCCCGTGAGGCCCCGGCCGCCGACGGCCGGCTCCCCCGGCACCTGCTCGACGAGCTCGACGACTACGGCCCCGCGATGCGGGCCGCCCACGAGGAGCTGCTGTCGGGTGCGGGCGTGGCCGCGTTCCTCGGGCACTGCGCGCTGCTCGACAAGCCGCGCGCCACCCGGGTCTGGCGGAGACGGGCGGCGGAGCTGCTGGCCGGGGCCGGGCGGGGCGCGGAGGTGGTGCGGCGGCTGCTGGAGGGGATCGCCGCACAGCCCGAGCACCGGGTGCACGACATGAACCCGTTCGGGATGGGGGCTCCCTCGCTCGCCGGGGACGCCAACACCTCCCTGGTGCGGGGCCTGTTGTGGGCCGCGCTGGAGGTGCCGGAGGAGTGGGTGGTGCCGCTGGTGGGGGCCGTGGCGCTGCAGGCGGGGACGGGGCTGGGCGGGCACGGGGGGATGTGCCGCAGCCAGCCGATCGCGACGGCCGCCGTCGCGGTGCTCGGGGAGTGCCCGGCCGGGCGCGCCGAGGAGGCCGTCGCGGAGCTGGGGCGGCTGCCGAGGCGGGTGGTCAACCGGACGGTGGCCAAGGGGATCGCCCGGGCCACGGAGACGGTCGCCGCGCGGGCCGGGATGACCGCGTCGATGCTGCGGGAGCGGGCCGTGCCGGACCTCGGGCTCGACGGGCGCGGGGTGCGGGAGACGGCCCTGGGGGCGTACACGGCGGAGCTGGCGGTACGGGAGCCGGGCACCGCGCTGCTCTCCTTCAGGGGCCCGGAGGGGAGGCTCCTGAAGACCGCGCCGAAGGAGGTGCGGGAGGCGCGCGCCGAGGAGTTGAGGGAGGTGCGGGCGGGGCTGCGGAAGGTGTCGGCGCTGCTGTCGGAGGAGCGGGCCCGGCTGGAGGAGCACCTGGCGGCGGGCACCGCCTGGCCGGCGGAGGACTGGCAGCGGTACTACGCGGACCCTCCGGTGACGGGGGCGGTGGCGCGGGCGCTGGTGTGGGAGGCCGGGGACGGCGGCGGGGAGTGGACGGCGGGGCTGCCGGAGCGGGCGGGCGGCGGCTGGGTGCTCGCTGCGGCGGACGGCACCGCGCGGCCGGTCGGGGCGGGCGACCGGCTGCGGCTGTGGCACCCGCTGCGGGCCGGGGACGAGGAGGTCGCCGGGTGGCGGGCGGCGCTGCTCGACCGGGAGGAGCGGCAGCCGTTCAAGCAGGTGTTCCGGGAGGTGTACCCGCTGACGCCGGCGGAGCGGGAGACCGTCTCGTACTCGAACCGCTTCGCGGGGCACGTGCTGCGGTACGGGCAGGCGCGGGCGCTGATGACGGGCCGGGGCTGGGCGGGGCGGCACCTGGGGTACTTCTCCGAGGGCGGCTCCTCGGAGATGGTGAAGGAGCTGCCCGCGCCGGGCGAGCTGCCGGCGGCGGAGGGGGCCAGGTGGCGGGCCCGCTTCTTCGTGGACCTGGTGGACGGCGGGGCGGTGTCGGACGGGGTCGCCGTGCTCTGCTCGACCGACCAGGTGCGGTTCGAGCGGCGGGCCGGTGCGGCGGGGCCGCGCGGGGCGTGGGAGCAGGCGGAGCTGACGGAGGTGCCGGCGTTGGTGCTGTCGGAGGCGCTGCGGGACGTGGACCTGTTCGTGGGGGTCGCGTCGGTGGGGGCGGACCCGGAGTGGCGGGACCGGGGCGAGGACCGGGGCTACGGCGACTACTGGCGGAGCTGGGGCTTCGGGGAGCTGACGGCGGGGGCGCGGGTGCGGCGGGAGACGCTGGCCCGGCTGCTGCCGCGGACCCGGCTGGCGGACCGGGTGGAGCTGACGGACCGGTTCCTGCGGGTGCGGGGGGAGCTGGGCGCGTACCGGATCCATCTGGGCTCGGGGAACGTGCTGATGGAGCCCTCGGACGCGTATCTGTGCGTGGTGGTGGACCGCTCGCGGGAGGTCGGACGGGCGGCGGGGAAGGTGTTCCTGCCGTTCGAGGAGGACGGCGGGATGCTGTCCGTGATCCTGTCGAAGGCCTTCCTGCTGGCCGCCGACGACCGGATCACCGACCCGACGATCACCGCCCAGCTGCGCCGGGGGCGCTGAGCCCGGCCAGGTAGTCCGTCAGGAGGGCCAGGGTCTCCTCGGGGCGTTCCAGGGACGGCAGGTGGCCGGCCCAGTCGAGTTCGACGTGGCGGGCGTCCGGGAGGAGGGCGGCGGTCTTCCCGCCGATGGCGCGGAAGTCGGGGACGTCGTGGGCGCCGGTGACGACGAGGGCGGGCACGGCGACCCCCTTGAGGTCGTCCTCGGTGACGCCGGAGGGCCGGGGGCCGTGCTCCTCGGGGGCGGCGAGCTGGAGCTCGAAGGCGCGGCGCTGCATGGCGTGGACGAGGGCGCGGGCCCCGGGGCCGGCGTCGGGGCCGCACCACAGCTCGACGTTGAGGGCGGTGGCGGCCTCGACGTCGCCGGCTTCGAGGAGGGCGTCCTCCTCGCCGAAGAAGGCGCGGAGCGCGGGGCTCGCCTCGTGTTCGACGGGGGCGGCGGGGCAGAGCAGGGCGAGGGCGGCGATGCGGCCGGGGTGGCGGACGGCGAACTCCAGGGCGACCTCGCCGCCGAAGGAGGAGCCGACGAGCACGGCCCGCTCGGCGCCGAGGTGGTCGAGGAGGTCGCGGACGTCGTCGGCGTGGACGTGCGGGGCGTCGACGGGGGTCTCGCCGAAGCCGCGGAGGTCGCAGCGGACGACCCGGTGTCCGGCGTCGGCGAGGGCCTGGAACTGGCCGTCCCACATCCGGCGGTCGCAGACCCCGGAGTGCAGCAGGACGACGGTCTGGGGGCCGGTTCCGGCCGTGTCATGAGAGAGCGTCACGCCCGTGACTCTAGACGCCCCCGACGGGACGGGCCACACCTTTCACCCCCGGACTTGAACACGTTCAAGAGGGGGTCTACAGTCATGTCCGCCAGCAATTGAACGCGTTCAAGGGAGCGTGGGGCATGGACCTCACAGTCATCGCGTACATCGTCTACCTGCTGATCAGCGTGGCCCTGACCATCTGGGTCGCCCGCACCCTCAGCCGCAACGGCAGGATCTTCCTCGCCGACGTGCTGCACGGGAACGAGAAGCTCGCGGACGCCGTCAACCACCTCCTGGTGGTCGGCTTCTACCTCGTCAACTTCGGCTTCGTCGCCCTCTACCTGCGCCAGGACGAGACCGTCCTCGACGCCCGGGAGCTCTTCGAGGCCCTCTCCGTCAAGCTCGGCGTCGTCCTGCTCGTCCTCGGCGTGATGCACCTCGGCAACGTCTACGTCCTCAACAAGATCCGCCGCCGCGGCGCCCTGGAGCACGAGCAGGTCCCGCCGGTCGCCCCGCAGGGCTGGACCGGCGGCCCCGGGAACGGCCCCTGGGCCCCGCCCGCCCCGCAGGCCTGACCCGGAGCCCGCCATGACGACCGCCACCGCCCGCCCGGGCGCCCCCGTCCGGCGCCTGACCGTGCTGTACGACGCGGACTGCCCGCTCTGCGCGCACCTGCGGAACTGGCTGCTGCGCCAGCGGCAGCTCGTCCCGCTCGACCTCGTGCCGGCCGGCTCGCCGCGGGCCCGGGAGCTCTTCCCCGACCTCGACCACGCCGCCACCCTGCGGGAGATCACCGCGGTCGGGGACCGGGGCCAGGTCTACACCGCCTCGGCCGCCTGGATCGTCTGCCTCTGGGCCCTGGCCGACCACCGGCCCCGGGCCCACTGGCTCGCCACCCCCGCGGGACGGCCCTTCGCCCGCGCCGCCGTCCTCGCCGCCGCGCGGTGGCGCGAGGCGCTCAAGGGTCCCGGCGGCGGGGAGGACGGCTGCGCGGACGGGCACTGCGGGGTGCCCGGTCCGCCCGGCTAGGCTCGGCTCCGTGAAGGACGCGAAGGAAGAGAAGAAGGCCCCGAAGGCCCCGAAGGCCACGGCCGCCAAGGCTCCGGACGCCACGGCCCCGGACGCCACGGCCCCGAAGGCCCCCAAGAGCGAGCAGACCCGGACGCTCATCCTGGAGACCGCCCTGCGGCTCTTCCGGGAGCGGGGCTACGACAAGACCACCATGCGGGCGATCGCCCAGGAGGCCGGGGTCTCGGTCGGGAACGCCTACTACTACTTCGCGTCCAAGGAGCACCTGGTCCAGGGCTTCTACGACCGGATCGCCGAGGAGCACCAGGCGGCCGTCGAGTCGGTCCTGGAGGGCGGCGAGAAGGAACTGGTCGCCCGCATCAGGGGCGTCCTGCTCGCCTGGCTCGACATCGCGGAGCCGTACCACGAGTTCGCGGCCCAGTTCTTCAAGAACGCGGCCGACCCCGACAGCCCGCTCTCGCCGTTCTCACCCGAGTCGGAGGGGCCGCGCGAGGCGGCGATCGAGGTGCACCGCCGGGTGATCTCCGGCGCCTCGGTGAAGATCGACCCCGAGCTGTCGGAGGCGCTGCCCCAGCTGCTGTGGCTCCAGCAGATGGGGCTCGTCCTCTTCTGGGTCTACGACCGCTCCGAGGGCGCCGCCAACAGCCGACGCCTGGTGGAGCGGCTGTCGCCGGTGACCGCGCGGGCGGTCTCGCTCTCCCGCTTCCGCGTGCTGCGCCCGCTGGTCAAGGAGACGCACGAGCTGCTCGCGGACTTCATGCCGACGGCGGCCGGCATGGCGGCGTCGGGGCGGCCCCGCAGGACCGCCCCGCAGAAGGGCTGACCGCTCCGGGCGGATCGGGCCCGGCGGCTCAGATCCAGGAGAGCTCCCACAGGCGCCAGATGCCGGTGCCGTCGGAGAGGTTCTGCGAGCCGCCGACGGCCTCGGTGGCGAGGACGTAGTCGTTCTTCTGCCAGAGCGGGACCAGCGGCACGTCCTGGGCGACCTCGTCCTGGATCGCCTTGAAGTCGCGGGTGGTCCGGGAGCGGTCGCTGTACTGCTGGGTGTCGGTGATCAGCTTGTCGACGGTCTTGCTGGAGTAGCCGCTGGAGAGGGCGTTGCCGGTGCCGACGAGCGGGGCGGTGAAGCTGTCCGAGTCGGGGAAGTCGGGGAGCCAGCCGACGGTGTACGCGTCGTAGGCGCCGCTCGTGTAGCCCTTCTGGAAGGTCTGCCAGTCGGCCTCCACGACCTTCACCGAGAAGAGGCCGGTCGCCTCCAGCTGCTTCTTGATCTCGGCGGTCTCCGCCTTGTACGTGGCGTCCTGGCGGTAGCCGAAGGTGAACTCGACCGGCGTCTGCACGCCGGCGTCCTTGAGCAGCTTCTTCGCCTTCGCCTGGTCCGGCGCCGGGTAGCGGTCGTAGAAGGCCGTGCTGTGGCCGACGAAGCCCTGCGGGATCAGCGAGTACAACGGCTCGACCGTGCCCTTGTAGGCGCCGGTGGTGATGGTCGGACGGTCGAGGACGGCCGCGACCGCCTGGCGCACCGCCTTGGTCCCCATCGGCGAGTCGGCCCGGGTGTTGAAGACGATGTTGCGGATCTCGGCGCTCTCCGCCTCGGTCAGACGCGTGCCGCCGTTGGTGTCCAGGTTCTCCACGAAGGACGGCGGGAGCTGCCGGTGCGTCACCTGGACCTCGCCGGACTTCCAGGCGTTCGCCAGGTCCTCGGACTGCTTGTAGTACTTCACCAGGACCGGCTTCCCGGTCTTGGGGAGCGCGCCGCGGTACTTCGGGTTGGGCTCCAGGAGGGCGCTCCGGCCCGGCTTGTACTCCTTGAGGACGTACGGGCCGGTGCCGTCGACCGCGTGGTCCTGGCGGAGGGTGTCGTCCTGGTAGCGCTCGCGGTCGACGATCGAGCCGGCGCCGGTGGCCAGCTTGAGCGGGAAGGTGGCGTCCCGGCCGCTGAGGTTGAAGGTGACGGTGAGGCCGTCGGCCGTCACGTTCTTCAGGGTGGGGAAGAGCGGCGCGGGGCCGACCTCGGCCTTGATCTTCAGCATCCGGTCGAAGGAGTACTTGACGTCCTCGGCCGTCACCTTGCGCCCGCTGGAGAAGGCGAGGTCGCCGCGGAGCGTGCACTGGTAGGTGGTGAGCTTGTCGCCCACGAACTTGCAGCTCTCGGCGGCGTCCGGGGTCGGGGTGGTGAAGCCCGGCTTGAAGGTGAGCAGCGACTGGTAGACGTTGCTGTACAGCGCCCAGGAGCCCGCGTCGTACGCGCCGGCCGGGTCGAGCGACGTGACCTCGTCGGTGGTGCCCACCGGGACGGGGTCGGTACGGCCCTCGTCGGAGGGCAGGAGTTGCCAGCCCCCCACCCCCGCGGCCACCAGTACTCCACAAGTGATGAGGATCCGGAGACGGACCGTCGACCGCATTGCCGTGCTTCCTTTTTTCGTGCAGAAACCCCAAAGGGCGACGACCCCCGAATCGTCGCGTTTGCGCCACCCAATCACACGGGTTTCACATCGGGAAGAGGAAACCTTCACACAGCATGCATATGTCCGGGAAATGCGAATTTAAGTCGATGAGCAGCACGTATCGACCCCGGCGCAGGGAGTGACCCTCTCCGATTAGGCCTGTTTCGAGGCGAGTTGGACGAGGGTGATGTCGGACGGGGCACCGACCCGGACCGGCGGCCCCCACGCGCCGGCGCCCCGGGAGACGTACAGCTGGGTGTCGCCGTACCGCTCCAGTCCGGCCACGGTCGGATTGGCGAGCCCGGCGAGGAGATTGCCCGGCCAGAGCTGGCCGCCGTGGGTGTGGCCGGAGAGCTGGAGGTCGACCCCGTGGGCGACGGCGTCGTCGATGACGACGGGCTGGTGGGCGAGGAGGACGGCCGCTCTGGACCGGTCGCGGTCGCCGAGCGCCCGGGCGAAGTCGGGGCCCCGCCCCTCGCTCTCGCCGGCCACGTCGTCCACGCCGGCGAGGTCGAAGCCGGCGGCGATCTCCAGCCGCTCGTTGCGCAGCGGGCGCAGGCCGAGCTCGCGGACGTGGTCGACCCAGGCGTCGGCGCCCGAGAAGTACTCGTGGTTGCCGGTGACGAAGAAGGAGCCGTGCCGGGCGCGCAGCCCCGCGAGGGGTTCGGCGGCGGGCCCGAGGTTCTCCACGGTGCCGTCGACGAGGTCGCCGACGACGGCGATCAGATCGGGCTGGGTGGCGTTGATCGCGTCGACGATCCGCCGCGAGTGGGCGCGGCCGAGGATCGGTCCGAGGTGGATGTCGGAGACGACCGCGATCCGGTACCCGTGCGCGGCCCGGGGCAGCTTGGCCAGCGGCACGGTCACCCGCTTCACCTTCGGCCCCCGGAGCACCCCGTACGCCCCGTTCGCCACCGTCCCGAGGGCGGCGGCCGCGGCGGCCCCGCCGACCACCCGCGAGACGAACAGCCGCCGCGACACGTCGGAGGCGGCGGGCGCCCCGACGACGGCGGGCGCCTCGGCGTCGGCCCCGGGCGCCGCGGCGGGCTTCGCGGCGGGCTCGGTGGCGGGCTCCGCGACGGGCTCGGCGCCGGACTCCGCCGTCCGCTCCGGTACGGGAACGGGCGCGGGTGCCGGCACGGATGCGGGCACGGGCGCGGACGCGGGCGGGGCCGGGGCGGCCGGTGCCGTGGCGGCCCGCCGCGCGAGCCACCGCGACAGCAGCGGCCGCACGGCCTCCCCCACGGCCAGCGCCAGCACCAGGTACAGCAGCACCGCGAGCCACAGGAAGCCGGGCCAGGCCACGACCTGCTGGAACAGGAAGGGCGCCCCCGCCCGCCCGGAGGCGAGCGCGGCGACCGAGAGCAGCGGCAGCACGATCACGGCGGCGGTCCCGGCGCGCCGCGCCGGCCCACCGGCCGCGGTGAGGTCCCGGACCAGCCGGCGCCACACGTACCAGTGGACCGCGCCGAGCAGCGCGAGAGCCACGACCAGGAAGGGCAGGAAGGCGAACACGCCCGGAACCTCACTTGTGTCGGTCGAACGGGACGGCGGCGAAGGGCTGCGGAACCCCCGCCGCCGGACCGGGGGGAACGCGTCGGATACTGGCAGAGCCGACCCGCTCACCCCCCGGAAGGGCACCCGTGAAACTCAACCGGCCCACGTCTTGGTTCCTGCTCGCGTTCGGCGTCTGGTCCTGGGTGATCTGGATCACCTTCGCGCGCAACCTCTTCAAGGACGCGAGCGGACTCGCCTTCGACGACGCGGGCGGTCCGACGGCCTATCTGTGGGTCCACCTCGCCCTGGCGGTCACGTCCTTCCTCCTGGGCACGGCGGTGGGGGTGATCGGCCTGCGCGGCGTGCGGGCGAACGCGCGCGGGGAGAGCTCCGCGGTCTGACGCCGCGGACCGCCCTCTGCCGGACCCCGACCGCCTCCGACCGCCCCGGCCACCCCCGGTCGGCCCGCCGCGAGACCCGCGTCCGGGTGGACGGCCGGGTGTGAAGGGGGGCGCGGGGTTCGGATCGGCGGGGCGGGCATGTACGTTCTCGATCGTGTCTGCTTCGAAGAGGATCGCTTGTGCGGTCATTGCCGCACTGTTGATGCCGCTCGCGCTGGGGGCCGGACCCGCCTTCGCGGACGAGCCCGTGAAGCCGGGGGCGACCGGGAAGGCGCCGGAGAAGAAGGAGGAGCAGCCGAAGCCGCCGGCGAACATGTCGTCGGTGGGCGGGGTGCTGCTCGGGCTGCCGGGCACCCAGGTGAAGCTGGGGGCCGGGGCGCCGGTGCTGCCGAAGGAGCTGTCGGCGCGGTCGTGGATCGTCGCGGACGCGGAGAGCGGCGCGGTGCTCGCCTCGCACAACGCGCACTGGCGGCTGGCGCCCGCCTCCACGCTGAAGATGCTGTTCGCGGACACCCTGCTGCCGAAGTTCCCGAACCGGAACCAGGTCCACCTGGTGACCGGCGAGGACCTGGCCGGGATCGGCGAGGGGTCGAGCCTCGTCGGGATAAAGGAGAAGCAGAGCTACACGGTCCGGGACCTGTGGCTGGGGGTCTTCCTGCGGTCCGGGAACGACGCGGTGCACGTCCTGACGCGGATGAACCAGGGGCTCGACAAGACCGTCGCCGAGATGAACGCGCACGCGGCCGAACTCCAGGCGCTGGACACGCGCGTGAAGACGCCGGACGGCTACGACGCCCCGGGGCAGGTCTCGTCGGCGTACGACCTGACACTGATCGCCCGCAACGGCATGCAGAAGCCGGAGTTCCGGGAGTACGCGGCGACCCCGCGCGCGGCCTTCCCCGGGGAGGCGAAGCCGGGCAAGAAGCGCGAGAGCTTCGAGATCCAGAACACCAACCGGCTGCTGACCGGCGACTTCGGCATCGCCCCGTACCAGGGCATCGCCGGGGTGAAGAACGGCAACACCACGCACGCGGGCGCCACCTTCACGGGGGTCGCCGAGCGGAACGGCCGGGTGCTGCTGGTGACGGTGATGAACCCCTCCTCGAAGGAGCAGCACGCGGTCTACAAGGAGGCCGCGCGGCTGCTCGACTGGGGTTTCGCGGCGTCCGGGAAGGTGACGCCGGTGGGTGAGCTGGTGGCGCCGAAGAACGCGGTTCCGGTGGCGCGGCCGTCGGGCGGCACGGAGTCGGGGGCCGCGCCGGCGCCCGGCAGGGAGCACCCGGAGTCGAGCGCTCCGGCCGTCGCGGCCTCCGCCGGGGGGAGCTCGGGCGGGGTCGGGATCGCGCTGGCCGTCGCGGGCGGGGTGCTGGTGCTGCTCGCGGCCGCGGTCTTCCTGGTCAACCGTCGCTGGCCGGCGGCGGAACGCTCCCGTTCCCGTTCCCGGGCCGCCGATCCGGATCCGGACGTGAATCCTTAGCGTCCACGGCCGTCCACGCGGAGCAGAACAGCAGGAGTTTCGCGGTGAAGTTGATCCAGAGGAGCAGGGCCACGGGCACGCCGAAGGCCCCGTACATCGACTTCGCCGCGACCTCGCGCATGTAGCCGCCGAGCAGCAGCTTGAGGAGTTCGAAGCCGGCCGCGCCGATCAGGGCGGCCACGACGAGGCGGCGGCGCGGCGGGTCGACGCCGGGCAGCGGCTTCAGGACGTAGAGCAGGATCAGGAAGTCGGCGGCCATCGCCACGACGACGGCGGCGCCCTGGAGCAGGACGCCGCCCGCCCCGCCGCCGGAGATGCCGAGCCGGTCGGCGCTCCAGCCGACGGCCGTGGAGCCGAGCCAGGAGGCGGCGAGCGAGCAGAGGGCGACGCCGCCGAGGCCGCAGAGGACGACGGCGTCCTTGCCCTTGCGCGTCACGGGGTTGCCCTCGTCGGCGTCGTCGAGGCGCCAGACCGCCCGCAGGCAGTCCCGCATCGAGCCGACCCAGCTGACGCCGGTGAAGAGCAGCAGGGCGCCGGCGACGAGCCCGACGGTGCCGGCGTTGTCGACGAGGCCGCCGATGTCGAGCTGGTCGGAGATGCCGGGGACCTGGTCGGAGAGCTTCTCCTCGATCCGGTCGAGCTGGTCGTCGGTGAGCAGCGCGGCGCCGATCGCGGCGGCGACCGTGATCAGCGGGAAGAGGGCGAGGAAGGAGAGGAAGGTGATGGCGGCCGCGAGCCGGCTCCAGTGGACCTCGTCGAGCCGCTCGTAGGAGCGCCAGGCGTGCGTCCTCATCAGCCGGGCGGCCCAGGGGCCGATGACGGGGAGCTTGGTCAGCCAGTCCATGGCACCGAGCATCCCCCGCCGGCGGGCGGGGCGCGGGGACCGACACCGCACGACAGGAACCCCAATACCGGCATAAGCGACATACGCGGCGATACCGTCACTCCATGGCTGTCGAACCCCTCGTCCTGGACGACGACTTCGTGCCTCTCACGGGCGCCGGGCGCACCGCGCCCTCGCTCGCGCTGCTCGCCCGGCCCCGCTCGGCCGCCGAGGCCGCCGGGGCGGTCCTCGGCCGGGGGCCGCGCGGCGCCGTCGCCCGCGGCCTCGGCCGGTCCTGCGGCGACGCCGCCCAGAACGCGGGCGGCACCGTCCTGGACCTGACCGCGCTCGACCGGATCCGCGGCCTCGACGCGGCGGCGGGCCTGGTGGTCTGCGAGGCGGGGACCGAACTGGGCGCCCTCGCCCGGGTCCTGCTGCCGTACGGCCTCCACCCCCGGACGGGCGCGGGCGGCTGGACGGCCGGCGGGGCGGTCGCCTCGGGGTACGGCGACGGCGTCGAGGCGATCGAACTCCTCGGCGCCGACGGGGAGTCCAGGGCGCTGCGGCGCGGCGCCCCGCTCTTCGGGGCGACCGTCGGCGGGCTCGGCCTCACCGGGGTGGTCCTCTCGGTGACGCTGGCCCTGCGGCCGGTCGAGACGGCTTTCCTGCGGGAGCGGACCGCCCGTTTCCGCGACGCCGACGCGCTGCTGGCCCACTGGACGGGGCCCGGCGCGCCCCGGGAGCCGTACGCGCGGGCCCGGGTCGAGCTGACCGGCCGGGGCCGCGCCGTCCTCACGACCGCCGCCCCCGTCCCGTACGCGGGTCTCCCCCGGGGCCACCGGGCGCGCCGCGCTCCGCTGGCCCCGCCGTCCTTCCTGGACGGCGTGCGGGCCCCGGGCGGGCTGCGGCCGCTGCCGGGGCTGGCACGCGCGCGCGTGGCGGGGCCGTACGGCTCCGCGGCGGGCCCGTACGGCTTCGTGGCCGGGGCCTTCGTGCGGTACCGGTGCGCGGTCCCCGAGGGGCGGGAGGAGGTGCTGCGCGGGCTGCTCGCACTGCTCGCCCACCGGCGCTCGCCCGCCCGGGCCGCCCGGCACGCGCGCGTGGAGCGGGTGCACGCCGACGGGGCCGGTCCGCTGGCGTTCCCGGTGCGCGGCTGGTCCCTCGCCTTCGACGCGCCGGCGGGGGCGCCCGGGCTCGGGCGGTTCCTCGACGGGCTCGACGAGCGGGTGGCGGCGGCCGGCGGGCGGGTCTGCCTCGCCGAGGACGCCCGGCTGCGGCCCGCCCTGCTGCCCGTGATGTATCCGCGGCTCGACGCCTTCCGGGGGCTGCTGGCCGCGCTCGACCCCCGGTCCGTGTTCCGCTCGGACCTCTCCCGCCGGCTCGGCCTGCAGAAGTGATCAGAAGTGATCAGGAGTGATGTCGTGAAGGACGCCTTCGGTGCCCCCCAGTCCCTGCTGCTGCTCGGCGGCACGTCCGCCATCGGGCTCGCCACCGCCCGCCGGCTGATCGCCCGCCGCACCCGGACGGTGTGGCTGGCCGGCCGCCCCTCCCCCGAGCTGACCGCCGCGGCGGAGTCGCTGCGCGCGCTGGGGGCGGAGGTGCGCGTGGTCCCCTTCGACGCGCTGGACACGGACGCGCACGCGGAGCGGCTCGGACGGGTCTTCGCCGAGGGCGACGTCGATCTGGTGCTGCTGGCCTTCGGGGTCCTCGGCGACCAGGCGCGGGACGAGTCCGATCCGGCCGCGGCGGTGCGGGTCGCGCAGACCAACTACACGGGCGCCGTGTCGGCGGCGCTGGTGTGCGCGGGCGCGCTCCAGGCCCAGGGGCACGGTTCGCTGGTGGTGCTGTCGTCGGTGGCGGGCGAGCGGGGGCGCCGCGCCGACTTCATCTACGGCTCGTCGAAGGCGGGGCTCGACGTCTTCGCGCAGGGGCTGGGGGACGCGCTGCACGGGACGGGCGTGCACGTGATGGTGGTGCGGCCGGGCGCCGTGCGCTCCGCGCGGACGGCCGGACGGCCGGAGGCGCCGCTGTCGACCACCCCGGAGGCGGTGGCGGGCGCGATCGAGCTGGGGCTGCGACGCCGCTCGGAGACGGTGTGGGTGCCGGGCCCGCTGCGGCTGGTGGCCTCGGCGCTGCGGCACGTGCCCCGGCCGCTGCACCGGCGGCTGCCGGTGTGAGCACCGCCGGGGCGGGCCGTACGGGCGCCGCGCCCGTCGCTCAGGAGGAGCGGACCGGGCTGCCGCCCTGGGAGGGGACGGCCGGGACCGGACGGCCGCTGCCGAACTCGTAGTCGTACAGCTTCCGCCAGACGCCGTCCGCGCCCTGCTCGTAGAGGGCGAAGGAGGAGCAGGTCCAGGCGGCCTCGTAGCCGGCCAGTTCCTCGTAGGCCCGGTCCATCGCCTCCTCGGTGATGCCGTGGGCGACGGTGACGTGCGGGTGGTACGGGAACTGCAGCTCGCGGACGAGCGGGCCGGCCTCCTCCCGGAGGCGGGCCTGGAGCCGGTCACAGCCGGTGACGCCCTCGGCGAGGGTGACGAAGACCACCGGGGAGAGCGGGCGGAAGGTGCCGGTGCCGCTGAGCCGGATCCCGAAGGGGAGCCAGTCGGCGGCGACGCCGGCGAGGTGCGCCTCGATCTCCGGCAGCCGGCCCCGGTCGACCTCGGTGGGCGGGACGAGGGTGACGTGGGTGGGGATGGCGTGCGCGGCGGGGTCGCCGAAGCCCGCGCGCCGCTCCTGGAGCAGGCTGCCGTGAGGCTCCGGGACCGCGATCGAAACGCCGAGCGTTACGGTCCCCACGTCGTTCTCCTCCGTCGTTCTGATCGGTTCGTCGTGCGGTGGTGCAGCCGCCAGTGTGCGGCCTGCACCACCCTCATGGCCAGGGTCCTCGGACCCTGCTCCGCGTCAGTGCTTCGCGGGCAGGAAGCCGATCCTGTCGTAGGTCTGCGCCAGGGTCTCGGCGGCGACCGCCCGGGCCTTCTCCGCGCCCTTGGCCAGGACCGAGTCCAGCGTCTCCGGGTCGTCCAGGTATTCCTGGGTGCGGGTCCGGAAGGGGGTGACGAATTCCACCATGACCTCGGCGAGGTCGGTCTTGAGGGCGCCGTACATCTTGCCCTCGTAGCTCTTCTCCAGGTCCGCGATGCTCGTGTCCGTGAGGGTGGCCATGATCGCGAGGAGGTTGGAGACGCCGGGCTTGTTCTCCGGGTCGAAGCGGATCACCGTGTCGGTGTCGGTGACGGCGCTCTTGACCTTCTTGGCGGTGACCTTCGGGTCGTCCAGGAGGTTGACGAGGCCCTTCGGCGTGGACGCCGACTTGCTCATCTTGATCGTCGGGTCCTGGAGGTCGTAGATCTTCCCGGTCTCCTTGACGATGTACGGCGCCGGGACCGTGAAGGTGTCGCCGAAGCGGCCGTTGAAGCGCTCCGCGAGGTCGCGGGTGAGCTCGATGTGCTGGCGCTGGTCCTCGCCGACCGGGACGTGGGTGGCCTGGTAGAGGAGGATGTCCGCGACCTGGAGGATCGGGTAGGTGAAGAGGCCGACCGTGGCGCGGTCGGCGCCCTGCTTGGCGGACTTGTCCTTGAACTGCGTCATGCGGGACGCCTCGCCGAAGCCGGTGAGGCAGTTCATGACCCAGCCGAGCTGCGCGTGCTCGGGGACGTGGCTCTGGACGAAGAGGGTGCAGCGCTCCGGGTCGAGGCCGGCGGCGAGGAGCTGGGCGGCGGCGAAGCGGGTGTTGGCGCGCAGCGCGGCCGGGTCCTGGGGGACCGTGATGGCGTGCAGGTCGACGACCATGTAGAAGGCGTCGTGGGACTCCTGCAGCGCGACGTACTGCCGGATCGCACCGAGGTAGTTGCCGAGGTGGAACGAGCCCGCGGTGGGCTGGATTCCGGAGAGCGCGCGGGGACGAGCATCAGAGGCCATGCACATCATTCTCTCAGGTGCGGGAACCGATCCCCGACTTCCGGTGTACCAGGATCGTGAGGACACGGGAGGGGGGCTCGGCCGTCGTCGACGAGAGCGCCGTGATCGCCCGGGTACGCGCCGGAGAGCCGGAGGCGTACGCGGAGCTGGTCCGCGCGCACACGCCGGTGGCGCTGCGGGCGGCGGTGGCGTGCGGGGCGGGTGCGGAGGCCGAGGACGTGGTGCAGGCGGCCTTCTTCAAGGCGTACCGCTCGCTGGGGAGTTTCCGGGAGGGGGCGTCCTTCCGGCCCTGGCTGCTGAGCATCGTGGCCAATGAGACGAGGAACACACTGCGGACGGCGGGCCGGCAGCGGGCCGTGGCCGGACGGGAGGCGGAGCTGCTCGCGGGCGAGCCGCTGATACCGGAGTCGGCGGACCCGCTGGTGGCGGCGGTGGACGGCGAGCGGCGCCGGCGGCTGCTCGCCGCGCTGGACGGGCTGGCGGAGGAGCACCGGAGCGTGGTGGTGCACCGCTATCTGCTGGAGCTGGACGAGGCGGAGACGGCCGAGGCGCTGGGGTGGCCGCGGGGGACGGTGAAGTCGCGGCTGAGCCGGGCGCTGAAGAAGCTGGGGTCGGCGATGGGGACGGCGGAGGGAGGTGAGGGGCGTGCGTGAGGACGGGGTTTCCGGTGGGCTGCCGGAGGAGCTGAGGGAGCTCGGGCGGTCGCTGCGGGTGCCGGACGTGGACGGGGAGTCGATGGCCGAGCGGGTGCTGGCCCAGCTCCTCGCCGAGCACGTGCCGGTGCCGGAGCCGGAGCCGGAGCCGGAGCGGTGGGGGTGGGCGCGGCGGCGGTGGCGGGCGCTGCTCGCGGCGCTGTCCGGGGTGCTGGTGGTGGCGGTGCTGACGCCGCCGGTGCGGGCGGCGGTGGTGGAGTGGCTGGGCGTCGGCGGGGTCGCGGTGGAGTACGCGCCGGGGGCGCCGCCGGCGGCTCCCGCGGCGGTTCCGGGGTGCCCGGATCCGGTGCCGGTGGCGGAGGCGGCCCGGCTGGCGGGCTTCGCGCCGCTGCTGCCGGAGGGGGCGGCCGGGGCGGTCACGGCGGTGACGGGGCGGGCGCCGAGGGCGGTGGTCGGCGTGTGCTGGCGGACGGCGGAAGGGGCGGTGGTCCGGCTGGACGAGTTCCCGGGCGCGCTGGACCCCGGCTTCGTGAAGGAGGTGCGGGTGGCCCCGGAGCCGGTGGCGCTCGCGGACGGGACGGCGGCGTACTGGTTCGCCGCGCCGCACCGGCTGGTCTTCCCGCTCTCCTCGGTCGACGGCCGGTGGCGGCAGGAGGTGCGGGCGGCGGGGCCGACGCTGCTGTGGGTGCGGCCGTCGGCGGGCCTGACGCTCCGTCTGGAGGGCATACCGGACCGGACGGAGGCGCTGCGGATCGCGGCCTCCGTCCGGTAGCCCGGCCGGTCGCGGGCGGGGTCAGGCGGGCAGGCCCGGGGCCGGGTGGCCGGCCATCCGGCCGGCGACCTCGGCGCGGATCCGGGCGAGGGCGTCCTCGTCCCCGGTCGCGGCGGCGGTGACCGCGCGGTCGATCCAGTCGGCGACCCGGTCCATGTGGGCGGGGGTGAGGCCGCGGGAGGTGAGGGAGGGGGTGCCGATGCGGAGGCCGGAGGGGTCGAAGGGCTTCCGGGGGTCGAAGGGGACGGTGTTGTAGTTGGTGACGATGCCGGCGCGGTCGAGGGCCTTGGCGGCGGTCTTGCCGGGGACCTTCCTGGACGTGAGGTCCATCAGGATCAGGTGGTTGTCGGTGCCGCCGGAGACCAGGTCGAAGCCTCGGGCGAGGAGGGCGTCGGCGAGGGCCTTGGCGTTGGCGACGACGGCGTGGGCGTAGTCGCGGAAGGAGGGCAGGGACGCCTCGCGCAGGGCGACGGCGATGGCGGCGGTGGTCTGGTTGTGCGGGCCGCCCTGGAGGCCGGGGAAGACGGCCTTGTCGAGGGCCTTGGCGTGCTCCTCGGTGGACATCAGCATGGCGCCGCGCGGGCCGCGGAGGGTCTTGTGGGTGGTCGTGGAGATCACGTCCACGTGGCCGGCCGGGGAGGGGTGGGCGCCGCCGGCGACGAGGCCGGCGATGTGGGCGATGTCGGCGACGAGGACGGCGCCGGCCTCGCGGGCGATCTCGCCGAAGGCGGCGAAGTCGATGGTCCGGGGCAGGGCGGTGCCGCCACAGAAGATGATCTTGGGGCGTTCGGCGAGGGCGAGGTCGCGGACCTGGTCGTAGTCGACGCGGCCGGTGTCGTGGCGGACCCCGTACTGGACGCCGCGGAACCAGGAGCCGGTGGCGGAGACGCCCCAGCCGTGGGTGAGGTGGCCGCCCATCGGGAGCGCCATGCCCATGACGGTGTCGCCGGGCTTCGCGAAGGCGAGGTAGACGGCGAGGTTGGCCGGGGAGCCGGAGTAGGGCTGGACGTTGGCGTGGCCCACCCCGAAGAGGGCCTTGGCGCGCTCGACCGCGAGGGTCTCGACCTGGTCGATGACCTGCTGGCCCTCGTAGTAGCGGCGGCCGGGGTAGCCCTCGCTGTACTTGTTCTGGAGGACGGTGCCGGAGGCTTCGAGGACGGCGGCGGAGACGTAGTTCTCGCTGGGGATCAGGCGGAGGGTGTCCGCCTGGAGCCGCTCCTCGGCGCCGACGAGGGCGGCGAGCTCGGGGTCGGCGGCGGCGAGCGCGGGGTGGCCTGTGGTCTGCGGGCGCGTGGTCACGTGTTCCTCCGGGCGTGCGTCGGAACGTCCCGGGGCGGGTGCCGCACGGGACGCGGGCGGTCCCGTGATGCCCAGGCGAGCGGCACCTCGTGTGGTGGGGCGCGCGCGGCTCCCCCGGGGTCGGTTCCCCGTACGCCAGTCGCCGCGCGTGTTCACAGACTAGCGGGCGCGCCGTCGCCGAGGTTTCTTCGTCCGGGATGCGAGCGACGATAAGAAGGGGCCACAACACACCCCGGCCGCAGGACGATCGGAGATCCCGTGTCGAGAACGCAAGACGAGATCGCTGCCTCGGAGGCGCACAGCGCCCACAACTACCACCCCCTGCCCGTCGTCGTCGCCTCCGCGGAGGGGGCCTGGATGACCGATGTCGAGGGGCGCCGTTTCCTGGACATGCTCGCCGGCTACTCGGCGCTGAACTTCGGGCACGGCAACCGCCGGCTGATCGAGGCGGCGAAGGCCCAGCTGGAGCGGGTGACGCTGACCTCGCGGGCCTTCCACCACGACCGGTTCGCCGAGTTCTGCACCAGGCTGGCCGAGCTGTGCGGCAAGGAGACCGTGCTGCCGATGAACACCGGCGCGGAGGCGGTCGAGACGGCCGTGAAGACCGCCAGGAAGTGGGGGTACGAGGTGAAGGGCGTGCCGGACGGGCACGCGAAGATCGTGGTGGCGGGGAACAACTTCCACGGGCGGACGACGACGATCGTGTCGTTCTCCACGGACCACGAGGCCCGGGACCACTACGGGCCGTACACGCCGGGATTCGAGATCGTGCCGTACGGCGATCTGACGGCGCTGGAGGCGGCGGTCACCGAGAACACGGTGGCGGTGCTGCTCGAACCGATCCAGGGCGAGGCGGGCGTGCTGGTGCCGCCGGCCGGCTATCTGCGCGGGGTGCGGGAGCTGACGTCCCGGCGGAACGTGCTGTTCATGGCGGACGAGATCCAGTCGGGCCTGGGCCGGACGGGCCGGACCTTCGCGTGCGAGCACGAGGGCGTCGTCCCGGACGTGTACATCCTGGGCAAGGCGCTCGGCGGCGGCGTGGTGCCGGTGTCGGCGGTGGTCGCGGACGCGGACGTGCTCGGGGTCTTCCGGCCGGGCGAGCACGGTTCGACCTTCGGCGGGAACCCGCTGGCCTGCGCGGTGGCGCTGGAGGTGATCGCGATGCTGCGGACCGGGGAGTACCAGCAGCGGGCGACGGAGCTGGGCGAGCACCTGCACGCGGAGCTGGGGCTGCTGGTGGGCGGAGGCGCGGTGGAGGCGGTGCGGGGCCGGGGCCTGTGGGCGGGCGTGGACATCGCGCCGGAGCGCGGCACGGGCCGGCAGGTGTCGGAGCGGCTCATGGAGCGGGGCGTCCTGGTGAAGGACACCCACGGCTCGACGATCCGCGTCGCGCCGCCGCTGGTGATCTCGAAGGAGGACCTGGACTGGGGCCTGGAGCAGCTGCGGGCGGTGCTCTCGGACTGACGGGGCACGCTTCCGGGGCGGCGGCGGACCCGCGAACGCCGCCCCGCGGGGGTCCGGCCCGAGTCCGCGCCCGTGGTCTCCCGGGTGGAGACCACGGACCCGGTCGTCTTCATCACCCTCGACGACGGCTGGTTCCACGACCCCGCCGCCGCGCGGCTGCTGCTCGGCCGCCGGGTGCCGGCCTCGCTGTTCCTGCTCCCGGGGGCGTACTCGTACGGCCCCGGCCCCTTCCACCGGCTGCTCGGCCAGGGGCGGGCGCGGATCGAGAACCACGCGGTCGGCCACCCGGACCTCACCACGCTGGACGCGGCCGGGCAGAGGGCCGAGGTGTGCGGGGCGCGGGACGCGCGCCCCGCGGAGTTCGGCGACGGGCCGCGGCTGCTGCGCCCGCCGTACGGCGCGTTCGGCGCGACCACCCGGACCGCCGCCCGCGCCTGCGGGGCGAAGGCCGTGGTGACGTGGACGCACGACCTGACCGCCTGGGGCCAGTGGACGCCGCCGGCCCCGGAGCTGAAGGCCGGCGACATCATCCTGCCGCACTTCGACGAGACGCTGGAGCGGGCCCTGGAGCGGGCCCCGGCCCCGGCCGGTGCGGCCGGGCCGGAGCCGGCGCCGCTGCGGGAGTACGTGCCGGAGCAGGCCCTACAGGATGACGTGCGGGAGGAAGCGGGCGTACTCGTCGGTGATCGCGCCCGCCGACTCCCGGATGCCGAGCCCGGCGGCCTCGTCCTCGACGACCCACGCCCCGAGCAGGGTGCGGTTGCCGTCGAAGTCGGGGAGCGGGGCGAGGCCCTGGTAGCAGCAGGGCTCGTCGCGGACGGCCGGCTCGCTGCCGGGTTCGTGCAGGGTGACGCCGGCGCCCTCCCGGCCGAGCAGCGGCTTGGCCGCCCAGCCGGTGGTCGCCGCCAGCTCGCGCGGCCCGTCGAGGTAGGCGGGCAGCAGGTTGGGGTGGCCGGGGTAGAGCTCCCAGAGGATCGCGAGGAGCGCCTTGTTGGAGAGCAGCATCTTCCAGGCGGGCTCGATCCAGCAGGTGGTGCCGGAGCCGCCGCCGTTGTCCAGGGTGGACAGGACGTGCTTGCCGAAGCGGTCGGTGACCAGCCATTCCCACGGGTAGAGCTTGAAGCAGCTGCGGATGAAGCGCAGCTTCTCGTCGACGAAGCGGCGGGAGAGCCGGTCCCAGCCGATCCGCTCGACGGAGAGCGCCTCGGTGGCGAGTCCGGCCTGCTCGGCGGTCTCGCGGAGGTACGCGACCGTCATCAGGTCCTCGCCGAGCTCGTCGGTCTCGGAGTGGGCGAAGTGGACGGGACCGGGCGGCAGCAGCGGCGCCTGCCGCTTCCAGGCGTCGACGAGCCGCTCGTGGAGCGAGTTCCACTGGTCGGCGCCGGGGAAGCGTTCCTCCATCCAGAACCACTGCGGGCTCGCGGCCTCCACCAGGGAGGTCGGGGTGTCGGCGTTGTACTCCAGCATCTTCGCCGGGCCCGTGCCGTCGTAGACGAGGTCGAAGCGGGCGTAGAGGGAGGGGAGTTCGGCGCGCCGGCGCCAGGACTCGGCGACCCGCCCGGCGACCCCGGGGTCGGTGATCCCGAGATCGGCGAAACGATTCCGCTCGACGATGTGCGCGGCTGCCGCGAGGCACATGGCGTGCAGCTCCTCGACGACCTCCTCCAGCGCCTCGACCTCGGGCAGCGTGAAGGAGTAGTACGCGCTCTCGTCCCAGTACGGGCGGAGCGAGCCGTCCGGGTAGCGGGTCAGCGGATAGACGAGCCCCTGCTCCTCGACGATCTCCTGCCAGCCCGGGCGGGGTTCGATGGTGTGCCGTTCCATGGTGCCGGTCCGTCCGTCCGTGGGTCCCGCGTCTCAGCCGCCGCTCGACCCGGAGGACGAGCAGCCGAAGCCGCCGGTCTCGACGGCCTTCCTGTCGAAGCTGCCGCCGGTCACGCGCGCGTCGCGGACGGAGCCGCCGTAGTAGTAGGCGCCGCGGGCGGTCGTGCCGTCGTCATCGTCGTCGTCGCCGGAGCCGCCGGTGTCGCACCGGTAGCCGGGCAGCTCCTCCAGCGTCACCGGGTCCGCGCACCGGCGGTCGGGTTCGGCGCCGCAGGCGGTGATCGTCGCCGCGAGCACGCCCATACCGCCGAGCACCACCGTGCTCGACCTGAGCCTCCGCATGTCCCTCGCCCTCCCCTTCGCGTGGCCGCGCACCTTCGTGTGCGCGTGGCACGTCCGCGCGGCCGTTCGCATGACCGCGGGCCTCGCGACCGCACAGTGTAGGCCGCCGCTTTCCGGCTCCGGCACCTAGAGTCGCTATGTGCTCTTCGGTATGGTTTGCGCGCTCGGCTCGTCCCTGTGCTTCGGCGCCGCGACCGTCTTCCAGGCCGCCGGCGCCCGCGAGGCCGAGCCCGGGACCGGCAGCGGGGTCGACCTCGGGCTGCTCTGGCGGGCGCTGCGGCGGTGGCGGTACCTCGTCGGGCTCGGCCTCGACGGCCTCGGCTTCGCCCTGGAGGTCGTGGCCCTGCGGACGCTCCCCCTGTACGCGGTCGGCGCGGCGCTCGCCGCGAGCCTCGCCGTCACGGCGGCGCTGGCCTCCCGGATGCTCCCGGTGCGCCTCAGCCGGACCGAGTGGGGCGCGGTGGGAGCGGTCTGCCTGGGGCTCGCCATGCTGGCGCTCGCCGCGGGCCGGGAGGGCCACCGGGACGGGCCCGAGGCGCTGCCGTGGGCGCTGCTCGGCGCCGCGGCCGGGGTGCTGCTGCTCGGCGCGGCGGCCGGCCGGCTCCCGGACCGCTCGCGGGCGCTGGTCCTGGGCCTCGGCGCCGGGATCGGCTTCGGGGTGGTCGAGGTGGCGGTGCGGCTCCTGGACGGGGTGGGCCCGGCCGACCCGGCGCTGTGGGCGCTGCTGCTCGGCGGCGCGGCCGCGTTCCTGCTGCTGACCTCGGCCTTCCAGCGGGGCTCGGTGACGACGGCGACGGCGGGCATGGTCCTCGGCGAGACGCTGGGCCCCGCGGCGGCCGGCGTCCTCTGGCTGGGCGACCGGACCCGCGAGGGCCTCGGCTGGCTGGCGGTCACCGGCTTCGCCGTGGCCGTGGCCGCCTCCCTGACCCTGGCCCGCTTCGGCGAGGCCCCGGCCGCGACCCCGGCTCCGGCCGGGGGGCCAGCGGAGCGGACGGCCGCCCCGGACTGACGGACCTCACGCCGGACGGACCGCCGGACACGAGCCGGACGGCCGCGCGGGCCGGGCGCACAGCGGCCTGCCGAGGGTGCCGGTGGCTCCCGTCACCAGGATCGTCTTCGTCGCCGTGGTCGTCTCCGGGCTCCTTCCGGTCGCGGGCGCTCCCCGTGGAGCGCCCCTCACCGGCTTGACCGGCGGGGCCGCGCGGATGTGACGGCCTCAGCCGCCGGATTCCGGGTACGCGGCGAACTGCCGGGACGCGTAGCCGAGCTTGTCCGGGTTCATCACCATCCGCACGTCGGTGACGAGGCTGTCCGCGCCGACCGCCACCGAGGCGACGCCGAGGACCCGCGCGCCGACGTGCAGCACGATCCCGGGCTCGCCGTTGACCTCCACGACGGTGAGCCGGGAGCCCTCCTCCTTGCGGTGGGCGACACCGGCGAGGAAGCGCAGGACGTGGTCGCGGCCCCGGACGGGACGGAGGGCGGACCTGACCTTGCCGCCGCCGTCGCTCCACCAGACGACGTCCGCCGCGAGGACCTTCTCCAGGCCCGCGAGGTCGCCCTCGCGGGAGGCGGCGACGAAGGACTCGACGAACTCCCGGTGCCGGCCGGGCTCGGGCGGGGCGAAGCGGGCGGCGGCCCCGTCGTCCCCGGGCTCGGCCACCCGCCGGGCGGCCCGGCCGTACAGCTGGCGGCAGTTGGCCTCGCCGAGGTCGAGGAGGCCGGCGATCTCCCGGTGCGGGTAGCCGAAGGCCTCGCGGAGCACGTACACGGCGCGCTCGGCCGGGGTGAGCCGCTCCAGGAGGAGCAGCAGGGCCGTGGAGACGTCGTCGCGCCGCTCGGCGGCCTCCAGCGGGCCGGTGCCGGGCACTCCGCTCAGGCCGCCGCCCGCCGTGAGCACCGGCTCCGGCAGCCAGGGCCCGGTGTACCGCTCGCGCGTGGCGCGGGCTGAGGTGAGCCGGCTCAGGCACAGGCGGGTGACGACCTTGGCGAGCCAGGCGCCGGGGTGGACGAGGTCGGTCCGGTCGGCTCCGCTCCAGCGCAGATAGGCGTCCTGGACGGTGTCCTCGGCCTCGGCGGCGGACCCGAGCATCCGGTAGGCGAGCCCGAACAGCCGGGGCCGGTGGGCGGTGAACTCCCGTGCGGCGGCCTCCGCGTCGGTGTCGGGGCGTTCGTCCGGGACGGGGTGCGGCGTCACGGGACCACCCTGCCAGAAGAGCCCTCGCCGGCCCCACCGACCCCCTCGCCGGCCTCACCGACCCCCTCGCCGGCCGTCCGGCCGCCTCCGTCGCCGGTCCCCTCGCCGCCGACCCCCTCCAGGACCCGGCAGAGGGCCTGGAGGGCGGAGGGCCAGGCGCTGTCGGACGGGGTGCCGTAGCCGACGACCAGGCCCTCCAGGGCGGGCGGCGCGGCGGGGTGGCGGAACTGGTCGAGGCCCTGGACGGCCAGGCCGTGCCAGGCGGCGGAGCGGAGGGCCGCGCGCTCGGTGCCGGGCGGCAGCGGCAGCACCGCGTGGAGGCCCGCCGCGATCCCTCCGGGCCGGATCCCGGGGGCGTGCGCGGCGAGCGCGGCGACGAGCTGGTCGCGGCGGCGCCGGTAGCGCAGCCGCATGGCGCGCACGTGCCGGTCGTGCGCCCCCGAGACGAGCCACTCCGCGAAGGCGAGCTGGTCGGGGGTCCCGCACATCCAGTCCACCACCGCCCCCTTGCCGGTGGCGACCTCGTCCACCAGCTCCTCCGGGAGCACCATCCAGGCGATCCGCAGCCCGGGGGCGAGGGACTTGCTCGCGGTGCCGAGGTAGATCACCCGCTCCGGGTCGAGGCCCTGGAGCGCGCCGACGGGCTGCCGGTCGTAGCGGAACTCCCCGTCATAGTCGTCCTCCAGGACGAAGCCGCCGGTCTCCCGCGCCCAGTCGACGGCCGCCGTCCGCCGGTCCGGGGGCAGCGCGCCGCCGAGCGGGAACTGGTGGGCGGCCGTCAGCAGCACCGCGTCCGGGGCGAGGGCGGCCAGCCCGTCGACGCGGGTGCCGCGCGCGTCGAAGGACAGCGGCGGGGTGGCGAGCCCGGCGTCGCGCAGCAGTCCGGCGTGGTGGCCGAGGCCGTACGGCTCCACGGCCGCGGACCGGGCGCCGCGCCGGCGCAGGGCCCGGGCGACCAGCGTCAGGCCGTGCGCGAACCCCGCGCAGATCACGATCCGTTCGGGCCGGGCGTACACGCCCCGGGCGCGGGCCAGGTACTCGGCGAGGACGGTCCGCAGCTCCTCCCGGCCGCGCGGATCGCCGTACCCGAAGGCCGCGTCGGGGGCCGTGGTCAGCGCCCGCCGGTACGCCTTGAGCCACGCGGCGCGCGGGAAGGAGGCGAGGTCCGGGGTGCCGCTCCGGAGGTCGTACGCGGGCGTCCCGGCCCGCCTCCGCGCGGCGCGCGCGCCCGCCCCGCCGGCCGGCCGCCACGGGGTCCCGCCCGGGGCCGGCCCGGCAGGGACGGCCCGGGGAGCCCCGGAGCCGCTCTCCGGTGCCCCGGCCGGCCGGGGACCGGCCCGGAGGGCGACCCGGGTGCCGGAACCCTGGCGCGCGGTGAGCCACCCCTCGGCCACCAGTTCGGCATACGCGTCGGCGACGGTGTTCCGGGCCACCCCGAGGTCCGCCGCCAGCTGCCGCGAGGACGGCAGCCGGGTGCCGGGCGCCAGCCGTCCACCTCGCACGGCCTCCCGCAGGGCGTCCATGAGACCGGCCCTGAGGCGGGAGCCGCGCAGGTCGAGGTGGAGGTCGGCGCCGAAAGTGGCCCAGTCGTTCCGCATGGGAATGGACCATAGCGGCAGGCCATCCGCTGCGTACGGTGGCCGCATGACCACCACCACAGCGCACTCCCCCGCCCAGGAACTCGCCCACGAGCACGCCCCCCGCATGCCCTTCGCCGAGCGCGTCCCCGACTTCTACCGGGCGATGCTCCGGCTGGATCAGGAGGCCGCCAAGGGCGTGGATCCGGTGCTGTACCACCTGATCAAGATCCGCGCCTCGCAGATCAACCACTGCGCCTTCTGCCTCGACATGCACACCAAGGACGCGCTCGCCGAGGGCGAGACCGTGGAGCGGGTCGTGCAGCTCGCCGCCTGGCAGGAGTCCCGCCACTTCTACACGGAGCGCGAGCTGGCCGCCCTCGCCCTCACCGAGGCGGTCACCGTCCTCACCGACGGCTTCGTCCCCGATGAGGTGTACGCGGCGGCGGCCTCGCACTTCGAGGAGGACGAGCTCGCCCGGGTGATCGCGGCGATCGTCGTCATCAACTCCTGGAACCGCATCGCCGTCACGACCCGCATGGTCCCGGGCCACTACACCCCGCGCGCCCACTGACGGGCGGAAAAGGGCGGAGCCCCCGGCCGTACCGAGGTACGGCCGGGGGCTCCGTCACACGCGGGAGCGAGCGGCTCGGACGAGGCCGGCCCGCGCACTGCGGGCGGGCTCGGACGAGGCCCGGCTCGCGGACCGCGTCGCGCACCGTTCCCCGACGCTCCCCTCGCACCGCTCGGCCCCGGGGGGCCTCCCGGGCCTCGGGAAGCTGCGACGGACTCCGTCCGCCGGACGGGTGGGCTCAGATGAGGCCCAGCTCGCGGACCGCGTCGCGCTCCTCGGACAGCTCCTTGACGGAGGCGTCGATGCGGGCGCGGGAGAACTCGTTGATGTCCAGGCCCTGGACGATCTCGTACTTGCCGTCCTTGCAGGTGACGGGGAAGGAGGAGATCAGGCCCTCCGGGACGCCGTAGGAGCCGTCCGACGGGATGCCCATGGAGGTCCAGTCGCCCTCGGCGGTGCCGTTGACCCACGTGTACACGTGGTCGATGGCGGCGTTCGCGGCGGAGGCGGCGGAGGAGGCGCCACGGGCGTCGATGATCGCGGCGCCGCGCTTGGCGACGGTCGGGATGAAGGTGTCGGCCAGCCACGCCTCGTCGTTGACGACGTCGGCGGCGTTCTTGCCGGCGATCTCCGCGTGGAAGATGTCCGGGTACTGGGTCGCGGAGTGGTTGCCCCAGATGGTGAGGCGCTTGATGTCCGTGACCGAGGAGCCGGTCTTCTGGGCCAGCTGCGTCAGCGCGCGGTTGTGGTCCAGGCGGGTCATCGCGGTGAAGCGCTCGGCCGGGACGCCCTTGGCGGCCGACTGGGCGATCAGGGCGTTGGTGTTGGCCGGGTTGCCGACGACGAGGACCTTGATGTCGTCCGCGGCGTGGGCGGCGATGGCCTCGCCCTGCGGCTTGAAGATGCCGCCGTTGGCCGCGAGCAGGTCGCCGCGCTCCATGCCCGGGCCGCGCGGGCGGGCGCCGACGAGGAGGCCGATGTTGGCGCCCTCGAAGCCCTTGTTCGGGTCGTCGAAGATGTCGATGCCCTTGAGCAGCGGGAACGCGCAGTCGTCGAGCTCCATGGCGGTGCCCTCGGCGGCCTTGACGCCCTGCGGGATCTCGAGGAGGCGCAGCTTGACCGGCACGTCCGCGCCGAGCAGGTGGCCGGAGGCGATGCGGAAGAGGAGCGCGTAGCCGATCTGGCCGGCCGCGCCGGTCACGGTGACATTCACGGGAGTGCGGGTCATGACGATCTCCGTAAGACAGCTGGCGGTGGGGTTTCCCTGCCCCTGAGGCTGGATATCGCTCCTTTGATCGATCGATGTCTCGACGTGAAGAGATACCCGGCGGTCAGGCTAACCCTTTTCCTTGGGGATCTGTAGTGACGCCCCCCTCGCCACCCCGCCCCGTCTCACTCTTCCGTGCACCCGTCCTCGCCGCCCGAGAGGGCCGCGCACGCGCGTACGGCATCCGGGGAGGCGACCGGGATCATCGAGGTGTACGCGCCGGAGTCGCCGCCCTCCCTGACGTTCGCGACCTGGATGGCGGTGCCCGCCTGGACGCTGACCTCGTCGCCGGGGGTGCCCCCGCTGATCCGGGCCCAGGCGGCGGCGCAGACCTCGCTGTGCCGGACCTCGACGAGGGCGGCGCCGATCCGGGCGCGGGCGACGGTGGTGGCGAGCGGCCCGCCGCAGCCCATGTCCTCCGGGTCCATCCCGCCGCAGTCGGCGCCGGTGCACCGCACGTCCTCCGGGAGGCTGGGCGTGGGCGCCGGGGCGGTGGTGGAGGGCGGCGGCGCCGGGAGGGCCTCGGGCCGCGCGTCGGGCCCGCCGAGGTCGACGAGGAGGACGGCGGCGGTGACGACGAGCGCGGCGCCCACGATCCCGGCGGCGTAGAGCAGCGGGGACCCCCGACGGCGCTTGCGCGGGACGACACCGGCCGCGGGCGCGGGTGTCGAGGAGGGCGCGGGCGCGGGTGTCGAGGAGGCCGCGGGCGCGGGCGCGGGTGCCGGAGCCGGGGTCGGGGCCGGCGGTACGGGCCGGATGCGCATGGTCCGCTCGGCGGGTACGCCCTCCGGGTCGCGTCCCCCGTCCCCTACGGACTCCGGGAGGCGGCCCTCGCCCCATACGGACTCCGGGAGGCGGGCACCGTCCCTTACCCCCTCAGGGGCGCGCCCCTCGCCCCATACGGACTCCGGGAGGCGGGCACCGTCCCTTACCCCCTCAGGGGCGCGCTCCCCGTCCCGTACGGGCTCCGGGAGGCGGCCCTCGACCGATGCGGACTCCGGAGCGCGCGCCCCGTCCCGTACGGCCGTCGGGGGCGCCGGCGGGCCGTCCGGCACCGCGCGCTCGCGCAGGAGGCGTTTCCAGGCGCGGTCGGCGTGTTCCCACTCGGCGGTGAGGGGGCCGAGGTCGGCGCCGGTGATGTCGGAGAGCGCGACGACGGCGCTCCTCGGCACGGGTCTGCGGGCGCTCAAGTACGCCTCCCAGTCGTCCCGTTCCGGTCCGGTGCGCTCGGCGACCGCGGCGACGCCGAGTCCGCTGCGGTCGATGACCAGCCGCAGCCGTTCCGTGAACGCCCGCACGTCCGGATCGAGTTCGCCGGGCAGCGCCTTCCACGCCGACATGTGCACCCCCTCGTCGAAGTTCCTCGAAGGATGGCAGCTCCGGCGGGTGAGCGGGACCCCGGTCCCGGCGGCCGGATGTACCGGAATGGTCA
The DNA here is from genome assembly GCF_043084305.1 of Streptomyces sp. NPDC014656. Classification (NCBI taxonomy): domain Bacteria; kingdom Bacillati; phylum Actinomycetota; class Actinomycetes; order Kitasatosporales; family Streptomycetaceae; genus Streptomyces; species Streptomyces sp. NPDC014656. The sequence continues at coordinate 690,455 of NZ_JBIBZN010000002.1, forward strand.
CCTCCGTGCCACAGCGGGCGGCCCGAACTTGCCCTTCGTTGGCGCGTACATGACCCTTGATCACAGACGGCGCCCGCCCTCCCACGGGGGAGAGGGCGGGCGCCGTCGTCTCACGACCGGAAGACGGACCGGACAGACCGGCTCGGATCCGGCCAGGTCAGGTCAGGTCAGGTCACCGTCAGGTGGAGGACGTCCTCCAGGAACGGGATCTTGAGCCAGGGCCTCGGCTGCACCATGAGCGCGAGCAGCACGATCAGCGAGCCCATCACGCCGTACGTGATCATGTCGGTGAAGCGCGAGCGGACCGCGAGCATGCCCACCGAGGGCAGCGCCCGGCGGAGCACCGCGCCCAGCAGCAGCGCGGCCCCCACCAGCATCGTCCCGACCCGGAAGGACTGCGGGAACGAGTCCGTCCCCACCACGAGCAGTCCGAACGCCGCCGTCCCCAGCACGAGGAGCAGCGGCCACTGACGGGCCGGTGCCGGAGCGTCGCCGCCCGCCGCCCGGCCGCCGCCCTCGGGGCGGGCCGTGTCGGTGGTGACGGTCGGCGGCCGGCGCGAGCCCCGCACCCGGCGGAGCTTCGCCACCCGGCCGCGCGGCAGCTCCCGCGGCCCGCCCGGGGCCCCGGGGGAACCCGGGCTCCCCGGCGTCATCTCAGAGCGCCGCGGCCGCGCGCTCCGCGGCCTCGACGACGTTCACGAGCAGCAGCGCGCGGGTCATCGGGCCCACGCCACCGGGGTTCGGGGAGATCCAGGCGGCCACCTCGGCGACGCCGGGGTGGACGTCGCCCATGATCTTGCCCTCGGCGTTGCGCGAGACGCCGACGTCGAGGACGGCCGCGCCCGGCTTCACGTCCTCCGGCTTGATCAGGTGGGGCACGCCGGCGGCGGCCACGATGATGTCGGCGTTCCGCAGGTGCGCCGAGAGGTCGCGGGTGCCGGTGTGGCACTGGGTCACGGTGGCGTTCTCGGAGCGGCGGGTCAGGAGGAGCGGCATGGTGCGGCCGATGGTGACGCCACGGCCGACGACGACGACCTCGGCGCCCTTGATCTCCACGCCGTGGGCGCGCAGCAGGCTGATGACGCCGTTCGGCGTGCAGGGCAGCGGGGCGGGCTCGTTGAGGACGAGCCGGCCGAGGTTGGTCGGGTGCAGGCCGTCGGCGTCCTTCGCCGGGTCCATCAGCTCCAGGACGCGGTTCTCGTCGATGCCCTTCGGCAGCGGCAACTGGACGATGTAACCGGTGCAGGCCGGGTCCTCGTTGAGCTCGCGGACGACCGCCTCGATCTCCTCCTGCGTGGCGGTCGCGGGGAGTTCGCGCTGGATGGAGGCGATGCCGACCTGCGCGCAGTCGCGGTGCTTGCCCGCGACGTACTTCTGGCTGGCCGGGTCGTCGCCGACCAGGAGGGTACCGAGACCGGGCGTGACGCCCTTCTCCTTGAGGGCCGCCACGCGGACGGTCAGGTCGGACTTGATCGCGGCGGCGGTGGCCTTGCCATCGAGAATCTGGGCGCTCATGGGGACATCCTCCCGGATGACCCCCGGCTTCTCCCAATTCGGTCCCGCCCGGGCCCCCCAGGGGACGCCCCCGCGCGGAACGAAGGGTTGCACTTGCACAACTCCGGTGCGTATCGACTGGACAACACCTCGGAGCTACGACGACGATGACCAGCGCAGTGCCGCGGAAAGTGCCGGGGGGAGTCCGCTCACATGCCGTGAAAGTTCCTCCGCGCGGGCCGCGTCGTCCCCGCACGAGAACATTCACGGAGGAAACACCCGATGAGCTTCGGCGACCCGAACAACCCCTACGGCCAGCAGCCGCAGGGCCAGCAGCCGGGCTACGGCTACCCGCAGGCCCCCCAGGGCGTCCCGCAGCAGGGCGGCTACGGCTACCCGGCGGCTCCGGGCGCCTCGCCGTACGGCGCCTACCCGGGCGGCCCGAACAACATCCCGCAGTCGATGCCGGGCCTGCTGACGACGGCGCGGGTGTTCCTGTACCTGATCTCGGCCGTGCAGATCATCGGCGGGCTGTTCTGGCTGTACCTCGGGGCCGTCGCCAGCGACGCCTCGGAGCTGTCCTCCACGTACGGCGAGGACAACCCGTTCGAGTCGATGGCCTCGGCCGCCGCCGGCGTCCTGATCGTCATCGGCCTGGTCTTCCTGGGCCTCGCCACGCTGTCGATCATCCTCGGCGTGAAGTTCGGCAGCGGCGGCCAGGGCGTCCGGATCACGACCATCGTGTACGGCGCGCTCGGCACGCTCTTCGGCGCGTTCTACCTCTTCTTCGCGATCGACACCGGCCTCGCCTCGGCGATGATCTTCCCGCTGATCTGGGTGGTCTTCGGCGTCATCATCACGGTCGCCCCCGCGGTGTCCAGCGGCTCGGCCTGGTTCTCCCGCCCGCGCTACTGATCCGCGCGGCGATACGCCGAAGGGCCCGGCTCCTGTCGAGGAGCCGGGCCCTTCGGCGTACCCGTCACTTCCGCTTGAGCACCGCGAAGCCGTCCGAGCGGTGGACGACCTCGTACGCCGCCTCCGGGTGCAACTGCGAAGCCGTCACCGTCGGGTCCGAGGTCTGGCCGGACCAGCCCCGCAGGTCGAGCGCCAGGTAGTCGGGGGTGGCGCCCTTCGCGGTGCCCACCCAGTAGACCCGGTGGCCGGCGGTGAGGTGCGCCAGCAGCGGCACGTCGGCCTCGACGCTCGCCCCCTCCGGGACCGCCGCGACCGCCGCCCGGGCCTGCTCGGCGCGGACGTCGGCGGCGTACGTCTCGGGCTTCAGCAGCTCGCGCAGCGGGAGGTTCGCGGCGAGGGTGAGCGCCACGGCCGTGGAGGCGGCGACGGCGACCTTCCCGTACGCGGCGAGCCAGGCGCGCGGCGAGGTGCGCACCGCGCGGACCGCGTCGACCAGGGCCAGGAAGACGACCGGCATCAGGACGGCGCTGTAGTGCCAGTGCAGGCCCCAGTGGTTGGCGTCCTGGGAGACGAAGCGCCAGCCGAGGGTGGGCAGCACGAGCAGCACCAGCGGGGAGCGCAGCGCCAGGAAGCCGGTGACCGCGAGGACGTAGAGGACCATCTCCCAGCGCTCGCCGGAGGTGAGGGCGTCGGTGACGATCTGGACGAGCGAGGTCTCGGCGCCCGTGCCGGTCTTCTCGATCTTGGCCCAGTAGTCGTACTGGCCGAGCTTGCTGGCGGCCGGGATGAGCACGAGCACGGTGAGCGCGAAGGCGGCCACGCCGAAGCCCGCGAGGGCGGCGCCGAGCCTGCGCTGCCCCTTGAGGGCGAGGACGACGCCGACCATGGCGACGGTCAGCCCCATGTCCTCCTTGACCAGGACGAGCGGCGCCGACCAGGCGACGGCGGCGGTCCAGCGGCCGAGGAGCAGGGCGCGGCAGGTGAGGGCGAGCAGCGGGACGGCGAAGGCGATCTCGTGAAAGTCGGACTTCACGGCCTCCTGGAGGCCCCAGGAGAGTCCGTAGGCGACCGTGAGGGCGATGCCGGTGGCCCGGCTGCCGAGGACCTGCTGGGCGGTGCGGCCGACGATCACGGCGGAGCCGGCGAAGAGCGCGGCCTGCGCGAAGAGCAGCGAGACCGGCGAGGGCCAGATCCAGTAGAGCGGGGCGAGGAGCGCCGTCACCGGGCTGAAGTGGTCGCCGAGTATCGGGAAGCCGGGGCCCTTGATGTCGACGACGGGGACCTTGAACTCGGCGTAGGAGCGGACGGCCTGCCCGAAGATGCCGAGGTCCCAGGAGGGGGTGCGGAAGTGGTCGTACTGCACCCAGGAGTAGAGGAAGTACGCGGCGGTGAGGGCGACCGCGATCAGCACGTGGGGGAGGTACGGGGCGGGAGCGGTGGCGGTGTCCTCGGCGGGCCGCTCGTCGGCGGGGTCCGCCGGCGGTCTGTTCAGTACGTCCAACACCACGTCTCCACTACTGCCGGCCGGGCCAGGGCCCGTCCATTAGACCAGAGACGGGTACGGGGCCCTCCTGAAGAGGAAGGCCCCGTACCCGCGTCCGTCAGTGGAAGAAGTGGCGGGTGCCGGTGAAGTACATCGTCACGCCGGCCTTCTTCGCGGCTTCGACGACGAGCTCGTCGCGCACCGAGCCGCCGGGCTGGACGACCGCCTTCACGCCGGCCGCGGTGAGGATCTCCAGGCCGTCGGGGAAGGGGAAGAAGGCGTCGGAGGCCGCGTACGAACCCCGGGCGCGCTCCTCGCCGGCCCGCTCGACGGCGAGCTTGGCGGAGTCGACGCGGTTGACCTGGCCCATGCCGACGCCGACGGAGGCGCCGTCCTTGGCGAGGAGGATCGCGTTGGACTTGACCGCGCGGCAGGCCTTCCATGCGAAGGCGAGCTCGGCGAGCTCGGCCTCGGAGAGGGCCTCGCCGGTGGCGAGGGTCCAGTGCGCCGGGTCGTCGCCCTCGGCCTGGAGGCGGTCGGTGACCTGGAGGAGGGCGCCGCCGTCGACGGGCTTGACCTCGACCGGGTTGCTGGGGGCGCCCTCGGCGCGCAGCACGCGGATGTTCTTCTTCTTGGCGAGGACCTCGACGGCCCCGTCCTCGTACGCCGGGGCGACGATGACCTCGGTGAAGATCTCGGCGACCTGCTCGGCCAGCTCGACCGTCACCGGGCGGTTGACGGCGATGACGCCGCCGAAGGCGGACAGCGGGTCGCAGGCGTGGGCCTTGCGGTGGGCCTCGGCGACGTCGGCGCCGACCGCGATGCCGCACGGGTTGGCGTGCTTGATGATCGCGACGCAGGGCTCGGCGTGGTCGTACGCGGCGCGGCGCGCGGCGTCGGTGTCCGTGTAGTTGTTGTAGGACATCTCCTTGCCGTGCAGCTGCTCGGCCTCGGCGAGGCCGCCCGTGCCGTCGACGTACAGCGCGGCGCCCTGGTGCGGGTTCTCGCCGTAGCGCAGGACGTTCTTGCGCGCGTAGGTGGCGCCCAGGAAGTCGGGGAAGCCGCTGTCGTCGGCCGCCGCGTAGTCGTCGGCGAACCAGGAGGCCACGGCCACGTCGTACGCGGCGGTGTGCCGGAATGCCTCGCCGGCGAGCCGCTTGCGGGCGGGCAGGTCGAAGCCGCCCGCCTGGACGGCGGCGAGGACGTCGGCGTACCGCTCGGGGCTGGTGACGATCGCGACCGACGGGTGGTTCTTGGCGGCGGCGCGGACCATCGACGGGCCGCCGATGTCGATCTGCTCGACGCACTCGTCCGGGGTGGCGCCGGAGGCGACGGTCTCGCGGAACGGGTACAGGTTCACGACGACCAGGTCGAAGGGCTCCACGCCCAGCTCGGCGAGCTGCTCGCGGTGCGACTCCAGGCGCAGGTCGGCGAGGATGCCGGCGTGCACGCGCGGGTGCAGCGTCTTGACGCGGCCGTCCAGGCACTCGGGGAAGCCGGTGAGCTCCTCGACCTTGGTGACCGGGACGCCGGCGGCGGCGATCTTCCCGGCGGTGGAGCCGGTGGAGACGAGCTCGACACCGGCCTCGTGCAGACCGCGGGCCAGCTCCTCCAGACCGGTCTTGTCGTAGACGCTGACCAGCGCGCGGCGGATGGGCTTAACGGTGTCCGTGTTCACCGATCTGAACCTTTCGTCCCTCAATGCGGTAGCCGTGCCGGGCGAGACGCCCCACGACGTCGACGAGCAGCGAGCGCTCGACTTCCTTGATGCGCTCGTGCAGAGCGGCTTCATCGTCCGACTCCCGCACCTCGACCACGCCCTGGGCGATGATCGGGCCGGTGTCGACGCCGTCGTCGACGAAGTGGACGGTGCACCCGGTGACCTTCACGCCGTGGGCGAGCGCGTCACGCACCCCGTGGGCACCGGGAAAACTGGGGAGGAGCGCCGGGTGGGTGTTGACGACCCGGCCGCCGAAGCGGGCGAGGAACTCCTTGCCGAGGATCTTCATGAACCCGGCCGAGACGACGAGGTCCGGCTCGTGGGCGGCGGTGGCCTCGGCCAGGGCGCGGTCCCACTCCTCGCGGGTCGCGTGGTCCTTCACCCGGCAGACGAAGGTGGGCAGCCCCGCGCGCTCGGCCCGCTCCAGGCCGACGATGGAATCGCGGTCGGCACCGACGGCGACGATCTCCGCGCCGTAGCCCTCGGGGTCGGCGGCGATGCCGTCGAGCAGGGCTTGCAGGTTGGTACCGGACCCGGAGACCAGGACGACAAGACGGGCGGCAGCCACAGGGTCACTCTTTCCGTGGTGTTTGTGCGGTCCTACGAACGAATCGTGCCCGTCGATACGGGGAACCCTACGAATGGCCCGACCGTCAGCAACGATACCGGCACACCGGGCGGCCCCCACGGGACGGGGGCGGAGCTGGGGGGTAGCGTCAGGGTCCTACGCCGGTCACGCCGCCCGGTGCGACGCGGTCACGACGACAGAGGGAAGACGTCCAGCAGATGCCGGATCGCCAGTCCACGAACGACAACAACCCGTTCGCCCCGCCGCCCGAGGGCAGGCCCGACCAGCCGTGGCAGCCGCGTCGGCCGGACGGCGCGGAGGGCTCGGACGGCCCGGACGGCGAGGGCGCCGAACCGTCGTCGCCGGGGACGGGCTCGTCCGACGGTCGCTGGAGCCCCCGCCAGCCGGGCCGTTCCTCGGACGGTTTCGGGCGCGGACCCGAGCGCGGATCCGAGCGGCAGGGCGGTCAGGGCGGCTCCGGGCCGGAGCGGCCGGGACTGCGCTGGGACCCCACGGACCCGGCCCAGCGGCGCGCGCGGTACGCGGTCCTCGGCGGCATGTGGGCCTTCTTCTTCGCGATCTTCGACATCCCGGAGCTGGCCCTGCTGCTCGGCGCGCTGTCGCTGTACTGGGCGGTCAGCTCGCTGCGCGCCAAGCCGAAGGCACCGGCCGAGGTGTCGCCGGAATCACAGCCCGCGTCCCAGCCCTCGGGACGGCCCTCCGCCGCGCCGAGCGCCCCGAACCCGGCCCGCTCGATGCGGACGGCGGCGATCAGCGGTCTGGTGGCGTCGGCCGTGGCCCTGTCGATCGTCGCCTTCGGCTTCACGATGCAGCTGGCCTACAAGGACTTCTACGAGTGCCGGGACGACGCGCTCACCCACGCGGGCGCCGTGGCCTGCAACGACCTGCTGCCCAAGCCGCTGCGGGACGGGTTCGGAGTGCGCGACTAGCCCGCGCGCCCCTCTCTCCCCCGCGCGCCCCTCTCCCTCCTCGCGCTCCCGCACCCCTCCCGCGCCTCGCGCCCTTCACCCCGCCCCGGTCGTCTCGGACGGCCGGGGCGGCTCCGCGTCCGGGGGGCGGGGCGCGAGGGGCACCGGGGGCGTACCGGGGCTCTCCCAGGACGCGGGGAGGTAGTCGTACGGTACGTAGCCCTCGTCGTCGTCCAGGGAGAAGTCGAAGTCCAGGCCCAGGGGGTCCGGGGCGGCCGGCCCCGGGGCGGGCGCGGTGGCCGCCAGGGAGGGTTCCGGGGTCCTGGACCGCGCTTCCTTCGGCCGCTTCGGCCGCTTCGGGGGCTTCGGGGGCTTGGGCCGCTCGGGCCGCGGCGGGCGGGGCACCCGGCGGCCCCAGGCCCGTACCGCCAGCGCCGTCGGCAGTCCGACGGCCACGCCCCACAGCACCGCCGCCGCGCCCGCCTGCCACCACACCGGGCCGAAGGCGAGCAGCCGGCCCGAGCCCAGCGGGCCGCCCGCCGCGCCCGCCAGGACGGCGACGGCCGCCCCGGACGCCCAGGACGCCCCCAGGGCCGCGAGCGCCGTCTCCCGGCCCCGGCCGGTGCCGGTCGCCCGGCCCACCGAGCGGCCGAGGACCACCGCCGCGACCAGCGGCACGGCCGCGGCGGCCCACTGCGGCCAGCCGCCGCGCCCCTCCGGGGGCAGCGCCGCGAGGAGCGGGAAGGGCGGGACGGCGGGGTCGCCGGCGAACCCCAGCGGGGTCGCGAGGGCGCCCGTGCCGAGGGCGACGCCGGGGCCGAGCCCGTACGCGGCGGCCCACACCGCCGCGTTCGGCAGCAGCGCGAGGACGAGGAGCGCCAGCGCCACCCGACCGGACCATTCCCCCGCGATCGCCTCGTACGAGGCCCGCGCCGCGCCCGCGTGCCAGACCAGCGAGGTGCCGGCCAGGACCGCTCCGCCCGCGAGCAGGGTCACCAGACCGGACGCCGCTCCGCGCAGCGCGGCGGCGGCCTCCTCCCGGCCGGGCAGCGGCCGGCCCAGCGCGGTCCACACGCCGGCGCCGGCCGCGCCGAGCACCACGCCGGGCAGCCACAGGCCCGCGGTGACGAGGTCGGCGGGCAGCGGCCCGCTCTCGCTGTAGACCACGATCACGGCGGCGACCAGCAGGTATCCCCCGGAGACCGCGCCGAGCGCGCCCGCGGGCGAGGGCCGCGGACCGGTCTCGTCGGCCGGGTCGAGGGTGGAGCGGGCGGTCCGGAAGACCAGCCAGGCCGGCAGCACGGCCGGCAGCAGCGGGACGATCCCCAGCGGCGCGGGCAGCCCGCCGAGGGTGTCGGTGCGGACGAGTTCGACGCCGTGGGCGAGCAGCCACAGGCCGGCGGCGAGGTGGAGGGCGCCGCCGGCGCCGCTGTCGGGGAACGGCGAGCTGATCCAGGCGACGATCACCAGGACCGCGAGCGCGCCGGCGCCGAGCCCGGCGGCGACGCCGCCGCGGACGCAGGCGGTGGCGAACGCGGCGGAACGCCCGCCCTGGACCAGGGAGTGCTCGGTCAGGTGGGTCACGGGGCCATGCTGCCAACGACACGCGCTTTCGCGGCGTAACAGGCAAACATCCGTTGTGTCGCTCAATATACGTTTATGTACTTTTCCGCCCAGAGGTGCTCCGCGGGAGGTCGACACCGATGAGCCAGACGAGCCGGGGCGGCGACACCGCGTCCCACTCCACCGCCGCCGCGCTGCCGACTCCGAAGGAACGGCGCCGGCTGCGCGAGGCGCTCTCCCTGAGCGAGGAGCAGGTCGCCGAGGCGATGGGCGTCACGAAGGCCACGGTCAAGGCGTGGGAGACCGGCCGCTCGGCCCCCCGGGGCCGCAAGCGCGAGGCGTACGCCAAGCTGCTCGGCGGCCTGCCCGGGGAGGTCTCCGCGGAGGCCCCCGCGGAGACCGCCGCCGGACCGGCGCCGGCTCCCGGCGCCAACGTGCGGCCCCGGCCCGCCGCGAAACGGGCCGCCAAGCCCCCGAAGGCCCCCGCCCGTCCCGAGGAGCGCCTGAAACCGGCCCCGGACCCCGTCCCGGCCGCGGCCCCCGCCCCCGCTCCCGCTCCCGCTCCCATCCCGGAAGCGGAACCGGAGCCCGAGCCGGAGCAGGCGCCCGCGCCCGAGCCGTCCGGGCTGACGCCCGAGGAGGCGTTCGACGCGCTCTACGGACACGCGGCCCCCGGCCTCGTCCACCAGACGTATCTGCTGACCGGGCGCCGCCGGCTGTCCCGGGAGGCCGTCGAGCACGCCTTCCACCACGCCTGGGAGCACTGGCCCGAGGTGGCCACGGACGCCGACCCGGTCGGCTGGGTGCGGGCGGCGGCGTACGAGTACGCCCTCTCGCCCTGGCACCGGCTGCGCCGCGCCCACAAGCACCCCGACACCCCGCCGACCGAGGCCGGACGGCGGGCGCTGCTCGGGGCGCTGCTCGACCTGCCCGCGCCGTACCGCCGCACCGTCCTGCTCTACGACGGGCTCGGGCTCGACCTGCCCGAGACGGCCGCCGAGACGGAGGCGAGCACGCCGGCCGCCGCCAACCGGCTGCTGTACGCGCACGCGGAGATCGGCAGGAAGGTGCCGGAGCTGGCCGAGCCCGAGGCACTCCAGCGGCGGCTCGCCGCCCTGGTCGCGGAGGCTCCGACGGCGACGCTGCCGGGGGCCCGCGCGGTCCGCGGCGGCAGCGAGCGGCGGACCCGGCGGCTGACCCGGGCGGTGGTCGGGGCCACGGCGGTGCTGGCCTGCGTCACGGCCCTGACGGCGGCGACGGCGCCGACCCGCTACATCCCGGACATCGCGCCCGGCCAGACCGTGAACGGCGTCCCGGTGCGGGGCGGGCCGCAGAAGCTCGGCGAGGAGGACGTGGAGCTGCGCGACCGGCTGCGGTCCGAGCCGAACCCGGGACCCGAGCGACTGGTTCCCACCGCCGGGTAGCGGACGCGCGCGTGGGCCCCGCCCGTCCGGTCTCCTGGAGGGGCGGGGCCCACGCGCTTACGGCCCGTCGAGCTGCTGTGCGGGTCAGCCCGCGAGGATGGCGCGCGCCAGCTTGGCGGTCTCGGTGGGGGTCTTGCCGACCTTCACACCGGCGGCCTCCAGGGCCTCCTTCTTCGCCTGGGCGGTGCCGGAGGAGCCGGAGACGATGGCGCCGGCGTGGCCCATGGTCTTGCCCTCGGGCGCGGTGAAGCCCGCGACGTAGCCGACGACCGGCTTGGTGACGTTGGCCTTGATGAAGTCGGCCGCGCGCTCCTCGGCGTCGCCGCCGATCTCGCCGATCATGACGATCAGGTCGGTGTCCGGGTCGGCCTCGAAGGCCGCCAGGGCGTCGATGTGCGTGGTGCCGATGACCGGGTCGCCACCGATGCCGACGGCGGACGAGAAGCCGATGTCACGGAGCTCGTACATCATCTGGTACGTCAGCGTGCCGGACTTCGAGACCAGGCCGATGCGGCCCGGCTTCGTGATGTCGCCCGGGATGATGCCGGCGTTCGACTGGCCCGGGGTGATGAGACCGGGGCAGTTCGGGCCGATGATGCGGGTCTTGTTGCCCTTCGACTGCGCGTACGCCCAGAAGGCGGCGGAGTCGTGGACGGCGATGCCCTCGGTGATGACGACGGCGAGGGGGATCTCGGCGTCGATCGCCTCGACCACGGCGGCCTTGGCGAAGGCCGGCGGGACGAAGAGGACCGAGACGTTGGCGCCGGTCTCCTTCATCGCCTCGGCGACGGAGCCGAAGACCGGGACCTCGGTGCCGTCGAAGTCGACCTTGGTGCCGGCCTTGCGCGGGTTCACGCCGCCGACGATGTTGGTGCCGTCACCCAGCATGAGCTTGGTGTGCTTCATGCCCGTGGCACCGGTCATGCCCTGGACGATGACCTTGCTGTCCTTGTTGAGGAAGATAGCCATGGCTGTTCTGTCCCTCTTCCCTTACTTCGCAGCCGCGAGCTCGGCGGCCTTGTCGGCCGCGCCGTCCATGGTGTCCACGCGCTGCACGAGCGGGTGGTTGGCGTCCGACAGGATCTTGCGACCCAGCTCCGCGTTGTTGCCGTCGAGGCGCACGACGAGCGGCTTGGTGACTTCCTCGCCCTTCGAGGCGAGGAGCTCCAGGGCCTGCACGATGCCGTTGGCGACCTCGTCGCAGGCGGTGATGCCGCCGAAGACGTTGACGAAGACGGACTTGACGTCCGCGTCGCCGAGGATGATCTCCAGGCCGTTCGCCATGACCTCGGCGGAGGCGCCGCCGCCGATGTCGAGGAAGTTGGCCGGCTTCACGCCGCCGTGGTTCTCACCGGCGTACGCGACGACGTCCAGGGTCGACATGACCAGGCCGGCGCCGTTGCCGATGATGCCGACCTCGCCGTCCAGCTTGACGTAGTTGAGGCCCTTGGCCTTGGCGGCGGCCTCCAGCGGGTTGGCCGCGGCCTTGTCCTCCAGGGCCTCGTGCTCCGGCTGGCGGAAGTCGGCGTTCTCGTCGAGCGAGACCTTGCCGTCGAGGGCCAGGATGCGGCCGTCCTTGGTCTTGACCAGCGGGTTGACCTCGACGAGGAGGGCGTCCTCGGCGACGAAGGTGTCCCACAGGGTGACCAGGACCTCGGCGACGCCCTCGGCCACCTCGGCCGGGAACTTCGCCTGGGCGACGATCTCGCGGGCCTTCTCCAGGGTGACGCCGTCGTTGGCGTTGACCGGGACCTTGGCGAGGGCCTCGGGGGTCTTCTCCGCGACCTCCTCGATGTCCATGCCGCCCTGCACCGAGGCCATGGCCAGGAAGGTGCGGTTGGTGCGGTCGAGGAGGTACGAGACGTAGTACTCGGCCTCGATCTCCGGGGACAGCTCGGCGATCATCACCTTGTGGACCGTGTGGCCCTTGATGTCCATGCCCAGGATGTCCGTCGCGCGGGCGACGGCCTCGTCCGGGTCGGCGGCCAGCTTGACGCCGCCGGCCTTGCCGCGGCCGCCGACCTTCACCTGGGCCTTGACGACCGACTTGCCGCCAAGACGCTCGGTGGCCTCGCGCGCCGCCTCAGGCGTGTCGATGACTTCACCGGCCAGCACCGGTACACCGTGCTTGGCGAAGAGGTCCCTCGCCTGGTACTCGAACAGGTCCACGCGCGTCCCTTTTCTAGATGATCGCGGTTCGTTGTCTGCGTGGGCGTGCCGCGGAGGGCAACGTGACTGCGCTGTCACTAGGGAGGCGTACACGGTGTCCGTGGACGCGGCATGTCCGTCTCGCAGGTTATCCCCGTGGGCCGTGGGTCCCTAAATCGCAGATCACAACCGAGCGGTGATACGGGTCACAGAACGTAGGGGCGAAGGGGCTGTCCGTGGGCGCCCCCCGCCCCCCGCCCGGGGCCCACCGGGCAGGCGGGGGGCGGGGTTTGCGCCCCTCACGCCACGCCGGTGCGCGGGGTGAGGGACACCGCGCACCGAGTGTGATATGGACCTCATTGGGCCCGGGGGCGCCCGTCCGGGTGGCCGGGCGGCGACGGATTCCGCACGACGGGCCGGACGCGTGCCGTACGGGGTTCAGGCCGTGTCGGGCACCGGCAGCGGGCGCCGCTCCAGGGCGGCGGCCATGACCTCGGGGAAGAGGTCGGGGGTGCAGGCGAAGGCGGGGACGCCGAGGGCGGCGAGCGCGGCGGCGTGCTCGCGGTCGTGGGCGGGCTCGCCCTCGTCCGAGAGGGCGAGCAGGGCGACGAAGGTCACCCCGGACGCCTTCATCGCGGCGACCCGCCGGAGCAGCTCGCCGCGGATGCCGCCCTCGTACAGGTCGCTGACGAGGACGACGACGGTGTCGGCGGGACGGGTGATCCGTGACTGGCAGTGGGCGAGCGCCCGGTTGATGTCGGTGCCGCCGCCCAGCCGGGTGCCGAAGAGGACGTCGACGGGGTCGTCGAGCGCGTCCGTGAGGTCGACGACCGAGGTGTCGAAGACGACGAGCCGCGTGGCGACGGCCCTGAGGGAGGCGAGGACGGCGCCGAAGACGGAGGCGTACACGACCGAGGCGGCCATCGAGGCGGACTGGTCGACGCAGAGCACGATCTCCTTGCGCACCGCCCGGGATGCGCGGCCGTGGCCGATCAGCCGCTCGGGGACGACCGTGCGGTGCTCGGGCAGGTAGTGCTTCAGGTTGGCGCGCAGGGTGCGGTCCCAGTCGATGTCCCGGTGGCGGGGCCGGCTGATCCGGACGGTGCGGTCGAGGGCTCCGGTGACGGCCGTCCTGGTACGGCTCGCGAGCCGGGCCTCCAGGTCGGCGACGACCTTGCGGACGACGGCGCGGGCGGTCTCCCGGGTGGTCTCGGGCAGGGCCTCCCTCAGGGAGAGGAGGGTGCCGACGAGGTGCACGTCGGGCTCGACGGCCTCCAGGGTCTCGGGCTCCAGGAGGAGGGTGGCGAGACCGAGCCGGTCGATGGCGTCGCGCTGCATGACCCGCACGACGGGGCGGGGGAAGTAGCGGCGGATGTCGCCGAGCCAGCGGGCCACGGAGGGCGCGGAGCCGCCGAGCCCGCCCTTGCGCTCGCCGCCGCCCCGGTCGCCTCGGCCGTCGGGGCCGTCCGGGCCGTCGTAGAGGGCGGCGAGGGCGGCGTCCATGGCGGCGTCGGTGCCGGACAGGGCGCGGCCGGTGCCCTCGGCCGCCGCGCCGCCGAGGACGAGCCGCCAGCGGCGCAGCCGCTCGTCGGGGGTGCTGGTGCTCATGCGGCCGCCTTCGTGCCGAGGAGGAGGTCGAGGAGGGGCAGGACTCCGTCGGCCCGCTCCGCGTCGGGTGCCGCGGCGAAGCCGGGCACGGGGGCGCCGGCGGGGCGTCCCGCCGCACCGGGATCCCGGGCGACCAGCTCGCCGAGGGTGCGCCGCACCCCGGTCTCGTACGCCCCGAAGGTGCGCCGCAGCAGCGGCAGGACGTCGGCGAACGCCTCGGCCGGTACGCCGGCGAGCCAGCCGTCGAGGAGGGCGAGGAGGCGCTCGTCGTGGACGAGGAGCAGCCCGCCGCCGGTGCCGCCGACGAAGCCGTCGGTCCAGGCGGCGGCCGAGGCGGGCGGGGTGCCGGGCGAGAGGGCGAGGCCCATCAGCCGCGCGGCCTCCTCGTCGGTGAGCCGCCCCTCGTCGAACAGGATGCGCGCGGCCCGGCCGCGGATCGCGCCGGGCACCCGCTCGGCCCCGGCGAGCCGGCGCAGGACACCGGCCCATCGGGAGGCGAGCGCGGTGGGGTCGTCGGCGGGGTCCCCGGCGGAGTCGTCGGCGGGCGGGTCGGGGGCCGCGTCCTGGAGGAGGCCGATCGCGGGGTGGAGGGCGTCCAGGCGGTCGCGCATCGCGGCGGCGGCGTCCGGGTCGAGGCCGGTGCAGGCGGGCGGGAGGCCCACGCAGACGCGTGCGGCCAGGCCGGTGGCGACGCCGGCGAGGGCGCCCGTGTCGGTGCCGCGCACGTCGCCGTAGCGCAGGGAGCGGGCGAGGGCGGGGAGCGCGTCGGCGAGGTGGGCCACGTCGGTGTCGAGGGCGGCCCGGTCGGCGAGGGCGCCGAGGACGGTCGGCAGGGCGTCGGCGAGCCCGGCGAGCAGGCACCGCTCGGCGAGGTCGGTGATCTCGCCGAGGGAGCCGGCGGCGAGGGCGCGGGCCTCGGCCCGGGCGGTGGTGGCGGCCTCGACGGTGGTGCCCCAGACGCCGGCCTCGGCGACCTTCACGTGCAGCTCGGGCTGCCAGCGCAGCCGCCAGGACTCGCGGAAGGTGCCCGTGCCGGCGCGGCCGGGGGCGGGCGCGCCCCAGTCGACGCCGAGCAGCCGGAGCCGGTGCAGGAGCCGGCTGCGGGCGGCGTCGGTCTCGCCGCGCAGGTCGAGGTCGAGTGCGCGCTCGTCGGCCTCGGGCTTGAGGCGGAGGCTCCGCCGGAGGCGGTCGAGGTCGCGCTGGAGCGGGACGGCGGGCGCGGCGGCCGGGACCTCGCCGAGGGCGTCGCCGACGACGAGCCGGTCCCGGACCAGGGCGAGCGGCACGTCGGAGCCCTCGCAGAGGACGGCCCGGACGGCGTCGGTGGTCTCGGCGAGGCCGGGGCGGGGCCGGCCGCGCAGGGCGGCGAGGCCCTCGGCGAGCCGGACGGCCTCGATGACGTGGGCGGAGGAGACGGGGTGGTCGGCCTCCCGGAGGAGGCCCGCGACCTTGGTCATCCAGCGCTCGACGGGCCGGTCGGGAGCGGCGAAGAGGTGTCCGTACCAGCCGGGGGACTCGATCCCTGCGCCGTATCCGGAGCGGCGGGCGAGCCGGCGGTGGGTCCAGGGGACCCAGGTCAGTTCGGTCCTCACCTTGGGCAGGCCCTTGAGGAGGGCGCGGTCGGCGGTGACGGTGGTCCGCCGGGCGAGGGCGGGGACGTGCCAGGCGCCGCAGACGACGGCGACGGCGTCCCCGAACTCCTTGCGGGCGGCGCGCAGCCGCAGCCGCATGTGGGCCTCGCGGACGAGGTCGCGCGGCTGCCCGCCGTGGCCGTACCGCTCGCGCAGGGCGGTCATGGCCTCGGCGAGGGCGGCGAAGGGGGCGAGGGGGTCGGTGTCGCCGCGGAGCTCGACGGCGTCCTCCCACCACTGCTCGGGGTCCTCGTGGCCGGCGGCCGCGGCGAGTTCCGCGAGGGGGTCGATCCGGGGGGTGCCGTCGGCCTCGTCCTCGCCGTCGCCCCAGGTGGGGTCGGCGGCGAGGGTGTGGGCGGCGGGCAGGTCGACGAAGCGGACGGGCACGCCCCGGTCGAGGGCCCAGCGCAGCGCGGTCCATTCGGGCGAGAAGGCGGCGAAGGGCCAGAAGGCGGCGCGGCCGGGGTCGTCGACGGCGTGGGCGAGGAGGGCGACGGGCGGGACCGTCTCCGGGTCGGCGGCGAGGGCGGCGAGCGCGTCGGCCTCGGCCGGGCCCTCGATCAGGACCGCGGCGGGCCGGGCCGCGTCCAGGGCGGCGGCCACCCCGCGCGCGGAGCCGGGCCCGTGGTGCCGGACCCCGAGCAGCAGCGGCCAGGACGCCCGCTCCCTGAGGCCCGCCCCGGCGGGTGCCGTGGCGGGGGCCGTCATGCGCTCACCTCGCGGCAGGCGCGGTAGAAGTCCTTCCAGCCGTCGCGCTCCCTGACCACGGTCTCCAGGTACTCCTGCCAGACGACCCGGTCGGCCGCCGGGTCGCGGACGACGGCGCCGAGGATGCCGGCGGCCACGTCCGCGGGGCGGAGCACGCCGTCGCCGAAGTGGGCGGCGAGCGCGAGGCCGCCGGTGACGACGGAGATCGCCTCGGCGGTGGAGAGGGTCCCGGAGGGGGACTTGAGCCGGGTGCGTCCGTCTGCGGTGACGCCGTCGCGCAGTTCGCGGAAGACGGTGACGACCCGGCGGATCTCCGCCACGCCGTCGGGCGGGGCGGGCAGTTCGAGGGAGCGGCCGAGCTGCTCGACCCGGCGGGCGACGATGTCCACCTCCTCCTCGGGGGTGGCGGGCAGCGGCAGCACCACGGTGTTGAAGCGGCGCCGGAGCGCGCTGGAGAGGTCGTTGACCCCCCGGTCGCGGTCGTTGGCGGTGGCGATCAGGTTGAAGCCGGGGACGGCCTGGACCTCCTCGCCGAGCTCGGGGACGGGCAGGGTCTTCTCGGACAGGATCGTGATGAGCGTGTCCTGCACGTCGGCGGGGATGCGGGTCAGCTCCTCGACGCGGACGGTCGCCCCCCGGTCCATGGCCCGCATGACGGGGCCGGGCACGAGCGCGGCGCGGCTGGGGCCCTCGGCGAGCAGGCGCGCGTAGTTCCAGCCGTACCGGATGGCTTCCTCGGGGGTGCCGGCGGTGCCCTGGACGAGGAGGGTGGAGTCGCCGCTGACGGCGGCGGCCAGGTGCTCGGAGACCCAGGTCTTGGCGGTGCCGGGGACGCCGAGGAGGAGCAGGGCCCGGTCGGTGGCCAGGGTGGTGACGGCGACCTCGACGATGCGGCGGGGGCCGACGTACTTGGGCGTGATCACGGTGCCGTCGGGGAGCGTGCCGCCGAGGAGGTAGGTGGCGACGGCCCGGGGCGAGAGGCGCCAGCGGGCGGGCCGGGGGCGGTCGTCGGCGGCGGCGAGCGCGGCGAGCTCGTGGGCGAAGGCCTGCTCGGCGTGGGGCCGCAGGGCTCGGGCGGCGGGCCCCGGCCGGCCCGGGCCGGTGTCCGTCACGACACCGGCGCCGGGCTGGTCGATGGTTTCGGGCACGGTCATGGATCCCCCTCCAGATCGTTCGACCTGCTGTGCGATCCACGGTGCACCACGCCACTGACAATCGACTTCCGTCGCAGTTCAGGGGCGCAATCGGGGGGTGGGGACGGTCAGTTGAAGACCGGGGAGACGGCGACGCAGCCGCCGGACATCGCCTGCTCGCCCTTGGCCTCCTTGATGACCTTGCCCTGGTAGACGACCTTGCAGGTGAGGTCGGCGGGCTCGGTGGAGACGGGCATGACGGCGGGCGGCATGATGCCGTGCAGCTTCACGGTCCTGGTCCACGGCAGGGCGGGCTTCTTGTCGCTCTCGACCTGCGGCTGCATCGCGGTGCCGTCGCCGGCGTGGTACTCGATCGACTCCACGGCCGTGCCGGTGACTTCGTAGGTCACCTCGTAGCTCTCGGCGACGGCCTTGTCGACCTGGTCGGCGGCCTTGTCGGCCGCTTCGGAACAGGCTCCGAACCCGAACGCGAGGCCGGTGACGGCGAGGGCCGAGACGGCGGTGCGGACGGTGCGGTTCATGGTGGTACTCCCCCTGCACGGTAGTGCGGTTCCAGGGTCGCGCGCTGGTTCGCGCGAGCCCGCACAGCACCGTAAAGGATGGGTAAAGCAGTCGTGCCGCCGGGGCCGCCGCCGGAAGCGAACCCGCAGGTCAACTGCGCTGTCAGTGGCGGATAATACCGTCAGGTACATGAATGACACGGGGGTGCGCGGGACGGCCGAGCAGGTGCTGGCACTGGCTCCTGACGAGGCGTCGCGCAGAGCGGGGAGCGCGCTCGGGACGGCCGGGCCGTGGAGCGGCACGGGCGCCGCCGACGGGGTCGTCTGGGGGCGGTGCGAGGACGGCGGCCGCACGCCGTACCGCACGGTCGTGGACGTGCGCGGCCTCGCGTACGCGTGCACCTGTCCCAGCCGCAAGACCCCCTGCGAGCACGCGCTCGGACTGCTGCTGCTGCGGGCGGCCGACGAGGCGGCCGTACCGGACGGGGCGGAGCCGCCCGGCTGGGCCGCGCGCCCGGTGCGGGCGCAGGGGGGCGCGGTGGGGGCCCCGGCCGATCCGGAGGCCGCCCGGCGGCGGGCCGAGCGCCGGGCGGCCCGGGTGACGGCGGGCGCCGAGGAGCTGGAGCGGCGGCTCGCGGACCTGGTGCGCGGCGGACTGGCCGTGGCCGGCCGGCAGGGGTACGGCTCCTGGGAGGAGACCGCGGCCCGCATGGTCGACGCGCAGGCGCCCGGGCTCGCGGGCCGGGTCCGCGAGCTGGGCGCGATACCGGCCTCGGGGCCGGGCTGGCCGGTGCGGCTGCTGGAGGAGTGCGCGCTCACCCATCTCCTCGACCGCGCCTGGCTGGCCGCCGACCGGCTGCCCGCCCCGCTCGCGGCGACGGTGCGGACCCGGGTCGGGATCCCGTCCGCCGCGGCCGGCACGCCGGTGCGGGACCGGTGGCTGGTCCTCGCCCGGTACGACACGGGGGACGGCCGGCTGACGACCCGTCGCATCTGGCTGTACGGCGCGGACGGCGGCCGTACGGCCCTGCTGCTCTCCTTCGGCGCGGCGGGCCGGGCGCCCGCCCTGTCGCTGCCGGTCGGCGCCGTGGTGGACGGCGAGCTGACCCCGCACGCGGGCGCGGGGCAGCTGCGCGCGGACCCCGGCGAGCTGGTCCCGGTCCCCGGCCCGGCCGCGCCGCCGCCCGGCGGGCCGGTGGGGGCGGCGCTGGACGCCTACGGGCGGGCGCTGCGGGAGGACCCGTGGCTGGACTCCTGGCCGGTGACGCTCGCCCGGGTGGTGCCGGCGCGGGCGGAGTACGGCTGGCAGCTCGCCGACGCCGACGGCCGCGAGGCCCTGCCGCTGACCGGCGGCGACCGCTCCCGTCCCGGCCTGTGGCGGCTCCTCGCCCTGTCGGGCGGCGCCCCCGTCACGGTCTTCGGCGAGTGCGGCCACCGCGGCTTCACCCCGCTGGCCGCCTGGTCCCCGGACGCCCCGGCGGAAACGGTGCCGCTGCTGTGACCGCCCCCGCCGGAGGGGATCCGGGACCATGACCAAGGAGGAGACGTGACAGTGACCGAGGCGGCGTGGGAGGCACTGGTGAGCGCGGCGCTGCTGGGGACCGACCGGCGGCCGCCGGCGGGGACCCGGGGGGCCGCGGCCGCCGGAGAACTGCTGGACGCCGCCGCCCGGCTGACGCTGCGTCGGCGCGCGGGGCTGCGGCCCGGGCCCGCCGCCGTACCGCCCGGGCCGGCGCCGGAGGATCCCCGCCCCGAACTGCCGCCCGCGGCCCGGCGCCGGCTCGACGGCCTGCTGGCCGGACGGGCCGCGCCCGCCCCGGCGGGCGGCCGGCGGGGCACCGCGCCGGACCTCGTCGAACTGCTGCCGCAGTGGCTGGCGATGGCCGACGAGCGCGGCTACAAGGCGCCGGCCGCCTCGCTGCCCGCGCTGCTCGACGCGGCCAGGGCCCGCACCGATCTGCGGCCCCGGGCGCTGGCCCTGGCCGGGCCGCGCGGGCTGTGGCTGGCCCGGCTCAACCCGGACTGGCGGTTCGCCCTGCGGGGCGGCGGCGCGGGCGGCACCCTGCCGGATCCCGGGGACGCCCGCGGGGTGCGGGAGCTGTGGGAGGAGGGGCTGTTCGCCGAGCGGGTCGCGCTGCTCGGAGCCGTACGGGCGAAGGACCCGGCCGCCGGACGGGCGCTGCTCGCGGCCACCTGGGAAGGGGAGCGGGCCGAGGACCGGCTGATGTTCCTGGACTCGCTGCGCGCCGGACTGTCGGCGGCGGACGAGGAGTTCCTGGAGGCGGCCCTCGCCGACCGCAGCCGCAACGTCCGGGCGACGGCCGCCGAGCTGCTCTCCGCGCTGCCCGGCTCGGCCTTCGCGGGCCGCATGGCGGGCCGGGCGGTCACCTGCGTGGGCCTGGACCGGACGGCGGCCGTGCCGACGGTCGTCGTGGAGGCCCCGCACGAGTGCGACGAGGACATGCGGCGGGACGGCGTGGCCGCGGTGCCGCCGTCAGGGCGGGGCGAGCGGTCCTGGTGGCTGGGGCAGCTGGTGGAGGCGGCGCCGCTGTCCTGCTGGCCGGCCCGCTTCGGCGGGCGCTCGCCGGAGGAGATCGTGGCCCTCCCGGTGGCCGACGACTGGCAGCCCGAGCTGCACGCGGCCTGGTGCCGGGCGGCGGTGCGGCAGCGGGACGCGGTCTGGTCGCGGGCGCTGCTCGGCGCGCCGTCGGTGCCCCCGGCGTCGGGTCCCGGCACCTCGTCGCTGGCCGAGCGGGCGCAGCTGCTGTCGACGCTGGACCCGGCGGAGCGGGCCCGGTGGGTGGCGGACTTCGTGGCGGCGCACGGGCTGTCGGAGGCGTTCCAGCTGCTCGGGGTGTGCGCGGTGCCGTGGGCGGAGCCGCTGGGGGCGGCGGTGATCGACGCCCTGGACATCGCCCGGGACGCGGGCAGCTACCCGTGGAGCTTCAGCGGGGTGATGGGGCTCGCGGAGCGCTGCCTCTCCCCCGCGGCGGCCCGGCGGCTGGCCTCAC
The DNA here is from genome assembly GCF_043084305.1 of Streptomyces sp. NPDC014656. NCBI lineage: Bacteria > Bacillati > Actinomycetota > Actinomycetes > Kitasatosporales > Streptomycetaceae > Streptomyces > Streptomyces sp. NPDC014656. The sequence continues at coordinate 711,311 of NZ_JBIBZN010000002.1, forward strand.
CGGCGGCGGTGCCGGAGGCCGAGGACACCTCGCCGGGCGCGGGCGCCTACTGGTCCGAGGCCTTCCAGCGCCTGGCGGCCACGCTGGACCTGCGCGCCCGGATGCGCGCCGAACTGGACGGGGCCCCACCGGGGACGCCGACCTGACCCGCCTCTGTACGCGCGCGTGCTGGGTCCTTGATACGGGCGCGGCCCTCGGCCTGTACGCGCGCGTGCGGGCCTCGTACGCGCTCGTGCCGGCTGCCGTACGCCCGCACGCTCGGACCCGTAAGCCCGTAAGCCCGTAAGCCCGGCCCGTAAGCCCGCGCACTCGGCCCGCACGTACGCGCGCGTGCACGCCGCACCCGGCCACGCGCCGACGGCCGGGAGCCCGTCGGAGGGGGCTCCCGGCCGTCGGCGCGGGCGGGTCCGAGCGGCCGTCAGGCAGCCGCCACGCGGACGTTCGCGTTGACCCAGTCGACGATCGACGCGGTCGTCGCGCCCGGCGTGAAGATCTCCGCGACACCCTTCTCCTTCAGCGGCGGGATGTCCGCGTCGGGGATGATGCCGCCGCCGAAGACCTTGATGTCCTCCGCGTCGCGCTCCTTGAGGAGCTCGATGACCTTGACGAAGAGCGTGTTGTGCGCGCCCGAGAGGATCGAGAGGCCGATCGCGTCGGCATCCTCCTGGATCGCGGTGTCGACGATCTGCTCGGGCGTCTGGTGCAGCCCGGTGTAGATCACCTCCATGCCGGCGTCGCGCAGGGCCCGCGCGATGACCTTGGCCCCACGATCGTGGCCGTCGAGACCCGGCTTGGCGACGACCACGCGGATCGGACCGGTCACACCCATCACTGCCTCCACATGCGACCCCCGCGCGTCTGTGCCGGGGAGGTGAACGAACGTTATCGACAGCATCCCGCAACGGGCCGTTTCGCGGTGCCCGGCGAGGGGGAAATCACACGTGGGACACGTTCGTTCCGCGGCCTACCCCGCTCCGGGCCCCCCTCCTGGGCCCTCCAGCCGCCCGCGGGGCCGGTCGCGAAAGGAGCCGCGACGCCGGTCGCCGGAGTTCCGTGCCGCCGTCCGTGCGGCGCGGAGCCCCGGCGTCCCGGCGTACCGCCCGGCCCCACGCGCTGGGGGAGGGAGGTCGGCGATGGAGCTGACCAAGGTCACCGCCCTGCTGAGGGCCACCACTCTCGAGGCCGCGATCCTCACCGGCCGCCTCGTCCTCTATCCCTCCGGGATCGTCTCCGAGCGGCTCGCCCCCGCGGACGGCGGCGGCGCCCCCGTGCCGCTCACCGGCGGGGCCGGGCGCCCGGTCGTGCTCCTGCACGGCTTCGTCGACAACCGCTCCGTCTTCCTCCTGCTGCGCCGCACGCTCGCCCGGCACGGCCGTGACCGGGTCTCCTCCCTGAACTACTCGCCGCTCACCTGCGACCTGCGGACCGCCGCCGGCGCGCTGGGCCGGCGGATCGAGGCGGTCCTGGAGCGCACGGGCCGGACCGAGGTGGACCTGGTGGGCCACAGCCTGGGCGGCCTGATCGCCCGTTACTACGTGCAGCGACTGGGCGGTGACGAACGGGTGCGGACGCTGGTCACCCTCGGCACCCCGCACGCGGGCACGGCCGTGGCGCGGCTGGCCGACGCACACCCGCTGGTCCGGCAGATGCGGCCGGGCTCGGAGGTGCTGCGGGAGCTGGCCGCTCCGGCTCCGGGCTGCCGGACCCGGTTCGTGAGCTTCTGGAGCGACCTGGACCAGATCATGGTGCCGGCGGAGACGGCCCGCCTCGACCACCCCGACCTCCTGGTGCACAACGTGCGGGTGAGCGGCATCGGCCACCTCGCCCTGCCGGTGCACCCGACGGTCGCGGCGGGGATCGTGGCGGCCCTCGACGCCGAGGGGGCCGGGGAGACGGCGGCCGGGGGCACGGCGGACGAGGGGACGGAGGGCGAGGGAACGGCCTCGGTGGCCTGAACTCGCCGCGTCGCGGCGACACCCCCGACACCGCTCTTCGAACACCGATCGAACACAAGGCCAAAGGTCTGTGCACGAGCTGGCGAAACACAGCCGATTGCCCGTTTCCTGCGCCCTCGAACCCCCTGGAAGATTGTCGGCCCCGCGTACCGCCGGGTACAGTCGCGCCACTGCTTCCCCCCGGGACACCCCTGTCGGGCCCGCCCCGGACTGGTCCTGCTGCCGAGGCGAGAGAGACGTTGGTGAACGACCAGCACCCCCACGCCGGGTACGCCGGAGACGGCGCCCACACCTCCGGCGGTTTCGCGACCGACCCGCTCTTCGGGACCTGGTCCGACCCCGGCCAGGCCGGTCACAGCGGCCAGTGGGACCTCGGCCAGTACGCCGCCACCGGTACGTACGACACGACCGGCGCGTACGAGACGGGCGCCTGGAGCACCACGGCGGGCGGCACGGAGAGCCACGGGACGACGGGCCAGTGGGACACCACCGGCCAGTGGACCGCCGCCACGGACGCCACCGCCACCGACGCCTACGCGACGAGCACGCCGTACGGGCAGGCCGAGGCGTACGACACGACCGGCCAGTGGGACGCCTCCGCCTGGACCGAGGCCCAGCACACCGGCCAGTACGAGACCCTGCACTCCGGCGCCTACGCGGCGCAGGGCGCGTACGGCCACGAGGCGTACGACGCGACCGGCCAGTGGGCCGCCCCCGCCTTCGCGACCGACACCGGCACCTACGACGCCACCGCCTGGAACCAGGCGGCCGACCCGGCCGAGCCGGTCGTCCCCCAGCAGTACGCCCCCCAGGCCGAACACGCCGACCAGACCGCCGAGTTCGCCTTCGCCTACGACCCGGCCAAGGAACCCGAAGCGGCGTACGACCCCGAGACGTACGACCCGGCCGCGTACGACGCTCCCGGGCACGAGGGTCATGAGGGCCACGAGGGCCACGCCGACCCCGCCGACGAGGGCGGCGCGTCCGATGCCCCCGCCCCCGTCGCCGAGGTCCGTACCGACGCCGCCGCCGGCGCCCGTCCCGTACGCCGCTCCTCCGGCGGCAGCCGCTCCCGGCGGCGCACCCCCGCCAAGCGCTCCGCCCTGCTGACCGTCGCCGTCCCCTCCGCCTGCGTCATGGGCGTCGCCGGCATCGCGGCCGCCTCCGTCAGCGGCCTCACCGGCACCGGCGGCGAGGCTCCGAAGCAGAAGGAGACCACCGCGCTCGCCGCCGCCGACCCGGCCGCCGTACAGCAGATCGCGGCCAACAGCGCGCTCGACACCCAGCTCAGCGCCCTGGACGCCGACGTCCGCGACTTCGGCGACCGCGCCAGCCGCACCCAGGAACGCATCGACCTCAAGGCCCGCCAGGCCGCCGACAAGAAGAAGCGCGAGGAGGAGGCCGCCCGCAAGGAGGCGATGCGCCCCAAGTTCATGCTTCCGGTGAAGCTGCACCAGCTCAGCGCCCGCTTCGGCCAGTCCGGCGTCAACTGGATGTCGGTGCACACCGGCATCGACTTCCCCGTGCAGTACGGCACCCCCGTCATGGCCGCGACCGACGGCACCGTCCGCACCCAGTGGAACCCCGCCTACGGCAACATGGCGATCGTGACCGCCGCCGACGGCACCGAGACCTGGTACTGCCACCTCAGCAGCACCAAGATCCGCTGGGGTCAGGTCAAGGCCGGCGACGTCATCGCCTACTCCGGCAACTCCGGCAACTCCACCGGCCCGCACCTCCACTTCGAGGTCCGGCCCGGCGGCGGCTCCGCGATCGACCCGCTGACCTGGCTGCGCAGCAAGGGCCTCGACCCCACCAGCTGACGCCCCCCGATGTGCCGAGAGGGCCCGGTCCGTCGGACCGGGCCCTCTCGGCACACCCGTCTACAGCTTCTCGACCGGCGCGTACCGCAGCAGCAGCCGCTTGGGCTTCTCGTCGCCGAAGTCGATCGTGGCCTGGGCGTCGGAGCCCGCGCCCGTCACCGCCACGACCGTGCCCAGACCGAACTGGTCGTGGGTGACCCGGTCGCCGACCGTCAGCGCGACCACCGGCTTCTCCGTGCCCGCGCGGCCGGTCGCGAAACCGGACGGGCCGGAGCGGCCCCGGGACGAGGACAGCGAGGCGGCGATCCCCGAGGTCGGCCCGGCGGGCTTCGCCACCGGCCCCGTCCGCTTCCACTCCAGGTACGCCGACGGGATCTCCTCCAGGAAGCGGGAGGCCGGGTTGTACGAGGGCTGGCCCCAGGCGCTGCGCATCGACGAGCGCGTGAGGTAGAGCCGCTCGCGGGCGCGGGTGATGCCCACGTACGCCAGGCGCCGCTCCTCCTCCAGCTCCTTGGTCTGGCCGAGGGCGCGCATGTGCGGGAAGACGCCGTCCTCCATGCCGGTGAGGAAGACCACCGGGAACTCCAGGCCCTTCGCGGTGTGCAGGGTCATCAGCGTGATGACGCCGGAACCCTCCTCGTCCTCGTCCGGGATCTGGTCCGAGTCGGCGACGAGCGCGACCTTCTCCAGGAACTCGGAGAGGGTCCCCGCCCCTTCCTCCTCCCCGCGCTCCTGCTCGAACTCCAGGGCCACGGCGGCGAGTTCCTGGAGGTTCTCGATCCGGGTCTCGTCCTGCGGGTCGGTGGACGCCTGGAGCTCGGCCAGATAGCCGGTGCGCTCCAGGACGGCCTCCAGGACGACGGCGGGGCCCGCGCCGGACTCGGCGACGGTGCGCAGCTCGTCCATGAGGGTGTTGAACCGCTTCACGGCGTTGGCCGAGCGGGCGGCCATGCCGTAGGCCTCGTCGACCCGCTTGAGGGCCTGCGGGAAGGTGATCTTCTCGCGGAGAGAGAGGGCGTCGATCATCGCCTCGGCGCGCTCGCCGATGCCGCGCTTGGGCACGTTGAGGATCCGGCGCAGCGGCACGTTGTCCTCGGGGTTGGCGAGGACGCGCAGGTAGGCGAGTACGTCCCGGACCTCCTTGCGCTCGTAGAAGCGCACGCCGCCGACGACCTTGTAGGGCAGTCCGACGCGGATGAAGATCTCCTCGAAGACGCGGGACTGCGCGTTGGTCCGGTAGAAGACGGCGACGTCTCCGGCCTTCGCGTCGCCCTTGTCGGTGAGCCGGTCGATCTCGTCGGCGACGAACTGCGCCTCGTCGTGCTCGGTGTCCGCGACGTAGCCGGTGATCTGGGCGCCGGCGCCGGCGTTGGTCCACAGGTTCTTGGGGCGGCGCGACTCGTTGCGCTCGATGACCGCGTTGGCGGCGGAGAGGATCGTCTGGGTGGAGCGGTAGTTCTGCTCCAGGAGGATCGTCGTCGCGTCCGGGTAGTCCTCCTCGAACTGGAGGATGTTGCGGATGGTCGCGCCGCGGAAGGCGTAGATCGACTGGTCGGCGTCGCCGACGACGCACAGCTCGGCCGGGCCGAGGTCCTCGTAACCGGTGCCGACCAGCTCGCGCACCAGGGTGTACTGGGCGTGGTTGGTGTCCTGGTACTCGTCGACGAGGACGTGCCGGAAGCGGCGGCGGTAGTGCTCGGCGACGTCCGGGAAGGCCTGGAGCAGGTGGACCGTCGTCATGATGATGTCGTCGAAGTCCAGCGCGTTCGCCTCGCGCAGGCGCGCCTGGTACATCCGGTAGGCCTCGGCGAGGGTCTTCTCGAAGCCGTCGGCGGCCTGGTCGGCGAAGGACTCCTCGTCGATCAGCTCGTTCTTCAGGTTGGAGATCTTGGCGCTGAAGGACTTCGGCGGGAACTTCTTCGGGTCGAGGTCCAGGTCGCGGCAGACCAGCGCCATCAGGCGCTTGGAGTCGGCGGCGTCGTAGATCGAGAAGGACGAGGTGAAGCCGAGCCGCTTCGACTCGCGGCGCAGGATGCGGACGCAGGCGCTGTGGAAGGTCATGACCCACATCGCGTTCGCCCGCGGGCCGACGAGCTGCTCGACGCGCTCCTTCATCTCGCCGGCGGCCTTGTTGGTGAAGGTGATCGCCAGTATCTGGCCGGGGTGCACGTGCCGCGTGCCCAGCAGGTGGGCGATGCGGTGGGTGAGGACCCGGGTCTTGCCGGAACCGGCGCCGGCCACGATGAGCAGCGGGGTGCCGGTGTGGACGACGGCGGCGCGCTGCTGCTCGTTCAGCCCGTCCAGCAGGGCGGCCGGGTCCACGGCGGGGCGGTGGGCACCGTCGCGGTAGTACGGGTCCCGGGGCGGGGGCGCGTCGAAGTGCTCCCCGAACAGGTCGTGCGGGACGTCCTCCGCGGCCGGGGCGCCGTGCTCGTCGTCCTCGGGCGGGGGCGGGGCCTCCTCCGGGGCGTGGGACTGGAGGCCGGCCAGGAAACTGTCGTCAAAGAGGCTGCTCATCGCCTCACGAGTCTAGGACGCCGCACCGACATCCGGCCCCGCCTTCGTCAGGTCGCCGGCGTGACGGCCCCCACCCCGGGCCCCACCCCGGCCCCCGCGGCGGTGCCGGGCCCGGGGCCGCGCCTCACACCCAGAGGGTCGCGATGAAGATGTTCGCCGTGGTCAGGCCGCCGACGGCGCCGAAGAGGCCCTTGTCGACGGTCTCCTCGTCGCGCTTGACGTAGACGATGCCCAGGATCACCACGAGGATCAGCAGCTTGATGCCGATCTTGATGTTGTTGACCGTCTGGTCGTCGGCCTGGTTGAGGCCGACGAGCGCGACGCCGGTGACCAGCATGGTCAGCGCGCCGTGCAGCATGGCGGGGTTGAAGCGGGCCGTGCCGGCCCCGATCGCCTTCATCTGGGTGAGGAAACCGCCCAGGAGGGAGGCGATGCCGATGATGTGCAGGGCGACGAAGACATTGATGAGGACGTCCATGGGGCGGAGCCTAACCGGGCCCCTAGCACCGCTCCCCGGCCGGGTCCACCCACTCCCCCGCTTCGGTCGTCCGCTCCACGGAATCCTTCGCCGACCGCCCCGGGCGGCGAAAGGGAACGGTCCCGGAGGGTCATCCGGCGTCAATAGCGGTCAAACCGCCGCCGGGGCGTGACCCCCGGGTCTAGCGTCCTGCCCCAGGTGGCCGGCTCCCCACCCCGCCGGACCACCCGGCGGTGCCGGCCGCCCCCGCCGGAGAACCCCGGCGGCGGCCCGTCTCCCCTGTGCGGTCCGCCGTCGGCCCCGGCCGGCACCGTCCCCCACAGGGAGAGGATGTGACCCGCCCTCGTGGCAGCTCACCGAAAACCCCGGCCGTCGTCGCTCGGCCGCCCCGCGGCCCGCACGGCCGCCACGCTCGCCCTGGTCTCCGCGGCCGGCACGACCCTCTTCGAGGGCTCGGGGCACGCGGACCCGGCCCCGCCCGGCCGCACCGCCGCCCAGGTCAGGCCCGAGGTCGACCGGCTCTACCAGGAGGCCGAGGCGGCAACCGAGCGGTACAACGGCGCGAAGGAACAGGCCGACGCCGCCCGCGCCTCCTACGACCGGCTGCGCGACGAGGCCGCCCGCCGCACCGAGCGGCTGAACACCGCCCGCCGGAGCCTCGGCGCCGTCGCCGCGGCCCAGTACCGCTCCGGCGGACTCGACCCGGCCGTCCAGCTGGCCCTCACCTCGAACCCGGACGAGTACCTGGAGCGGGCCGCCCTCGCCGAGAAGGCCGGCGACCGGCAGGCCACCGCCATCACCGCCGTGCGCCGGGAGCTCGCGGGCCTCGCCCAGCTGCGCGCCGAGTCCGCCGGCCGGCTCACCGCCCTGCGCGGCCACGAGGCCGAGCTGCGGCGCCAGAAGGCCGCCGTCCTCGGCAAGCTCGCCGCCGCCCGCGAACTCCTGGCCCGGCTCACCGCCGAGGAGCGGGCCCGGTACGAGGCGGCCGTCGCCGCCCGCACGGCGCCCGCGCCCGGCTCCACGGCCCGCCCCGGCACCACCGGGCCCACCGCGGCCGATGCCACCGCCGCGGGCGGCACCCCGGCCCGGGCCGACCGCTCCTCCGGCGACCGGGTCCCGGTGTCCGCCCCCACCGGCCGGGCCTCGGCCGCCGTCTCCTTCGCCCGCGCCCAGCTCGGCAAGCCGTACGTCTGGGGCGCCACCGGCCCCTCCGCCTACGACTGCTCCGGGCTCACCCAGGCCGCCTGGCGCGCCGCCGGGGTGTCCCTGCCGCGCACCACGTACACCCAGATCAACGCCGGGCGCCGGGTTTCCCGCTCCGAACTGGCCCCGGGCGACCTGGTCTTCTTCTACTCGGGCATCAGCCACGTGGGCCTCTACATCGGCGGCGGCCAGATGATCCACGCGCCCCGGCCGGGCGCCCCCATCCGGATCGCGCCGATCGACGAGATGCCCTTCGCGGGCGCGACCCGGGTCGCCTGAGGCCCTGCGGCCCCGAGCGGCCCGGGGCGGCCCGTGGCGGCCCGGGGCTCAGACCAGGCGGCGGGCGGTCGCCCAGCGCGTCAGCTCGTGCCGGTTGGAGAGCTGGAGCTTGCGGAGCACCGCGGAGACGTGCGACTCGACGGTCTTCACCGAGATGTAGAGCTGCTTGGCGACCTCCTTGTACGCGTAGCCGCGGGCGATCAGCCGGAGCACCTCCCGCTCCCGCTGGGTCAGCCGGTCCAGGTCCTCGTCCACCGGGGGCGCGTCGGTGGAGGCGAAGGCGTCCAGGACGAAGCCCGCGAGGCGCGGGGAGAAGACGGCGTCGCCCTCCTGGACCCGGAAGACCGAGTCCACCAGGTCGGTGCCGGTGATCGTCTTGGTGACGTAGCCGCGGGCGCCGCCCCGGATCACGCCGATCACGTCCTCCGCCGCGTCCGAGACGGAGAGCGCGAGGAAGCGGACCGGATCCTCGGCGGCGGACATCAGCCCGGCACAGCGGCGCAGCACCTCGACCCCGCCGCCGCCGGGCAGGTGGACGTCGAGGAGGACGACCTCCGGTCTGGTGGCGGTGATCACGGTGACGGCCTGGTCGACGTCGGCGGCCTCGCCGACGACCTCGACCCCGGTGATGTCGGTCCGCCCGATCTCCGCCTGCACTCCGGTGCGGAACATGCGGTGGTCGTCGACGAGGACGACCCGCACCCGCCGCCCGGCGCCGCCCGCCGCACCCGGCCCGGTCTCCCCGTCGGCTCCGGTCGTCGCCCCGGTCTCGTCGCTCATCCGTCCGCCCTCTCCATCTCCAGCTCGACTTCCGTGCCCCCGCCCGGCACCGCCCGCAGGCGGGCCGTACCGCCGTTGCGCTGCATCCGGCCGATGATCGATTCTCGTACGCCCATTCTGTCCTCGGGGACCTCGTCCAGGTCGAATCCGGGACCGCGGTCGCGCACCGACACGAACACCGTGCGCCCCTCCACCTCGGCGTACACCTGCACCGCGCCGCCCTCGCCACCGTACTTCGCGGCGTTGACCATCGCCTCGCGCGCGGCCTGCATCTGCGCGGTCAGCTTCTCGTCGAGCGGGCAGTCGCCGACGACGACGACCTCCAGCGGCACACCGTGCTTGTCCTCGACCTCGGCGGCGGACCGCTTCACCGCCTCGGCGAGGGTCTCCGGTTCCTCGTCCCTGCCGGTGCCCTCCGGCTTGTAGAGCCAGTTCCGCAGCTCCCGCTCCTGGGCGCGGGCGAGGCGGCGGACCTCGCCGGGGTCGTCGGCGTTGCGCTGGATCAGGGTGAGGGTGTGCAGCACGGAGTCGTGGACGTGGGCGGCGACCTCGGCCCGCTCCTGCGCGCGGATGCGCAGGGTCCGCTCGGCGGTGAGGTCCTGCGACATGCGTATCAGCCAGGGGCCGGCGAGCAGCGCTATGCCGGTGAGGACGGCGACGGCGGCGGTCAGCGCGGTGCCGATCTGGGCGATGGAGCCGCGCACGACCACGAAGACGGCGAGGCCGGTGCCGACCAGGGCCACGCCGACGAGCCCCCGCACGAGGTGGAAACCGCGACCGTGCTTGACCGTCCGGCCCTTCCAGGTCTCGGCGCGGGCGTTGTCGGCCTGCCGCCACACCAGGACGACACCGACGCCGATGAGCAGGGACGGCCACACGTACCGGCCCGTCTCGCCGTCGATCCGCAGGTTCGCGATGAAGATCGCGGCGCCGATCGCGAGGGCGATGAGGGCGAGGATCTGGCCGCGGTCGGGCTTGCGGAGCCGGCGGCGGCCGTCCTCGGTGGTCTCGAAGACGGGGCGGGGCTCGGCCCGGCCGCCGACGCCGAGCGGGACGACGATCCAGAAGACCGCGTAGAGCAGCAGCCCGAGGCCCTCGGTGAGGACGAGCACCGCGAAGACGGCGCGCACCCAGGCGACGGGCAGCCCGAGGTGTCCGGCGAGACCGCGCGCGACACCGCCGAGCCACCGGCCGTCGGCGCTCCGGTAGAGCCTGCGCACGGGCGGTTCGTCGATGTCGGTGACACGAGCGGTTGCGGACATGCACCGATCGTCACACGCCCGGCCTTCCCGGGGCATCAGGGTGGGCCCTGAGATCGACCCCGGGATCGCCTCGGGGTCGTGACGCCCCCGAATATCAGGGTCGTGCCAGGGTCGTTCCCGGTGCCGTCCGGGGGGCACGGGCGGTCACCATGGACCCATGACGAGTTCGACGCCTTCGCAGCCCACGCAGCACGAGGTCCCGCCGGCGGCCGAGGCCGCCTCCGCGGCTCCCCTGCGCCGCTCGCGCACGAGCCGAGTGGTCGGCGGGGTCTGCGGCGGTCTCGGCCGGTACTTCGACATGGATCCGGTGATCTTCCGGATCGTGCTGGCGGTGCTGGCGGTGACCGGCGGCATCGGGCTGGTGTTCTACGGCTTCGCGTGGCTGGCGATCCCGCTCGCGGGCGAGGAGGAGAGCGAGGGTCGGCGGCTGCTGACCGGCCGGGTGTCCGGCGCCTCGCTCGCGGCGATACTCATGGCGCTGGTGGGCTGCGGCATCTTCCTGTCGATGCTGCGCACGGGCTCGCTGCTGGGCTTCGCGGTGCTGCTGTCGCTGGCGACGGCGGGGGCCGCCCACTGGTCGCAGCGGCGGCCCCTGGCCGAGGGGGAGGCCGAGGCCGATCCGGAGGCGAAGCCGAAGGCCCCGCACGGGCGGGTCCCGGTGCCGCCGGAGGCGAAGGCCCCGCCGCTGACCTTCGTCGAGAGAGAGATGAGTTCGTGGTGGCGGGACCCGATCGTGAAGGACGGGTCGACGGGCAAGGTGGCCATCGGCTACCTGTGGGGGCCGCACGGCATCGTGGACGCGGAGGGCAGGGTCGGCGGCGAGGTGCCGAGGCCCGGCAGCCAGTGGGCTCCGCCGGCGGGCGCGGAGCGCCCGGAGCCGTCGGTGCGGCGCAGCCCGTACTCGATCGCCGGTCTGGTCCATCTCCTCGCGTTCGCCGCCGCGGTCACGGGCACGGCCCTGACGTGGGAGTCGCAGCCGCTGGGCACCAGTCTGGCGACGGGTCTGGCGGCGGCGCTGGGGGTCTTCGGCCTGGGACTGGTCGTCAGCAGTTTCCTGGGGCGCACCGGCTTCGGCACGATCTTCCAGGCGGTGGTGACGGCGGCGCTGCTGGTCGGTGCGGTCGCCCTGCCGGACAAGATCACCACGGACTGGACGCGGCAGACGTGGACGCCGCCCACGGTGGCCGCCGTGCAGCCGCAGTACGACCTCGGCGCGGGGGTGGGGACGCTGGATCTGTCCCGGCTGTCGGTGCCGGAGGGGACGACGGTGTCGACGGCGGTCGACGTGGGCGCGGGGAAGCTGGAGGTGGTCGTGCCCGAGGACGTGGTGGTGCGGCTCCACGCCCAGGTGGGGCTCGGTGACCTCCAGCTGCCCGGGCAGGCGCCCGACGACATCGACGTCGCTCCCGACCGCGACGAGACGCGGACGCTGAACCCGACCGCCGGGACGGACCCGGCGGGGACGCTGGACCTCTCGCTGGAGGTCGGCCTTGGACAGGTGGAGGTCACCCGTGCTGCTTCATGAGTTCCGTCCGGGCCGGCTGGTGGTCGGCCTGGCCTCGCTCACCCTGGCCGGAGCCTACGGCGGGGAGCTGGCCGGCGCCTGGTCGGTCCCGTGGTGGCTGGCGATCCCGGTGATGTGCGGGGGGCTGGGGGTGGCCGGCCTGGTGACCTGGGTGGCCTACGGCGTACGGCGGCGGTCGGCGAGGAACCGGTCGACGGAGAGCAGCGGGGCCCCGGCGAGCAGCAGCGGCAGCCAGGCGATGAGATAGGCGAGGTCGTTGCCGAGGTAGTACGGCTCGACCTGCCAGCTCACGGTGAGCCAGAGGCTCAGCGAGATCAGGGCACCGCCGAGGGCGGCCAGCCGGGCGAAGAGGCCCAGGAGGGTGCCGATGCCGACGGCGAGCTCGCCGAGGGCGATGGCGTAGCCGAAGCCGGTGGGGCTGTGGAGGGCGAGGTCGACGAGCCCGGGGACGGCAGCGGCGTCGCGGACTCCGCGCATGGTGTCGCCGATGGAGCCGGCTCCGGTGTCGGCGAGGAAGGCCGGGTCGGTGAGCTTGTCGAGACCGGCGTAGACGAAGGTGACGCCGAGGAAGATCCGGAGCGGGAGGAGGGAGTAGCGGGAGGCGGTGGCCTTCCACTCGTCCAGGCGGGCGCGCCATGCGTCCAGGCGGGCGCGCCGTCGGGGGGTGCCGGTCTCACCGGGGCGGTCCGTGTTCTCGGTCATGCTCGGTCACCTCTCCACACCCCGTACGACTGTTCGCGGACCGATTGTCTCCGCTTGGCCTGTGAAGGGACACAGGAGGAGGGGCTTTCGGGGCGGGACTCTCAGTCGGCGACGTCGATCGTGACCCGGTTGGTCTCGAAGCCGGCGGCGGTGACGACGGAGACCTCGACCCGGCCGGGTTCGACGTCGGCGGGGAGGGGGACGGTCAGGACGGTGTCGGTCGGGTTGGCGAAGCCGCCGGGGACCGGGACCAGGGGGACGTGGGCGTGGACCGGGCCGATGCGGACGACGAGCCGGGTCAGCGGGTCGGGGGCGGCGGCGCCGGCCGGGACGAAGCCGTGGCCGCGGATCTCGATGTCGTCGCCGGTGCGGATGGGGGCGTCGAGGTCGCCGGCCTCGCGGGCGCGGACCACGGCGTGGACGGCGGGCGGGCCGCCCTCGGTGCACTTGGCGGCCAGGTGCCAGGCGGCGGAGACGGCGACGAGGAGGGCGAGGGACCAGGGCAGCTCGGGGAGGCGGGCCGGGTCGGCGGCCAGCCTGACGGCGGCGAAGGCGAGGACGGCGCCGGAGACGAGGACGTACTGCACGTCGGCGAGGTCGGCGCGGCCGTTGTCGTCGCAGAGGAGGTCGGCGGCGCGGGGCCGGTCGGCGCGGACCTTCTGGAGGCGTCGGCCGGCGATCCGGGTGGAGACGACGAGCCGGGCGGTGACGGCGACGGCGGAGACCAGGGCGAGGACGGTGACGAGGCCGGCGGCGCCGGAGAGGCCGAAGGCGGTGGTGGTGAGGGAGCGGGAGGTGAGGAAGAGGAGGGTGTAGCAGAGGAAGAGGAGCCAGGCGGCGGCGACGGCGCGGGTGGTGGAGAGCCGGTTGTCCTCGCCGGTGAGCGGGGCGAGGAGGCCGCCGCGGGCGCGATGGGCGTGGGCGGCGGCGGTGAGCGGGGCGGCGAGCAGGAGGGCGGTGCAGAGGCCCGCGGTGCGGGCGGCGGTCCAGCCGGTGCCGAGGGCGGTGAGGGCCTGGCCGAGGAGGAGGGCGAGGACGGCGGCCCAGACGGCGGCGAGGCTGCCGGTGCGGACGCGGGCGAGCCAGGCGAGTGAGGCCTCCCGGCCGTGGGCGGTGACGGCTCGGGCGGACTGGGCGAGTTCGTCGGAGACCCACTGGCGGGCGGCGACCGGGGAGTGGGCGACGGCGACGGGGACGCCGTGGCCGGCGGCGAGTTCCTCACGGCGGGCGAGGAAGGCGGCGACGGCCCGGCGGTGGCCGGTCTCGCCGCAGTGGGCGCAGCCGGCGCACGCCGTCGGATGCTCGCCGGTGCCGTGGCGCCCGCCGTACTGTCTCGCCTCTTGAACCGCCACGGTGCCGCCACTTCCCGAGTCCGAGGTTTCGAGCCCAACCTGCCGCTGATTCCTCGGAATTGTGCCGCACCGAGGGTGCTCGCGAGGGCCGCGTGCGCCCCGCCGGAGAGTGATTGCCGCGCCATCCCATTGACGTACAGAAGGGTGAAGCGATGGTGTTACGACAGGAGTTCGGGCTCCGCTCGGCTGATCCTGCGCCAGAGGGGCTGGTAGTTGATCCAGGCGACGAGGTCGCTGCCGAGCTGTTCGCGGGTGGCGACGGCGTCCTTGTGGTCGATGAGGACGGGTTTGCCGGCCGCGCGGGCGGCGAGCTGGATGCGGGCGCAGCGGTCCATGGCGATGAACCACCAGGCGGCGGCGTCGACGGAGGAGCCGACGGTGAGGAGGCCGTGGTTGCGCAGGACGATGCCCTTGAAGGGGCCGAGGGCGAGGGCGACGCGGCGGGCCTCCTCGGCGTCGACGGTGACGCCGGTGTAGGCGTCGTAGAGGGCGTGGTCCTGGTAGAAGGCGCAGGCCTCCTGGGTGAGGGGGTCGAGGAGTTCGCCGAGGGCGGCCAGGGCGCGGCCGTGGGTGGAGTGGGTGTGGGCGACGGCGACGGCGTCCGGGCGGGCGCGGTGGACCTGGGCGTGGACGGTGAAGGCGGCCTGGTTGACGTGCTGGCCGCCGAGGACGACCTGGCCGTCGCCGTTGGCGAGAACGAGGTCGCTCGCGGTGAGGTCGCCGAAGGGTGCGCCGAAGGGGTTCACCCAGTAGCAGTCGTCGTATTCGGGGTCGCGGACGGTGATGTGGCCGGAGACGCCCTCCTCGTACCCGAGCCGCCCGAAGAGGCGGAGCGCGCCGGCGAGCCGCTGCTTGCGGTGGGCGCGTTCCTCCTCGGCCGTCGCGTGGACGGGCGGCATGGCGAAGTGGAGCCGGTCGACGGGGACGGGGGCCGGTATCTCGGTCATGCGCCGGAAGGTAACGCCCGGCCGGTCAAGTCACCAGGGTCCGGACGTGAACACGACGAAGCCGCCGCCCTTCGCGGGGGCGGCGGCTTCGGTCGGCTCACGGAGCGGGAGGGGTCACTCCCACTCGATGGTGCCCGGGGGCTTGCTGGTGACGTCGAGGACGACGCGGTTGACGTCGGCGACCTCGTTGGTGATGCGGGTGGAGATCTTGGCGAGGACCTCGTAGGGCAGGCGCGACCAGTCGGCCGTCATGGCGTCCTCGGAGGAGACCGGGCGCAGCACGATCGGGTGGCCGTAGGTGCGGCCGTCGCCCTGGACGCCGACGGAGCGGACGTCGGCGAGCAGCACGACCGGGCACTGCCAGATCTCGCGGTCGAGACCGGCGGCGGTCAGCTCCTCGCGGGCGATGGCGTCGGCCTCGCGGAGCAGGTCCAGGCGCTCCTTGGTGACCTCGCCGACGATGCGGATGCCGAGGCCGGGGCCGGGGAAGGGCTGGCGCTGGACGATCTCCTCGGGCAGGCCGAGCTCCTGTCCGACCATCCGGACCTCGTCCTTGAAGAGCTGCCGCAGCGGCTCGACGAGCTCGAACTCGATGTCGTCGGGGAGGCCGCCCACGTTGTGGTGGGACTTGATGTTGGCGGTGCCGGTGCCGCCGCCGGACTCGACGATGTCCGGGTAGAGGGTGCCCTGGACCAGGAAGGCGACCTCGGGGCCCTCCTCCTGGAGGATCTCCAGCTGCGCCTGCTCGAAGACGCGGATGAACTCGCGACCGATGATCTTCCGCTTGGTCTCCGGGTCGGAGACGCCTGCGAGGGCGTCGAGGAAGCGCTTCTCCGCGTCGACGACGACCAGGCGGGCGCCGGTCGCGGCGACGAAGTCCTTCTCGACCTGCTGGGTCTCGCCCTTGCGCATCAGGCCGTGGTCGACGTAGACGCAGGTGAGCTGGTCACCGATGGCCTTCTGGACGAGGGCGGCGGCCACGGCGGAGTCGACGCCGCCGGAGAGGCCGCAGATGGCGCGCTTGTCGCCGACCTGGGCGCGGATGGCCGCGACCTGCTCCTCGATGACGTTGCCGGTGGTCCAGCTGGGCTCGATGCCGGCGCCGCGGTAGAGGAAGTGCTCCAGGATCTGCTGGCCGTGCGTGGAGTGCAGCACCTCGGGGTGGTACTGGACGCCGTAGAGCTTCTTCGCGTCGTTCTCGAAGGCGGCGACCGGGACCACGTCGGTGGAGGCGGTGACGGTGAAGCCCTCGGGGGCGGCGGAGCAGGCGTCGCCGTGCGACATCCACACGGACTGCTCGACCGGGGTGCCCTCGAAGAGGGTGGAACCGGCCTTGGAGACGTGCAGGGGGGTGCGGCCGTACTCGCGGGCGCCGTTGTCGTCGACGGTGCCGCCCAGGGTCTGGGCCATCAGCTGGAAGCCGTAGCACATGCCGAAGACGGGGACGCCGGCCTCGAAGAGCGCGCGGTCGAGACGCGGGGCGCCCTCCGCGTACACGGAGGACGGGCCGCCGGAGAGGATGATCGCCTTCGGGTTCTTGGCCAGCATCTCGGCCACCGGCATGGTGGACGGGACGATCTCGCTGTAGACCCGCGCCTCGCGGACGCGACGGGCGATGAGCTGGGCGTACTGGGCGCCGAAGTCGACAACGAGGACTACGTCCGGGTTGGTGACGTCGGGCGCGGCAGCGGGGGACGCTGATGACACTACGGCGGCCTTCCGGCGGTAGGAGGGTTCCCCCGAAGGAGGGGGCTATTTGTCGATTCTACCGGCGTGCGGGTGACTCCTTTCGTCTCACCATCCGAACGCGGGTGGCCTTCGTCTCACCATCCGGGCCCGGCTTGCGCCGGTCCGGAGCGCGGGGGCCATACTGGGCGCCATGCGCGAGCACCCGACCTTCGTCTTTACCTATGGCAACCGGCCCACCGGCTGCCATGGTCGTGCTGCTTGAGCAACTGACAAGCGACTTCCCAGGCGCCCCGGGCCGACAAGGCCCGGGGCGTTCTGCTTTTCCGGGCCGTGCCGGTCCGGGGCCTCCACCCCACCAGGAGCCCCCGATGACCACGAAGACCCCCACCGAGCAGACCGGCGCCCGCACCGAGGAGGCGGCCTCGCTGATCGGCGACGCCCGCGAGCGGATCGACGCGCTCGACGACCGGATCATCGGCCTCATCCAGGAACGGATGGCGGTCTCGGCGGTGATCCAGGAGGCCCGGATCACCTCCGGCGGCCGGCGGGTGAACCTGGCCCGTGAGATGGAGGTGCTGGCCCACTACCGGGACGCGCTGGGCAAGCCGGGGACGGCGCTGGCGATGACCATGCTGGAGCTGTGCCGCGGCCGCGTCTGAGACAAGGGGACGGAGCGGAGCCCGTGACCCCGCCGGAGCCCGCGGCCCGTAACCCCGCCCGGAGCCCGCGGCCCGTGGCCCCGTCCGAAGCTCGTGGCCCCGTCCGAAGCTCGCGGCCCCGCCCGGGCCCGTAACCCCGCCCCGGCGACGGTCAGGGTGGGTCACCGCACCCGCGTTCGGGCCCGGACTCACCCGTACGGCGCGTGACCGGGGCTCGCCGGGCTTCGTTGAGCGGGGTGTCCGTGCCAGCCAGGGGCGGGCCCGTTGGAAACCACGCGTGGCTTCGCTGGGGCGTGTGGCGTGCTTCTGGCACGCCGTGGGACCTCGCTCCAGCGCACGTGACCGGACGGCAGGGGACAGCAGTCCGGTCACCCAGAAAGGGCGGTCGGTCCCGGGGACGCCCGGGGCCGACCGCAACCGGCTCACCCTCCGCACCCTCACGGCCCGTCCCCCACGACCCGTCCCCCTCAGACCTTCCTCCCCGACGCGGCGCGACCCCCCGGCGCCGCTCCGCTCGGCACCGCCGCCGCCCCGGCACCGGTGCCGACGCAGGGCCCGTGCCGCGAACGGAATCGCGGTACGGGCCCTTTCGCATACCCCTCCACCCTATGTGACGCGCGTCACACGAAGATCCTGTGCAACGCCTACAACCAAAGGCGGGGTCCGGTGGTCATCTATGCAGCAACACCGAAAAGCCGGAAGGGCGCTGCACTCGGAGGGGGGTGCAGCGCCCTTTCCGTGTTCGCGCGGATCCGCGTCCGTACGGGGTCAGGACTTCTTCGGCGGGACCGCCGGGATGCCGAGGAAGGGCAGCCTCAGGGCGCCGAACGCCTCGGCCGGGACCGCCGGGGACTTCGGCTCGACCGCCGCCACCCGCCTGTACGCCTCCCCCTGCCGCGGGCGCGGGTCCTCCTCGCCCTTGTTCGGCCAGAAGGACATCGCCCGCTCCGCCTGGGCGGTGATCGTCAGGGACGGGTTCACCCCCAGGTTGGCGGAGACCGCCGAACCGTCCACCACCGAGATGCCCGGATGGCCGTAGAGCCGGTGGTACGGGTCGATGACGCCGGACTCCGCGTCGGCGCCGATCGGGCAGCCGCCGAGGAAGTGCGCGGTCAGCGGGGTCCCCATCAGCTCGCCGATGTTCGAGCCGGCGAAGCCGTTGATCTCCTCGGAGATCAGGGTGGCGGCCCGGGTCGCCGCCTCGATCTGGGTCGGGTTCGGCGCCCCGTGCCCCTGGCGGGCCGTGAGCAGGCCCTTTCCGATGCCGCCGGGCTTGCGGTAGGTCGTCAGCGAGTTGTCGAGGGACTGCATGACGAGGCCGATGATGGTCTTCTCGGACCAGCGCCGGTTGGAGAGCGAGCGGAGCGCGAGGAGCGGGTGCCGGGCCATGTTGAGGGCCCAGTTGCGGACCCGGTGGGCGCCGTAGGGGACCTGGAGGACGGTGAGGCCGCCCATCGAGTTGGAGCCCTTGCCGTAGCGGACCGGCTCGATGTGGGTGTTCTCGTCGGGGTGGACGGACGAGGTGATGGCGACGCCGCGGGTGAAGTCGGCCTTCTCCTTGCCGTGCTTGCGCCGGTAGCGGCGGTCCGTGGTCTGGGCGCCGACCAGGCCCTCGGAGTTGGTGCGGGTCAGCTCGCCGAGCCGGGCGGAGATCCGGGGCAGCAGGCCGCTGTCCTTCATCCGGTGGAGCAGGGTCTGGGTGCCGTACGTGCCGGCGGCGACGACGACCCGGCGGGCGGTGAAGGTGCGGCCCCTGCCCTTCTTCCGGTCGTCGGTGGGGAGGGTCCTGACCGCGAACCCGCCGCGGGAGTCCTCGGTGAGGGCGACGACCGAGGTCATCGGGTGGACCACCGCGCCCGCCTTCTCGGCGAGGTGGAGGTAGTTCTCGTTGAGGGTGTTCTTGGCGCCGTGGCGGCAGCCGGTCATGCACTCGCCGCACTCGGTGCACGCCCTGCGCGAAGGGCCCGCGCCGCCGAAGAACGGGTCGGCGACCTCGCCGCCCGGCTTCGCCTTCGCCGTGCCGTCGGCGTCGGCGCCGTCACCGAAGAAGACGCCGACCGGTGCCATGTGGAAGGTGTCGCCGATGCCCATGGCCTGCGCGGCGGCCTTGAGGTGCACGTCGGAGGGGGTCATCGTCGGGTTGAGCCGGACGCCCAGCATCCGCTTCGCCTGGTCGTAGTACGGGGCCAGCTCGGCGCGCCAGTCGGTGATGTCCTTCCACTGCGGGTCGTCGAAGAACGGCGCCAGCGGCTCGTACAGCGTGTTCGCGTAGTTGAGGGAGCCGCCGCCGACGCCCGCGCCGGCGAGGACCATCACGTTGCCGAGCAGGTGGATGCGCTGGATGCCGTAGAGGCCCAGGGCCGGCGCCCACAGGAAGTTCTTCAGGTCCCAGGAGTTCTTCGGCAGGGTCTCCCGGGTGAAGCGGCGGCCGGCCTCCAGCACGCCGACCCGGTAGCCCTTCTCGGTGAGCCGGAGGGCGGTGACCGAACCGCCGAAGCCGGAGCCGACCACGAGGACGTCGTAGTCGTACGCGTCGTCCTCGTCCTGATTTCGGGCAGGGGGTACCGCGGTCATGGCTCTCCTCGCAGAACCTCGTAAGGAAAAGGGCTGGACGGGCAGGGGCGCGGAGGTGCCGCGTCAGCTCAGACGCAGCGCCTTCAGCGCCTTCAGGGACAGGCTCATCACCGCCGCGTACTTCGCGTCGTCCATCCCGAAGGAGGGCGCCAGCGGCATCAGGCGCTGCTGGGCGACGGTCTGGGCCTCGGTGTACTTGAGGATGCCCTCGGAGCCGTGGCGGCGGCCGAGGCCGGAGTCCTTCATGCCGCCCATCGGGGCGCGGACGCTGCCGTACGCGGGCGCGTACCCCTCGTTGATGTTGACGGTGCCGGTGCGCAGCCGGGCGGCGACGGCGTGGCCGCGGCGCGAGTCGGTGGTCCAGACGGAGGAGTTGAGGCCGTACGGGGTGGCGTTGGCGCGCGCGATCACCTCGTCCTCGTCGGTGAAGCGGTAGACCGAGACGACCGGGCCGAAGGTCTCCTCGGCGCAGACGGCCATCGGGGCCTCGACGCCGTCGAGGATGGTCGGCTCGTAGAAGAGCGGGCCGATGTCGGGGCGGGCGACGCCGCCGGCGACCAGCCTGGCGCCCTTGGCGACGGCCTCGTCGACGTGCCGCGTGACGGCCTCCAGCTGGCGCTCGCCGACGAGGGAGCCCATGTCGGCGCCGTACGCGAGGGAGTTGCCGAGGCGCATGGCCTTGGTGCGGGCGGCGAAGCGCTCGACGAAGGCGTCGGCGATCGACTCGTGCACGTACAGGCGCTCGATGGAGATGCAGAGCTGGCCGGCGGAGGAGAAGCAGGCGCGGACGGCGCCGGCGGCGGCCTTCTCGATGTCGGCGTCCTTGAGCACCAGCATGGCGTTCTTGCCGCCGAGTTCGAGGGAGACGCCGACGAGGCGGGCGGCGGCGCCCTGGGCGACCTCGCGGCCGGTGCGGGTGGAGCCGGTGAAGGAGACGTAGTCGGCGTGGCGGACGACCTCGGGTCCGACGACCGGGCCCTCGCCGAGCACGACCTGGAAGACCTCGGAGGGCAGACCGGCCTCGATGAGCAGGTCGCGGGCCCAGAGCGCGGTGAGCGCGGTCTCGGTGTCGGGCTTCATGACGAGCGCGTTGCCCGCCACGAAGGCGGGCAGGGCGTCGCCGACGGAGAGTTCGAGGGGGTAGTTCCAGGGGGCGATCTGGCCGACGACCCCGCGCGGCTGGCGCAGCTCGGTGACCTTGGTGAGGGTCGGGACGACGCCGGTGTGGCGCTTGGGGCGGAGGTACGAGGACGCCTTGCGGCCGTAGTGGCGGGCGGCGACGGCGACCGCGAGGACCTCCTCGTGGGCGTGCAGCCGGGCCTTGCCGGTCTCCAGCTGGATGAGGTCGAGGACCTCGGACTGGCGGGCGAGGACCAGGTCGTGGAAGCGGAGCAGGACGGCGGCGCGGGCCCGGACGGGGGTGGCGGCCCAGGCGGCCTGGGCGGCGCGGGCGCGGTCGAATGCCTCGGTGACGTCCTCGGGGGTGGCCTCGGGCAGGTCCGCCAGCTTCTTCCCGGTGAAGGGGGTGTGGTTGGCGGTGCGGCCGGATCCGATGACCCCCCGGGTGAGCCGGGCGACCAGCTCGGGCGTCACGACGTCGGCGGCGGTCCGGGCGCCGGCCGGCGCGGGGGCGACCGGGTTGGTCGCGCCGTCCGGGGCGGTGTCGGCGGGAACCGTGGGGGCGGCGGGGGCCAGCGAGTCCGTCATGACGCCGAGCGTAGGCGCCGTTCCGGTCTTTGGGTACCCGCCGGTAACGCGTTTTCACCCCTCGCTCACACCGTGCCAGTGATCACTGGCGCATAAGTCCTGATCAGGGGCTTACGGCCGTCCCGGGGTCAGAGTGAAGATTTTTCCGGTCTCATGACCCGGGCGCCCGCCAGTGCTGGAGGACGGTGTCGAACTGCTCCCGGGTGGTCTCCCAGCTCGACTCCGGGGAGGACATGTAGATCGCGTACTCGACGCCGTCGTCGGAGTAGTACAGCTGGTCGATCGCGTGCCGCGGCCCGGGGAAGTTCTGCTTCTCGGTCCAGGTGAACTCCCAGGACGCCGACTTCACCTGGTCCCGGTAGGTGTTCTGGTTCAGGTTGATCCGCTGGTAGTCCATCCGCTTCTGGAGCGTCTTCTCCAGGTCCAGGGCGTGCATGTACGGGTTCTCGAAGTCGGGGCTCTCGTCGATGCTGATCCGGATGCGGTGGCGGCCCGCGTCCGGGGTGTAGTCGATGTTGTCGCCGTCCTTCCGGCGCTTCCAGCCGTCCGGCACGACCAGGCTGAAGCCCGCCGGGTCCTCGACCCGCTGCCAGCCGTCCGGGACCCCGTCCGCCGCGATCCCCTCGCGGTCGTCCGTGACGGTGGGGCCGGGGGTGGCACCGCTGCTCGTCACGGGGTCCGGCGTACCGCCCCCTCCCCCGCCGCCGTACTGCATCACGGCGAAGACGGCGCCGCCCGCGACGGCCGCGGCGAGCACCGCGGTGAGGACGGCGGAGCGCCAGCGGCCCTTCCCGGCGGAGGCGGGGACGGCGGGGCGCGGGGCGGGAGCGGGGGCGGCCGGGGAGCCGGGTCCCGCGGCGGGCCACTGGGTGGCGGAGGTCTGCGCCGGGGTGGGCCACTCGGCCGTGCGCGGCGCCGGAGAGGACGGCCGCGTCACCGGCGTCGGTACGTCCTCCGGGGCGGCCGCCCGCCCGGCGTCCACCGCCTCCGGGGCCATCCGCTGCGTCGGTACGTACGCCTGGGCCGTCTCCGGGCTGCGGCCCTCCATCGCGTCGAGCAGCATCCGCTCGGCCTCGTCCGCGCGCGGCCGCTGGTCCGGGTCCTTGCGCAGCAGGGCGACGATGACCGCCGCGAGGGGGCCCGCGTTCGCCGGGTACGGCGGCTCCTCGCCGACGACGGCCTGCATGGTGCTGATCGGGGAGGTGCGGCGGAAGGGCGAGGTGCCCTCCACGGCCGTGTACAGGGTGGCGCCGAGCGACCAGAGGTCGGAGGCGGGACCGGGGTCGCCGCCCCGGACCCGTTCGGGCGCCAGGTAGTCGATCGAGCCGACGAGTTCGCCGGTCCGGGTGATGGTCGAGTCGCCCTCGATCGCCGCGATGCCGAAGTCGGTGATGAGGACCCGTCCGTCGCGCGCGAGCAGGACGTTGCCGGGCTTCACGTCCCGGTGGAGCACGCCCGCCGCGTGCGCGGCGCGCAGCGCGCCGACGACGTGCAGCCCGACCCGGGCGGCCTCGCGGGGCTCGATCGTCCCGGCCTCCTTGACGGCGTCGGCGAGCGAGGGGCCGTCGACGAACTGCATGACGATCCAGGGCCGGTCGTCGTGTTCGAGGACGTCGTGGACGGTCACCACGCCGGGGTGGGTGATCCGGGCGGCGGCCCGCGCCTCCTTCTGGGTGCGGGCGTGCAGCACCAGCCGGTCGGCCTCGGCGACGAACCGGCCCGCCGTCAGCTCCTTGACCGCCACCACGCGGTGCAGCACCTCGTCGTGCGCGCGCCAGACCTTGCCCATGCCGCCGCGTCCGATGGACTCGCCGAGCCGGTACCGCCCGGCGAGCAGTAGCCCCGACCCTGTGCCCTGAGAGTGTTCCACGTGCCCCCGCCCCGTTGCTTCGGATGCCAGGTTACGGAGGAGGGGACGGCTGACGGAACCGAGGGGCCCGCAAAGGAACCGCACTGTGACCGCCGCCGGGTGACGGACGGGGCTCGGGGCCGGCCCCGGACGGCCTCCGGACCGGCTCCGGGAGGGCCACGGACGGACTCCGGGAGGGCCCCGATCCCGGCTCCGGGAGGACCCCGGACAGGGCCCGGGAGGGCTCAACGGCCCGGGCGGAAGCCCTTCACGGCCTCGTCGTAGACCTCCGAGACCTTGTCCCGGTCGCTCTCCGGTCCGATCACCTGGACGACGTAGTAGCGGCCGCCCTCGATGAGCGCGAGGTTGCGGACGAAGACCTCGCGGCCGGTGCTGTCCAGCCAGGTGTAGTGCCCCTCGGCGGTGGGCGTGCGGCCGATGTCCACCCGCCGGGCCTTCACCAACTCCGACCAGGAGGACTGCCGGTAGGGCTCCAGCTCGCGCTCCTTGGTGCTCTGGTACTCCAGCGGATCGGAGCCGTTGTCCCTGACGCTGTCCCGGCCGGGGACGACGATCAGCGTGAAGTCGCCGCCGGTGTAACGGACTTGGCCCGCGTCGTTGACGGGGCTGCGGCGCCAGTCGTGCGGGACGCCGATCCGGAAGCCCTCCGGGTCCTCCCGCAACGCGTAGCCGGCGGCCAGGGCGGGGCCGGAGGCGGACGGGGGCGAAGTCGTCGTGGGCGGCGGGGTGGTGGCCGTGGTCGCCTTCGGGGGCGGGGTGCCCTCCGGGGGCGCGGTGGACTTCGGCGGCCCGGTCACCGGCGCCGATGCCGACGCCGACGGTCGGGCGTCGGCGGGTTTCTCGCCGCCCCGGGGCAGGGCGACGGCCGCGTACGCGAGGGCGCCCCCGAGCAGCAGGAGGACGACGAGCAGCAGGCGCCGGCCGAGGGACCGCGTGGCCGGACCCTTCGGCGGGCGCGCCGACCGGACCGGGGGCTCGGGCTCGACGTCTTCGTAGCCGTACTCGTACCCCTGCTGGGGCTCGTAGCCCTGCGGGGGGCCGTACCGCTCCTCGGGCTCGTACCGCGCCTCCTCGGGTACGGGGGCGGGCCCGGGGTCGCGTACCGGCGCGGGGGGCCGGTTCCCACGGGGGTCCTTGCCGCGGCGGTGCCGGTGGCGGCCCGAGCCGGCGGCGGCGCGGCGGCGGCGCACCAGCTCGCCCCGGCGGCGCAGGATCGGCAGCCGCTTCGCGTCGAACCGCGGCGGGGGCGCGACCGCGAGGTCCATGTCGGGCTCCGGCGCGGAACGGACCAGCGACCGCAGCCAGCCGCGCAGCTCCTCGAAGTCCGGGCGCTCGGTGGGGTCCTGGCGCAGCAGGGACTCCACCACCGGGCGCAGCGGGCCGCACTCCTCCGCGAAGGCGGGCGGTTCGGCGCAGACCAGCTGGACCAGTTCGGCCGCGCTGTCCTCGGGGTACGGGGCGTGGCCCTGGACGGCCCGGTAGAGCAGGGCGCCGAGCGCCCACAGGTCGGTGGCGGGGCCGATGGGCGGGGCGAGCCGCCAGTTCTCGTGGACGGGCCCGGCCTGTTCGGGCGCCCAGCGCTCGGTGACGGCGCCGACGACCGCGATCCGGGTCTGCCGGGCCCGCTCGGCGGCGAGCCGGGTGGCCGGTCCCCGGTACCGCTCCCCCGCCGGGCCCGGCTGCGCGGGGACGGCGGCCTCCGCGGCCGGCGGGGCCTGCCGGGCGGGCTCCGGCGCGGCGGCGGTGTACCCGGCGGGCAGCGCGGGCCGGCCCGAGCCGGGCAGCACGGGACCGCCGCCGGCCGGTATGCGCGGCGCGTCGTCCCGGGAGGCGTGCGGGCCCTCGCTCCAGCTGCCCTTGAGCATCACGCGCGGCGGGCGCGGGCCGCCGTACGGCCGCTCGTCCTCGTCGTCGTCGCCCTCGTCGTCGTCCTCGCCGTCCGCCGCCCGCGCCCACCACTGCGGCGCGGGTGCGGGGCGGGTGGCCTCCGGGAGGGCGGGCGGCTCCGGGGCGGCGGCGGCCGGCTCGGTCCGGGGCTCCGGCTCGGGGGCGCGCTGGAGCGGGAGCGGGCCCGTCTCACCGAGCCGCGCGGCGGCGGCGCGGGTGGCCGCGCGGTAGGCGGCGATGGCCCCCGCCCGGGCCGCCCTCGCATCGGCGCCGGGCGGCACCGCCGGGGACTCGGGCGGGCTCGCGGGGCGCGGGGCGGGCGTCGCGGTCCCGTAGGGGTCGACCCCGTACGGAACGGCCTCCGGCGCGGCGGGGGGCCCGGCGACACCCCGCGGAGCGGCGTACTCACCGGTCTCGTAGACCTCGTACGTCCCGGGCTCGTACGTTTCGGGCTCGTACGTTTCGGGCTCGTAGGCCTCCGGTTCGTACGTCTCGGGGCGGTGCGCCTCGGGCTCGTACGTCTCCTCGGTGTACGTCTCCGCCTCGTACGCCTCCGCCTCCCGCGTCTCGCCGGCGTATTCCTGCCCGTACTCCTCCGCCTCGTACTCGACCGGTCCGTACTCCTCCGGTCCGTACTCCTCCGGTCCGTACTCCTCCGGCTCGTACTCCGGCTCGGGGGCGCGGAAGGCGGGGTCGTCGGGGTCCGGGACGGGGGCGTAGCCGCAGAGGGCCTCCTCGGCGGCGCCGGCGGCGAGGCCGGTGAGGAGGACGCGGCCGTCGTCGCAGACCAGGACCGTGCGGGCGGTGATGTTGCGGTGGACCCAGCCGTGGGCGTGGAGGGCGCGCAGGGCGGTCAGGACGTCCGCGGCGATCTCGGCGGCGCGGAACGGGTTGAGCGGGCCCTCGGCGAGGAGGGCGGAGAGGGGGCGGGCGGCCACGTGCTCGCTGACTATCCACAGCGAGCCGGCTTCCGCGAAGACGTCGAAGACCTGGTCGAGTAAGGGGTGGTCGGGGATCTGGGCGGCGGCCTGGGCCGCCTCGATCGCCCGCCGGACGACCGGCTCGGCGGGTCTGCGCGTGGCGCCGGCCCCGGCGCCGTACGGGCCGGAGGGCGCGGGCCCCTCGCCGAGGACCTCGGCGTCGACGATCTCGGGCAGCGGGACCTGACGGACCCGCACCTCCTGCCCGCTGTAGGTGTCAAAGGCGCGGGTCTCCGCGGAGTCGACGGGTCCGCCCGCGCCGGCGGACGGCAGCGGCAGGCGGTAGCGCTCAGCGAGCACCCTTCCCGCGTACTCGTCCACGGCGCCTCCCCCTGCGCATTGGTCGTCCCCCGCACCTCACGATACGGGGCGAGGGTCAGTCCTTGGGGCTGAACGTGGCGAACGCCGTCTCGCGCAGCGTCCGGCACTCCGCGCCGTCCCACTCCTCTGCCTTGCAGGTGACCATGATCGAGTAGCCGTGCTTGGCGTCGACCTTGAAGCCGCGGTTGAGGACGTGGACGCGCATGCCCTTCTGGGTCCGCTCGAACTCCCAGTCGGCGACGGTCGGGTAGCCCTTGTACGAGACGCTGTCGACGCGGATGTGCCGGTAACCGGTGCTGCTGGCCCGGGTGATGCCCACGGCGGCCAGCCAGGCGGCCTTGGCGTCGTCCTTGGGGCTGGCGTTGAAGTCGACCTGGACGCGCGGGAAGCCGCCGCTCTCGCTCCATATGGCGCCCCCGCTGTAGCCGTCTATGGGGCGCATGGTGAAGGAGGAGGGCATGGCCATGGAGAAGTGGAAGCGGTCGTTGGTGACCAGCCGGTAGCCGGCGGGGAGCGCGGCGCCGGTGCCGGTGCCGCCGCTGGGCTTGGCGCTGGGGGTGGCGCTCCCGGTCTGTCCGGTGGAGCCGCCGGTGGTGCCGGTCGTGCCGCCCGTGGCCGCCGCGCCGTTCTCGCCGGGCTGGGCGCCGCCCTGCTGGCCGGGGTCGCTGGGCGAGCCGCCCCCCGTGCCGCCGTCGGTGCCGGAGCCGCCGTCACCGCCGGCGGTGGTCCCGGCCGACGCGGTGGGGACGCCGCCTTTGCCCTCGGTGCCCTTGTCGCCGCCGCTCAGGGAGACGGCGAGGATCGTGCCGAGCACGGCGAGGACGGCGACCGCGGCGATGATCACCAGGGTGCGCCGGGGCACGACGTCGGTGAGCGGGGCGCGGGCCGGGGTCTGCCGGGCGCCGCCCCGCGGGGGCACGGGCCGGGCCGGCTCCTTGGCCCTGTCCTTCGCGCGGTCCTTCGCCTTCGCCTCGGCCTTGGCGGCCGCGGCCGCGTTCCGCACGGAGGCGAGGGCGCCCCGCATCCGATCGGCGGCGGGCTCGGGGGCCTTCTCCTGGGCGACGGCCGGGGGCTCCGGGGCCCGCTCGGGGCGGGTCGGCAGCGGCACGATCCTGGTGACCTCGGGCGAGGGCTCCGGGGTGGGCTCGGGGGCGTCGAGCACGGCGCGCAGCAGCACCCGGGCGCGGGCGTCGTCGAGCCGCTGCGCCGGGTCCTTGGCGAGCAGCCCGTAGATGACCTTCTCCAGCTCCGGGCCCGCGTTCTTCGGCGGGTCGACGGGCTCGGTCATGACGGCGGTGAGGGTCGCGATCGCGGAACCCTTGTCGTACGGCGGGCAGCCCTCGACCGCCGCGTAGATCAGGCCGCCGAGCGACCACATGTCGGCGGCGGGGCCGGGCTTGTGGCCGCGGGCGCGCTCGGGCGAGATGTACGAGGGGGCGCCGACGAGCATGCCGGTGGAGGTGATGGAGGGGTCGCCCTCCACCTGGGCGATGCCGAAGTCGGTGAGGACGACGCGGCCGTCGTCGGAGATGAGGACGTTGGAGGGCTTCACGTCGCGGTGCAGGATGCCCTCGCGGTGCGCGGAGCGCAGCACGTCGAGGATGGCCAGGCCGACCTCGGCGGCGCGGTGCGGGGTGAGGACGCCGTCCTCGCGCACGGCGTCGGCGAGGGACTTGCCCTCGATGAGCTCCATGACGATCCAGGGGCGGTCGTCCTCGTCGACGACGTCGTAGACGGTCACGGCGCCGTTGTTGCGGATCTTGGCGATGGCCTTGGCCTCGCGCAGGGTCCGGGTGATGAGGCGGCGCTTCTCGTCCTCGTCGATGCTGCTGGGGAAGCGGAGTTCCTTGACGGCGACGGTGCGGCCGAGGGTCTCGTCGACGGCGCGCCAGACCGTGCCCATGCCGCCGCGGCCGAGGAGGGCGCCGAGCCGGTAGCGGCCGGCGAGCAGCCGGCCCTCGGTCTCGTCGGTGGTCGAGGCGGCGCCCTTGCGGAGCCGGTCGGCCGCGGGCCGCTGCCCGTCGCCGTCCCCGGCGCCGAAACCGGCCCGGCCGGTGGACGGCTCGGTCCCCGGCACCCGGTCCCGGGGCGCGGCGTCCTGGGGCTTCGCGTCCCGCGGCGCG
Source organism: Streptomyces sp. NPDC014656 (assembly GCF_043084305.1). Lineage (NCBI taxonomy): Bacteria > Bacillati > Actinomycetota > Actinomycetes > Kitasatosporales > Streptomycetaceae > Streptomyces > Streptomyces sp. NPDC014656. The sequence continues at coordinate 739,944 of NZ_JBIBZN010000002.1, forward strand.
GCGTCCTGCGGCTTGGCGTCCTGCGGCGCGGCACCCGAAGGCGTGGCGTCCTGGGGCTTCGCGGCCCCGGACCGCGCGCCGCCGTCCGGCCGCGCACCGCCGTCCGGATCCGCGCCGGCCCGGGCGCCGGCACCGTCCCCGGCACCGGTCGCCGCGTCCGCGGCACCCGTGGCCCGGTCCGCCTCGCGCGCGGCCGGAACCGTCCCCCGCCCGCCGTCGGTCGCGGCCCCCGCGGCGGCGTCCCGCCGGGGGTCCTTCGCCGTGTCCCGCGACTGCTCCGACTCCGACATGCGTCCCCTCTGCGTTCCCTGATCTCCGCCGCGCCCGCCGCACTCCGCACGCTGCGGCAACCCGCCCTGGAAGAGAGCCCATTGTCCCTCACCTCACGACGGGTGGCGCCCCCGGGTCCGTACTCCGGTATGACGACGCGCCACATCGGCCCCCGGGTTCCCTCCCGCCCCGGACGTACCGTCAGCCGGAGCCCCTGTCAGATCGGGACGATGTCGGGCGCACCGAGCCTCGCGGCGTCCGCCGTGAGGTCGTCGGGCTGCCGCTGCGACTCGCGCTCCGCCTCGACCCGCTTCTCGTAGTGCGCGATCTCCTTCTCGGTCCGCTCCTCGTCCCAGCCGAGGACCGGTGCCATCAGGCCGGCCGCCTCGCGCGCGCTGCGGGTGCCGCGGTCGAAGGTCTCGATGGAGATCCGGGTGCGGCGGGTGAGGACGTCGTCGAGGTGGCGGGCGCCCTCGTGGGAGGCGGCGTAGACGACCTCGGCGCGGAGGTAGTCGTCGGCCGCGGCGAGCGGCTCGCCCAGGGAGGGGTCCTCGGCGACGAGGGCGAGGACCTCCTCGGCGAGGGAGCCGTACCTGTTGAGCAGGTGCTCCACGCGGACGACGTGGAGACCGGCGCGGGCGGCGATCCTGGCCCGAGCGTTCCACAGCGCCCGGTAGCCCTCGGCGCCGATCAGCGGGGTGTCCTCGGTGACGCAGGGGGCGACGCCTCCCCAGCCGCTCCGCACGGGGGACGCGCCGAGGCCGAGGCCGTGCACGGCCTCGTCGACGGCGTCCTTCGCCATCACCCGGTAGGTCGTGTACTTGCCTCCGGCGACGACGACCAGGCCGGGCACCGGGTGGGCGACGGTGTGCTCGCGGGACAGCTTGCTGGTGGCGTCGGACTCGCCGGCGAGCAGGGGGCGCAGTCCGGCGTAGACGCCCTGGACGTCGTCGCGGGAGAGCGGGGTGGCGAGCACGGTGTTGACGTGTTCGAGGAGGTAGTCGATGTCGGCGCTGGAGGCGGCGGGGTGGGCCTTGTCGAGGTCCCAGTCGGTGTCCGTGGTGCCGATGATCCAGTGCCGTCCCCAGGGGATGACGAAGAGGACGGACTTCTCGGTGCGCAGGATGAGGCCGGTGGAGGAGTGGATCCGGTCCTTGGGGACGACCAGGTGGATGCCCTTGGAGGCGCGGACGTGGAACTGGCCGCGCTCGCCGATGAGGGCCTGGGTGTCGTCGGTCCACACCCCGGTGGCGTTGACGATCTGCTTGGCGCGGATCACGTGCTCGCCGCCGGTCTCGACGTCCTGGACGCGGGCGCCGACGACCCGCTCGCCCTCGCGGAGGAAGCCCACGACCCTGGCCCGGCCGGCGGCCAGCGCGCCGTAGGAGGCGGCGGTGCGGACGAGGGCGAGGACGAAGCGGGCGTCGTCCATCTGGGCGTCGTAGTACTGGAGGGCGCCGGTGAGGGCGTCCTTGCGCAGGCAGGGGGCTGCGCGGAGGGCGCCCTTGCGGCTGAGGTGGCGGTGGGCGGGGAGGCCGCGGCCGTGCCCGGAGGAGACGGACATGGCGTCGTACAGGGCGACGCCGGAGCCCGCGTAGACCCGCTCCCAGCCCCGGTGCTGGAGGGGGTAGAGGAAGGGCACCGGCTTCACCAGGTGGGGGGCGAGCCGCTCCAGGAGGAGTCCGCGCTCCTTGAGGGCCTCGCGGACCAGGGCGAAGTCGAGCATCTCCAGATAGCGCAGTCCGCCGTGGATGAGCTTGCTGGAGCGGCTGGAGGTGCCGGAGGCCCAGTCGCGGGCCTCGACGATGCCGGTGGAGAGCCCGCGCGTGACGGCGTCGAGCGCCGTGCCGGCGCCGACGACGCCGCCGCCGACCACGAGCACGTCCAGCTCGCGCTCGGCCATGGCCGCCAGCGCCTCGGCGCGCTCGGCGGGTCCCAGTGTCGCTGTCCTCACGGCTGCCGCCTCCCGGTCGTCCCGCGTGCTTCCTCGCGTCCCCGTGTGCTCGTGCCCGTCCAGGTGTGGACCGGACCGCGGTGCGGCCCGGCTCACCGTCTCGATTCTGGACCGGTCCGGCTGCTTCGGCCACCGCCCCCGCGCGGACCTGTGGATAACACTCGGCGACCTTCGATCATGCAATGCCGCATAACGGTCATATTTACTCTTAGTCTGACATTGCGTTCGCTATCGGGTTCGCTATCGGGAAGGACGGCCCATCCCCCATGCCCGCAGACCTCGCCGTCATCGGCCTCGGCCACCACGGACTCCCCCTCGCCCAGGCCGCGACCGCCGCGGGCATCGCCACCGTCGGCTTCGACACCGACCCCCGCCCGGTCGCCGAACTCGCCGCGGGCCGCCCCCCGGTCGACGGCTCCCTCACCGCCTCCGAGATCCGCCGCATGCTCTCCGGCGGCTTCCGGGCCACCACCAGCCCGGCCGAGCTCGGCCGGGTCCGCACCGCCGTCCTCTGCGCCCCCACCCCCCTCGGCCCCGACGGCGCCCTCGACCTGACCGCCGTCACCGACGCCGCCCGCGCGCTGGCCGCCCGGCTGCGCCCGCACACCACCGTGCTCCTGGAGTCCCCCGTCCCGCCCGGCACCACCGAGGGCCTCCTCCGGGAGCTCCTGGAGGACGGCTCGGGGCTGCGGGCCGGGCGCGACTTCCACCTCGCGTACTCCCCCGGCCGCCTCGACCCGGACACCCGCCTGCCCGGCCTCGCCGGCACCCCGAAGGTCATCGGCGGCCTCACGTCCGCGTGCACCGAGTCCGCCGCCGCGTTCTACGGCCGCTTCACCGACAAGGTGGTACGCGCGCGTGGCCCCCGCGAGGCCGAGACGGTCAAGCTGCTGGAGACCAACTTCCGGCACGTCAACATCGCCCTGGTCAACGAGATGGCGGTGCTCTGCCACGAACTCGGCGTCGACCTCTGGGACGTCATCCGCTGCGCCGAGACCAAGCCCTTCGGCTTCCAGGCCTTCCGCCCCGGACCCGGCGTCGGCGGCCACGGCGTCCCCGTCGAGCACCTGGGCGCCCACCGCCCGCTCCGCCTCGTCGAACTCGCCGGCCAGGTCAACCAGCGGATGCCGCAGTACGTCGTCCAGCGTGCCGCCACCCTCCTGAACGAGCACGGCAAGTCCGCCCGCGGCGCCCGGATCCTGCTGCTCGGCGTCACGTACAAGCCCGACCTCGCCGACCGCGAGGGCTCCCCCGCCGACGAGATCGCGGGGCGCCTGATGGACCTCGGCGCGGCGGTCAGCTTCCACGACCCGCACGTCCCCGACTGGCGGGTGCGGGACCTGCCCGTCCCCCGCGCGGACTCGCTCTACGAGGCCGCCGCCCACGCCGACCTGACGGTCCTGCTCCAGCACCACCGCGTCTACGACCTCCAGGGCCTCGCGGTCAAGGCCCAGCTGCTCCTCGACACCCGCGGCGCCACCCCGGCGGGCACGGCGCACCGCCTCTGAAGCACGAGTAACGGGTGGGCCTCCGTCGGAGCGGGCTGCTAGTCTCCGGCCCTCTCGATCGCACACTCGTGCGTCGTCCGTCTTGGGGGACCAGCAACCATGAGCCAGCCCGTTCCGCCGCCCGGCAACCCGTACGCCGACGGCGCCGGCCAGCCGCCCGCCGGCCAGAACCCGTACGCGCAGAACCCTGGCGGCCAGGCCCCCGCGGGCGGCAACCCGTTCGCCCAGAACGTGCCGCAGCAGCCCGGCGGCCAGAACCCGTTCGGCGCCTACCCGCCCGCCCCCGCGCCCCGCCGGAACAACGTCGGCCTCGGCATCCTCGCCGCCGTCGTCGCCGCGCTGGTCACCGCCGGCGTCTACGGCGCCATCCTCGGCGGCGTCGAGACCCAGATCGGCTGGGCCGCCGTCGGCGTCGGCTTCGCGGTCGGCTTCGCCGCCGGCAAGGTCGGCGGGAGCAACCCCGTGCTGCCGATCGTCTCCGCGCTCCTCTCCCTCGGCGCCGTCTACCTCGGCCAGCTCGTCGGCATCGCGGTCTTCCTCACCAAGGACTACGGCGTCTCCTTCACCGACGTCTTCTTCAAGGACTTCGGCGCGCTGATGGACCTGTGGAGCGAGGCCAAGGAGCCGCTGACCTTCCTCTTCCTCGCGCTCGGCCCCGTCGCCGCCTTCTCCGGCGCCAAGAAGGCCGCCGCCTGATCCGCGCGGCCACGCGCGAGGGGCCCCGCACCGGTCGGTGCGGGGCCCCTCGCGTACGTACGGGAACCGTCAGCGGCGGTGCTGCGAGTCCGCGACGGTGACCTCGACGCGCTGGAACTCCTTGAGCTCGCTGTAGCCCGTGGTGGCCATCGCGCGGCGCAGGGCGCCGAAGAAGTTCATGGAGCCGTCCGGGGTGTGCGACGGACCGGTGAGGATCTCCTCGGTGGTGCCGACGATGCCCAGGTCGACCAGCTTGCCGCGCGGCACGTCCTCGTGGACGGCCTCCATGCCCCAGTGGTGGCCCTTGCCCGGCGCGTCGGTGCCGCGCGCCAGCGGGGAGCCGATCATCACCGCGTCGGCGCCGCAGGCGATGGCCTTCGGGAGGTCGCCGGACCAGCCCACGCCGCCGTCGGCGATGACGTGGACGTACCGGCCGCCGGACTCGTCCATGTAGTCGCGGCGGGCCGCGGCCACGTCGGCGACGGCGGTCGCCATCGGGACCTGGATGCCCAGCACGTTGCGCGTGGTGTGCGCGGCGCCGCCGCCGAAGCCGACCAGGACGCCCGCGGCGCCGGTCCGCATCAGGTGCAGGGCGGCGGTGTACGTGGCGCAGCCGCCGACGATGACCGGGACGTCCAGCTCGTAGATGAACTGCTTGAGGTTGAGCGGCTCGGCGGCGCCGGAGACGTGCTCGGCGGAGACCGTGGTGCCGCGGATCACGAAGATGTCCACGCCGGCGTCGACGACGGCCTTGGAGAACTGCGCGGTGCGCTGCGGGGAGAGCGCGGCGGCGGTGACGACACCGGCGTCCCGCACCTCCTTGATGCGCTGCCCGATCAGCTCCTCCTTGATCGGGGCCGCGTAGATCTCCTGCAGACGGCGGGTGGCCGCGGCCTCGTCCAGCCCGGCGATCTCGTCGAGCAGCGGCTGCGGGTCCTCGTACCGGGTCCACAGGCCCTCGAGGTTCAGCACGCCGAGGCCGCCGAGCTCGCCGATCCGGATGGCGGTCTGCGGGGAGACGACCGAGTCCATCGGGGCGGCCAGGAAGGGCAGCTCGAAGCGGTAGGCGTCGATCTGCCAGGCGATCGAGACCTCCTTCGGGTCCCGGGTGCGCCGGCTCGGTACGACGGCGATGTCGTCGAACGCGTACGCCCTGCGGCCGCGCTTGCCGCGCCCGATCTCGATCTCAGTCACGATGTGTGGCCTTTCCCTCTATGTCTGCGCCTACCAGTATCCCCGACACACGCGTGGGGGGCGGCTCCGGCCACATGCCGGAACCGCCCCCGCGGATCACGCCGTGTTACTTCCTGCTGTAGTTCGGCGCCTCGACCGTCATCTGGATGTCGTGCGGGTGGCTCTCCTTGAGGCCCGCCGAGGTGATCCGGACGAAGCGGCCCTTGGACTCCATCTCCTCGATGGTGGCGGCGCCCACGTAGCCCATCGTCTGGCGCAGGCCGCCGACGAGCTGGTGGACGACGGAGGAGAGCGGACCGCGGTACGGCACCTGGCCCTCGATGCCCTCGGGCACGAGCTTGTCGTCGGAGGTGACGTCGGCCTGGAAGTAGCGGTCCTTCGAGTAGGACCGGCCCTGGCCGCGGGACTGCATGGCGCCGAGCGAGCCCATGCCGCGGTACGACTTGAACTGCTTGCCGTTGATGAAGAGCAGCTCGCCGGGCGACTCCTCGCAGCCCGCGAGGAGGCTGCCGAGCATCACGGTGTCGGCGCCGGCGGCGAGCGCCTTGCCGATGTCGCCGGAGTACTGCAGGCCGCCGTCGCCGATCAGCGGGACGCCCGCGGCGCGGGCCGCGAGGCCGGCCTCGTAGATCGCGGTGACCTGCGGGACGCCGATGCCGGCGACCACGCGGGTGGTGCAGATGGAGCCGGGGCCGACGCCGACCTTGATGCCGTCGACACCGGCGTCGATCATCGCCTGCGCGCCGTCGCGGGTGGCGACGTTGCCGCCGATCACGTCGACGTTCACGCTCGACTTGATCTTCGACATCCAGCTCAGGGCGTTGCTGTTGTGGCCGTGCGAGGTGTCGACGATGAGGAAGTCGACGCCGACGGCGGCGAGCGCCTGGGCGCGCTCCAGCGCCTCGGGGCTGGCGCCGACCGCGGCACCGACGAGCAGGCGGCCCTCGGCGTCCTTGGCGGCGTTCGGGTACTTCTCCGCCTTGACGAAGTCCTTGACGGTGATGAGGCCCTTGAGCACGCCCTCGTCGTCGACGAGCGGCAGCTTCTCGATCTTGTGGCGGCGCAGCAGCTCCATGGCGTCGACGCCGGAGATGCCGACCTTGCCGGTGACCAGCGGCATCGGCGTCATGACCTCGCGGACCTGACGGCTGCGGTCGGTCTCGAAGGCCATGTCGCGGTTGGTCACGATGCCGAGGAGCTTGCCGTCGGGGGCGGTGACCGGGACGCCGCTGATGCGGAACTTGGCGCAGAGGGCGTCGGCCTCGCCGAGGGTCGCCTCGGGGTGGACCGTGATCGGGTCGGTCACCATGCCGGACTCGGAGCGCTTGACGAGGTCCACCTGGTTGACCTGGTCCTCGACGGACAGGTTCCGGTGGAGGACTCCGACGCCGCCCAGACGGGCCATGGCGATCGCCATGCGGGACTCGGTCACCTTGTCCATCGCGGCGGAGAGCAGCGGGATGTTGACCCGGACGTTACGAGAGATGCGGGACGAGGTGTCGACCGCGTTGGGGAGCACCTCGGAGGCTCCCGGCAGCAGCAGCACGTCGTCGTAGGTCAGCCCGAGTGTCGCGAATTTACCGGGCACTCCGTCGACGTTGGCAGTCATGACACCTTCCCAAATGGCCTTGATCGGTGCGGGATGTCCATGCTAACGGCCCGGAGCGGTGTCTCATTCCACGAGCAAGATCAGCGGGAAGCTTTGTGCTTTCGTACGTGGACGAAAGGGACGACGACCGAGAGTGATCCTTACTGCTCGGCCAGGGCCCGCAGCCGGCTGAGGGCGCGGTGCTGGGCGACCCGGACGGCACCCGGGGACATGCCGAGCATCTGGCCGGTCTCCTCGGCGGTCAGGCCGACGGCCACCCGCAGGACGAGCAGCTCGCGCTGGTTCTCGGGGAGGTTGGCGAGGAGCTTCTTGGCCCATTCGGCGTCGTCGCTGAGGAGGGCCCGCTCCTCGGGGCCGAGGGAGTCGTCGGGCCGCTCGGGCATCTCGTCGGAGGGCACGGCCGTGGAGCCGGGGTGGCGCATGGCGGCCCGCTGGAGGTCGGCGACCTTGTGTCCGGCGATGGCGAAGACGAATGCCTCGAAGGGGCGGCCGGTGTCCTTGTAGCGCGGCAGGGCCATCAGGACGGCGACGCAGACCTCCTGCGCGAGGTCCTCGACGAAGTGGCGGGCGTCGCCGGGCAGCCGGTTGAGCCGGGTGCGGCAGTAGCGCAGGGCGAGGGGGTGGACGCGCGCCAGCAGGTCGTGGGTGGCCTGCGCGTCTCCCTCGACGGCACGGTGGACGAGCGCACCGATCTCTCCCTGCCCGGCAGGCATGGGGGAACCCATGGTCTCGTCGTCGCGCATCGCTCCATGGTGCCTTGGCGCCTGCTCGTCCGTGGCACCGCGTCCGTAGTTGTGCACCGAAGCGTTATGAGCAGGTGCGCCTGGATTCATCTCTGGCGCCCTCCCCTTCCGCTCGATCGACTCGTCCCCGAGGAACTCCACACCTCAAGGATGCGGCATCGGGCGGGGAAGTGACACAGGCCCGCCCCGTCCGCCCCTCGGCGAACGGGGGTACGGACGGGGAGACGGCCGGTGCGCGGCGATTCAGCGGACCAGGCCCCAGCGGAATCCGAGCGCGACGGCGTGCGCCCGGTCGGAGGCTCCGAGCTTCTTGAAGAGGCGCCGGGCGTGGGTCTTGACGGTGTCCTCGGAGAGGAAGAGCTCGCGCCCGATCTCCGCGTTGGACCGGCCGTGGCTCATGCCTTCGAGGACCTGGATCTCGCGCGCGGTGAGGGTGGGCGCGGCGCCCATCTCGGCCGAACGGAGCCGGCGCGGGGCGAGCCGCCAGGTCGGGTCGGCGAGCGCCTGGGTGACGGTGGCCCGCAGCTCGGCGCGCGAGGCGTCCTTGTGCAGATAGCCGCGGGCGCCGGCGGCGACCGCGAGCGCCACGCCGTCGAGGTCCTCGGCGACGGTGAGCATGATGATCCGGGCGCCGGGGTCGGCGGAAAGCAGCCGGCGGACGGTTTCCACACCGCCGAGGCCGGGCATGCGCACGTCCATCAGGATGAGGTCCGAGCGGTCCGCACCCCAGCGGCGGAGGACTTCCTCGCCGTTGGCCGCGGTGGTCACGCGCTCCACGCCGGGCACGGTCGCGACCGCGCGGCGAAGCGCCTCTCGGGCAAGCGGGGAGTCGTCGCAGACGAGAACGGAGGTCATGAGCGACCTCCGCGGCTCTCGCAGCTGATGCGCGTCACCTTGAGCCTCCAGGGCTGTACGTATCGTCACCTGTGCGGTTGAGCTCCCGGACACCTGCCCGATCGCTTGTTCATTCAACCGCCTCGCACTCTCAACGATGGTCACTCGAAAGAGTTACGGGTCGGACGAGACCTTCGGCACTCCTTGTGAGGGGCCGTGCACGGAGAAGAGCGTCGCAGGTCGTGTGTCCATCACCAGAAGCTATGCCCCATTTAGCGGGTTTTCTTCCCTTTTCGCGGTGTCTGTGGCTAGATTCGCAATGAGTCATATTTACATCTACTTCGACAGTAGTCAGGCACATCCGGACCCACCGGGGCCCGAGGAACCCCGGACGGGCAGCGAACGACCGCCCACCCAACCCACCCGTTTCGACACGGTTTCAAGGGGACTAGCGCAATGGCAGATTTCTCCCGCCTTCCCGGACCCAACGCCGATCTGTGGGACTGGCAACTGCTCGCGGCCTGCCGCGGGGTCGACAGCTCCCTGTTCTTCCACCCCGAGGGAGAGCGCGGCGCGGCACGGAGTGCGCGTGAGAACTCGGCGAAAGAGGTCTGCATGCGGTGCCCGGTCCGCGCGCAGTGCGCGGCACACGCACTCGCCGTGCGGGAGCCCTACGGCGTCTGGGGCGGCCTCACCGAGGACGAACGCGAAGAACTCATGGGACGAGCGCGCAACCGGCTGATCACGGCGGCCCCCGCGACGGCGGCCGCCGGACGCGCGGCGGCCACGGCGGCGTCCGCCGGTCGCTCGATCGTGGGGCATATGTGAAGGAACGTTTCCCCGTGAGCCGGGGGCTCGCCTGATCCGATGAGCCGACGGATCCGGCCCGGGCCCCGAGGACACGGCCCGAGCCCGTGAGGACACGACCCGGGCGGGCAGGGCACGGCCCGGGCCGGCGAGGACCGGCACGGACCCGGGGCCCCCGCGCCACGCGCGCGTGGCGCCCGGAGAGCCCTACGCGCGCGTGGCGGCCCGGGTCAGCTCGTCAAGGGTGGCCGCGACCGCCGGGACCTGGGCCAGGTCCGGCAGGGTCAGCGCGACGATCTCCCGCTCCACGGCGGGCTCGACGGCCACGGTCCGCGCCCCCTTGGGCCGTACGGACTCGATGGCCAGCTCCGGCAGGACGGCCACGCCCAGGCCCGCGCCCACCAGGCCCACCACCGCCGGGTAGTCGTCGGTGGCGAAGTCGATGCGCGGGGCGAAGCCGGCCTCCTCGCAGACGTCGACCAGCTGGCGGCGGCAGCGGGGGCAGCCGGCGATCCAGGAGTCCCCGGCCAGTTCGGCGATGCCCACCGAGCCGGCGCCGGCCAGCGGGTGCGCCTCGGGGACCAGGCCGACGAGCCGGTCGGTGAGGAGCGGGCGGACCACCAGGTCGTCCCATTCGCCGGGCGTCTGGCCCGCCCCGTACCGGAAGGCGAGGGCGATGTCGCAGTCGCCCTCGCGGAGCATCTCCACGGAGCGGGGCGGTTCGGCCTCGACGAGGGAGACCCGGGTGCCGGGGTGGGCGGCGCGCAGGGCGGCGAGCGCGGTGGGGACGAGGGTGGAGCTGCCGCTGGGGAAGGAGACCAGGCGGACGCGGCCGGCCCGCAGTCCGGCGATGGCGGCGACCTCCTCCTCGGCGGCGGTGAGTCCGGCGAGGATGCCGGCCGCGTGCCGGACGAGGACCTCGCCGGCCTGGGTGAGGCGCATCTCGCGGCCCGTGCGGATGAGCAGCGGGGTGCCGGCCGAGCTCTCCAGGGCCTTCATCTGCTGGCTGACGGCGGGCTGGGTGCAGCCCAGTTCGCGCGCGGCGGCGGAGAAGGAGCCGGTGGCGGCGACGGCGCGCAGGACGCGCAGGTGGCGTGCCTCGATCATGGTGCGAGCATAAGTGACACTTGGGTGCGGCAGCGAATGTTCGATCAAATCTTTGAGGTGGCCCGGCACGGGCCCGCCTACGCTGCCCCCATGACCTTGCTGAGTGTGAACGCGGGCCGGGCGAAGAGCGTCGGCTACACCGACTCCGCCTCGGGGACGACGGGCATCGACAAGCGGCCCGTCGACGGCCCGGTGCGGGTCGAGTCCCCCGGGGCGAACGGCGTCGGGGCGAGCGGCGTCGCCGGGGACGACGTGTGCGACCTGCGCTTCCACGGGGGCGCGGACCGGGCGGTCTACGCCTTCGCCCGCGAGGACCTGGACCTCTGGGAGCGGGAGCTGGGCCGGAAGCTGGCGAACGGCTCCTTCGGCGAGAACCTGACCACGAGCGGCCTGGACGTGAACGGGGCGCTGATCGGCGAGCGCTGGCGGATCGGCGGGACGGTGGTCCTGGAGGTCACCGGCGGCCGGATCCCCTGCCGCACCTTCCAGGGCCATCTGGAGGAGCGGGGCGCCGACGCGAAGGGCTGGGTGCGGCGGTTCACCCGGGCACAGGCCGGGCCGGGCGCGCTGCTGCGGGTGATCGAGCCGGGCGAGGTGCGGGCCGGCGACCCCGTCACGGTCGTGCACCGCCCGGACCACACGGTCACCGTCGCCCACCTGCACCGCGCGGCGACCACCGAGCGGGAGCTGCTGCCCGGGACGCTGGTGGCCGCGGAGTGGATGGAGTCCGGACTGCTCGCGCTGGCCCGTCGGTACGCGGACGAGTACAGCGGCTGAACCCCGGCCGTACGGGGGCCCGGCGGCGCGCCGCCGGGCACTACGGTTCCGGTATGACCACTGCACTGATCACGGGAGCCACCGCCGGCATCGGGGCCGCCTTCGCGCGCAGGCTGGCGGCCGACGGGCATGACGTCGTCCTGGTGGCGCGGGACCTGAAGCGCCTTCGGGAGCAGGCCACCGAGCTGCACGACCGGCACGGGGTGGAGGCCGAGGTGCTCGCCGCGGACCTCTCCGGAGAGGAGGGGATCGCGGCGGTCGAGGCCCGGCTCTCCGACCCGCGCCGTCCGGTCGACCTGCTGGTGAACAACGCGGGCTTCGGCAACAAGGGCCGCTTCCTCGACGTGTCGATGGCCGACGAGCTGAAGATGCTGACCGTGCACTGCGAGGCGGTGCTCCGGCTGACCTCGGCCGCGGCGGCCGCGATGAAGGAGCGCGGGCGGGGCGGGGTGGTGAACGTCGCCTCGGTGGCGGCCTTCGTCCCGCGCGGCACCTACGGCGCCTCGAAGGCGTGGGTCGTGCAGTTCACCCAGGGCGCGGCCCGGGACCTCGCGGGCAGCGGGGTGCGGCTGATGGCGCTCTGTCCGGGCTTCGTGCGCACGGAGTTCCACGAGCGGGCCGGGATGGGCACGGACAACATCCCGGGCTGGATGTGGCTCGACGCGGACAAGCTGGTGGCGGCGGCCCTGTCGGACCTGGCGCGCGGGAAGACGCTGTCGATCCCGGACCCGCGCTACAAGGCCCTGATGGGCGTGGTGAAGCTGGCGCCGCGCGCGCTGCTCGGCGGGGTGTCGTCGAAGGCGGGGCGCAGGTACGGGCCCCAGTAGGGACTGGTACTCGGGGATGCCCCGGTGGAGGCGGTACTCAGGAAGAGGTGAGTACGCCGTCCCTGTGCGGGCGCGGCCGGATGGCCGAATCTCAGCGCATGGACCGAATTCTTCTGCGCAAGCTCTCCCAGAACCTGGCCGGTGTGGTGACGGGCCTGCTCGCGATCGCGGCCTGGGCCGCCTGGCTGGGCTGGGACCAGAAGCGCGACGTGCACCCGGACGGCTCGGAGACGGGGCCGTACGAGACCTGGCAGGTCGTCGGGCTGGCGCTGACCCTGCTGCTGCCGGTGGCGTGGATGGCGGTGCGGGGTCACGGCGCGGCCGGCGCGCTCGGCACCTCGGCCGGGCTCGCGCTCGCCGCGTTCTACGACTGGTCGGACGACGGCAGCGGCCTCTACGTGATCGGCGTCTTCATGGTCGCGGCCGGCTCCCTCGCCGCCACCATGGTGGTGCAGGCGCTGGTCACCCGGTGGTCGGACCGGCGGGTGCCGCGTCGACGCGCGCGGAGGCACCGTCCCACCACGTGACGTGCAGCGCGGTCCCGCCGGTGACCCTGACCTCCGCGAGGGCCGCGGCCGGTGCGGGACCGGGTTCGCCGGTGAGCGAGGCGAGTGCCGCGAAGAGCGAGACGGGGCCGCGGGTGGTGCCGTGGACGGCGGGGGTGCGGGTCGGGGCCGGGCCCTGGAGGGTGGCCCCGGTGGGCAGGGCGGTGACCTCGGGGCCGTAGCCGTGGACCGGGTGGAGCTGGGAGACCGGCGCGTCCGGTCCTTCGGCGACGGCCCAGCCGGTCTGCCGTACGGGGGTCCCCTCCGGGGCGTCCAGGACGAGGTGGACGCGGAGTTCGGCGCGGCCGTGCACGAGGGTGGTGGAGACGACCCGGACGCCGGGGAGCGGGGTGTGCGCGGAGACGGCCCGGTCGGGGCCGGTGGCGAGCGGTTCGGCGGGGCCGCGCCGGCTGGCCGTGCCGTCGGGCGCGAGCAGCGCGAAGTGGTTGTCGGCCGGGTCGGGGCCGGTGGTGGGGCCCGTGCGGGTGGCGTAGGCGAAGCGGGCGTAGCCGGGGTCGTCGCCGTCGGGGCCGCCGGCGGCGACGTGGTTGCTGCCGTGGTTGTGGAGGCGGACGAGGCCGTCGGCGGCGGTGGTCTGGACGAGGAGGCCGGTGGGGCCGAAGGGGCGGGCGGTGTCGGCGCGTTCGGCCGGGAGGGGTTCCTCGGGGTCGGTCCAGGCGGGGTGGCCCGGGGGGAGCAGCAGGCCGAGGAAGCCCTTGGCGGCCCAGTAGGGGGATCCCGGGCCCGAGTACTCCTGGACGAGCGGCGGATGGGGGCCGTGCCAGCCGAGGGTGAGCAGGCCGCGGTGGTCGGTGGCGCCGCGGTCGAGGAAGTACCGCAGGCTCCCGGAGGCGAGGCGGCGGGTGGCGCCGGGGGTGAGCGGGGTGTGGCCGGTGAGGGTGCCGAGCCAGGGGGCGGCGGCCGCGGCGAAGCGGTAGATCAGGGAGCGCCCGTACGGGACGGGGGCGCCGTTCGCGTCGAAGAGGTGGACGTGGTCGTCGAGGTGGGCGCGGAGCCTCGGGCCGTACCGGTCGAGGAGCGCGCGGTCGCCGGCGAGGTGGGCGTGGAGGACAGGGTAGAGGTGCAGGGCCCAGGAGTTGTAGTGGTCGAAGGCGCGGTTGTCGCCGTCGCTGTACCAGCCGTCGCCGAGGTACCAGTCCTCGACGCGGGCGAGGGAGCGGGCGGCCGTGGCGGCGGCGCGGTCGGTCTCGATCCCGGCGTCCTGGAGGAAGCCGGCGACGGTGAGGCCGAAGAGCCACCAGTTGTTGTCGACGGGGGACGGGCCGAGGGCGGGCAGCAGCCAGTCGGCGAGGCGCCGGCGGACGCGGTCGTCGAGGCGGTCCCAGAGCCAGGGGCGGGTGAGGCGGAGGCCGAGGGCGATCGAGGCGGACTCGACGACGGCCTGGCGGGTGTCGGCCATCAGGGGCCAGGACTCGGCGTCCCGCCGTCCCGGCGTCCGGGTGCCCGCGGCGAGTCCGGCGGCGTACCGGTCGAGGTGGCCGTGCGGGTCGGCGCCGCGGGCGCCGGCGACGCGGAGGGCGGCGAGGAGGAACGTACGGGCGAAGCCCTCCAGGCCGTCGGAGCGGGGGCCCGACCAGCTGGGGCGGGGGCCGGGGAGGCCGATGAGGCCGCCGTGCGGGGAGGCGTGGGGGCGGACGGCGAGGAGGAGCCGGTCGGCGGCGTCCTCCCAGTGGGCGCGGGTCCAGCCGGTGTGCGGGCTGAGCCCACGGTCCTCGGGCGGGGTGGGCATGATGCTCCCTGGGCTCCGGGGCGCTTCGGCACCCCCTCGACAGCTGCGTCGGCGCCGGCACCGGCACCGGCGTCGTCCGGAATCCTCGGCGGGGCCCGATCGAAACGTCAAGAGATTCGGATCGAATGATCGAAACTCCCGCCGTTCGATCAGCTTCATCTAAGGTCGGGGAACCACCACCACCGCGAGGGGGAACCGCACGTGCGCGAGAGTGCCGCCGAACGACACGCCCGACTGCTGGACCTGGTGCGCGAGCGCGGCACCGTCCGCGTCGCCGAACTGGCCGGCCTGCTGGGGGTCTCCCCCGTCACCGCCCGCCGCGACGCCGAGGCGCTGGCCTCCCAGGGCCTGCTCGACCGGGTGCACGGCCAGGTCTCGTGGCCCCGCGGACAGACCGGCCCGGGACCCGGCGCCGGCGAGGGCCTGGTCCTCGGCCTGCTCGCGCCCTCCGCCACCTACTACTTCGCCGAGGTCATCCGGGGCGCGCACGAGGCGGCGGCCCGGGCGGGCGCCCGGCTGGTGCTGCGGATCTCGGACTACCGCCCCGAGGAGGACCGGGCCCGCACCGAGGGGCTGCTGGCGGCCGGCGCCGAGGGAGTGCTGGTGGCGCCGGGCTGGCGCGGCCCCGGGGACCGGCTCGCGTACGGCGACTGGCTGGCGGAACTCCCCGTGCCCGCCGTCCTGCTGGAGCGGCGGGCCGAACCGGGCGGTCCGCTCGACGGCCTCGACCGGGTCTCCTCCGACCACGCCCACGGGGTGCTGCTCGCCCTGCGCCACCTGCTCGGGCTCGGTCACGCGACCCCGCTGCTCGTGGCCCGCGGGGACTCGCCGACCGCGCTCGCGGTGCGCGCCGGATACGCGGAGGCGCTGGCGGTGCTGGGCCTGGAGCAGCCGCTGCCGGTCATCGACTCGGTGCCGGCCGAGGCGGACCCGGAGGGCTTCGAGCGGGTGGTGCGGGCGCTGTACGAGGCGGTCCGCTCGGGCCTGGCGAGCGCGGCGCTCGTCCACAACGACGTGGACGCCATCGAGATCGTGCAGCGGCTCGCCCCGCTCGGGGTGCGGGTCCCGCAGGACCTCGCCCTGATCGCGTACGACGACGAGGTCGCCGCGCTGGCCGACATCCCGCTGACGGCGGTCGCCCCGCCGAAGCGGCAGGTGGGCAGGCACGCCACGGAACTGCTGGTGGAGCGGCTGACCGGGGGCGGGGGCGGGGAGGAGGCGAGCCGACACGTGAGCCTGCTGCCCCGGCTGCGGGTCCGGGCGTCCTGCGGGGCCTCCCGGCCGGCGCCCCTCTCCTGATCGATCTGATCTTTTTTCGCTCATTCAATCTTTCGCTCTTGACTTCGTTCAGGAACGGTCCCAGGATCACGGCCAACCCCGTCCGCGCCGCCGATCAGGAGCCGTGCCGTGAGCCTCAGTTGGAGCAGAACGTCCCGCGTCATAGCCGGCACCGCCACCGCCCTCGCCGTCCTCACGGCCTGCGGCGGGGGCGGTGACGACACCGATTCCGCCGGCGGCAAGCCGGTCACGATCACCTTCTGGGGCTGGGCCAAGGGCTCCAAGGACGTCGTCGACGCCTTCAACGCCTCCCACACCGACATCAAGGTGACCTACGAGGAGATCCCCTCCGGCAACGCCGGCGGCTACGCCAAGATCTCCAACGCGGTGAAGGCGGGCAACGCCCCCGACCTCGTCTCCATCGAGTACCCCTCGCTCCCCGAGTTCGTCTCCTCCGGCGCCCTCCAGGACATCGGCGACGCCTTCACCGAGGCCGACCGGGCGAAGCTCCTCCCCCAGGCCGTCGAACTCACCACCCTCGGCGGAAAGACCTGGGCCGTCCCCTTCGACGCCGCCCCGCAGGCCTTCTACTACCGCAAGGACCTCTTCGAGAAGCACAAGATCGAGGTCCCCACCACCTGGGACGCCTTCAGGAAGGCCGCCGAGCAGGTGAAGGAGGCCGACGGCAAGGCCCGCATCGCCACCTTCTTCCCCGACGACCCCACCACCTTCGAGGCGATGGCCTGGCAGGCCGGCGCCCAGTGGTTCAAGGCCGAGGACGACACCTGGAAGATCGACACCACCGACCCGGCCACCACCAAGGTCACCGCCTACTGGCAGGGCCTCCTCGACGACGGGCTCGTCCACAAGAACGCCTCCTTCAGCCCCGAGTGGACCGGCTCCCTCAAGAACGGCACCACCCTCGGCTACCTCGGCGCCTCCTGGGGCGCCGGCGTCCTCAAGGGCACCCTCCCCGAACAGGCCGGCAAGTGGGCCGTCGCCCCCGTGCCCAGCTGGGACGGCAAGCCCGCCTCCGGCATGCTCGGCGGCTCCACCTTCGCCGTGACCAAGGGCAGCGCGAAGAAGGCGGCCGCCGTCGAGTTCGCGAAGTGGATGGCCACCACCGAGGAGGGCGTCGAGGCCCGCATCGCCTCGGGCACCTCCAGCGCCTTCCCCGCCGCCACCGCCCTGCGCCCCGCCGCCAAGAAGGCCTTCGACGCGGGCTACTACGGCGGCCAGGACATCTACGCCCTCTTCGAGACGGCCGGCGCCTCCATCACCCCCCAGTGGTCCTGGGGCCCCAGCACCGGCACCACCAACACCGCGATCAAGGACCGCTTCGGCGCCGTCGCCCCCGGCGGCCCCACCCTCGCCGACGCCGTGAAGGCCGGACACGACGCCACCGTCGCCGAGCTCACCAAGCGCGGCCTGAAGGTCGAGGGCTGAGCACGTGAAGGCCCGCACCCGTGCCGCGGCACTCCTGCTGACCCCGTTCTTCCTGCTCTTCACCGCGGTGCTGGTGGTGCCGATCGGATACGCGGTCTGGCTCAGCCTCTTCACCGAGAAGCAGTCCGGACTGGGCTTCGGCGGCTCCGAGACCGTCTTCGCCGGCCTCGGCAACTACGCCGCGGCACTGGGTGACCGGGCCTTCCGCGAGGGCTTCGGCGTGCTGCTCGGCTACTGCCTGCTCTACCTCCCGCTGCTGCTCGGCGGCGCCCTCGGCCTCGCCCTGCTCCTCGACAGCGCCCTCGCCCGCGCCCGCCGCTTCTTCCAGCTCGCGCTCTTCCTGCCGCACGCCGTGCCCGGCATCATCGCGGCCCTGATCTGGGTCTACCTCTACACGCCCCAGCTCAGCCCGGTGGTCCGGGCGATGGAGGCCGGCGGGATCGGCTTCGACTTCTTCTCCCCCGAGGGCGCCCTGCCCTCCGTGGTGAACATCGCCCTGTGGGAATGGCTCGGCTACAACCTGATCATCTTCTACGCCGCCCTCCAGGCCATCGACCGCTCGGTCCTCGAAGCCGCCACCGTCGACGGCGCCGGCGCCTGGCGCACCGCCTTCGCCGTCAAGATCCCGCTGCTCCGCGGCTCCCTGGCGATGGTCGGCCTCTTCACCGTCATCGGCTCCCTCCAGCTCTTCACCGAGCCTCTGATCCTCAGCAGGGGCACGGGCTCCGCCGTCACCTCCACCTGGACGCCGAACATGTACGCGTACTCCGCCGCCTTCGACCGCAACGACTACGGACTGGCCGCCGCCGCCTCGATCCTGCTGGCCCTGACGGCCGCGCTGCTCTCCTTCGCGGTGACCCGCCTGGCGGGCGGCCGGAAGGAGCGGACCGCATGAGCACCCCCCGCTCCCGCTGGCTGTCGAAGACCGCCGTCAACGGCGTCCTCCTCCTCGCCACCTGCTACATGCTCTTCCCGCTCGTCTGGCTGGTCACCGCCGCCACCAAGGACGCCGGCGGCCTCCTCGCGGGCGACGCCTTCTCCTTCGAGGGCTTCGACCTCGGCGGCAACCTCGCCCGGCTCGCCGAGTACAACGACGGCGTCTACTTCCGCTGGTACCTCAACAGCCTCCTCTACGCCGGCGTCGGCGCCGCCGCCTGCGCGCTGATCAGCGTCGCCGCCGGATACGCCTTCCACGTCTACGACTTCCGGGGCAAGGAGAAGCTGTTCGGCCTGGTCCTCCTCGGCGTCCTCGTCCCCACCACCGCGCTCGCCCTGCCGATGTACCTGCTGGCCAGCGAGCTCGGCATCGTCAACACCTACGCCGCCGTGCTCCTCCCGGTCCTCGTCAACCCCTTCGGGGTCTACCTGTCCCGGGTGCTGTGCGCCGCCTACGTCCCCGACGAGGCCCTGGAGGCCGCCCGGATCGACGGCGCCGGCGAGCTGCGCGTCTTCTGGTCGATCGGCCTGCGCACGGTCATGCCGGGCTTCGTGACCGTCTTCCTCTTCCAGTTCACCGCCGTCTGGAACAACTTCTTCCTCCCCCTGGTGATGCTCTCGGACCAGAAGCTCTTCCCGCTGAGCCTCGGCCTCTACGCGTGGAACAGCAACGCCCACGCGGAACCGGACTACTACCCCCTCGTCGTCACGGGCTCGCTGCTCGCCGTCGTCCCCCTCGTCGTCGCCTTCGTCTCGCTCCAGCGCCACTGGAAGGCCGGCCTGACCGCCGGCAGCGTCAAGTGAGGAGCACAGGTCCCACCATGCACCCGACCACCGACAGCCGCCCTTCCCTCCTGCTCGCGATGGGCCCCGGCGTCGCCGGCCGCCTCCTCACCGACGTCCACCGCACCCGCCTCGCCGCCCTCACCCGCACCGACCCGCACCTGGTCGCCCACGACCTGGCCGACCCCGATCCGCGCACCGCCGCCGCCCTCGCCGAGGCCGAACTCCTCCTCACCTGCTGGGGCGCCACCCCGCTCACCCCCCAGGTGCTGGCCCGCGCCCCCCGGCTGCGGGCGGTCGTGCACGCGGCCGGCTCGGTCAAGCACCACATCACCGACGCCTGCTGGGAGCGCGGCCTCAGGGTCACCAGCGCCGCCGCCGCCAACGCGCTCCCGGTCGCCGAGTACACCCTCGCCGCGATCCTCTTCGCCGGGAAGCGGGTGCTGCGCTCGGCCCAGCGGTACGCCGAACTCCGCGCCGACCACGCCTGGCTCGCCGAGTCCGCCGCCTGGGGCAACTACCGCCGCACGGTCGGCATCGTCGGCGCCTCCCGCATCGGCCGCCGGGTCGTCGAACTCCTGCGCCCCTTCGACGTCGAGGTGCTGCTGTACGACCCGTACCTGACCGCTCCCCCGCCGGGCGCGGTCCTCGCCGGCCTGGACGAACTCTGCTCCCGCAGCTCGGTCGTCTCCGTGCACGCGCCCCAACTCCCGTCCACGTACCGGATGATCGGGGCCCGTCAGCTCGCCGCCCTGCCCGACGGCGCCACCCTGATCAACACCTCCCGGGGCTCCCTGATCGACGAGGACGCCCTGCTCCCCCACCTCACCTCGGGCCGCCTGCACGCGGTCCTCGACGTGACCGACCCCGAACTCCCGCCGCCGGACTCCCCCCTCTACAGCCTCCCGAACGTCCTCCTCACCCCCCACATCGCCGGCTCCCTCGGCAACGAGCTGCACCGGATGACCGACCAGGCCCTGGACGAGGTCGCCCGCTACACCCGCGGCGAGCCCTTCGCCGAGGAGGTCAGGGCCGCCGACCTGACGCACTCGGCCTAGGGCGGCCTAGACTGGAGGGGTCCATCCGCGGCTTCGCCCGGTCGGAGGCGGCCATGACCTTCGTGCAGATCATCGATTGCAGGACGAGCCGGGTCGAGGAGCTCAACCGGCTCATGGACCGGTGGGTCGAGCAGACCCGGGGGAAACGGACCGCCACCCACAGCGTCGTCGGGACCGACCGGTCCGACGCCTCGCACGTCGTGGAGATCGTCGAGTTCCCCTCGTACGACGTGGCCATGCGCAACTCGCAGCTGCCGGAGACCGACCGGATCTTCCGGGAGCTGGTCGCCCTCTGCGACGAGATGCCGACCTTCACCGACCTGGACGTGGTCCGGGACGAGGCGCTGTACAAGACGAACGCGCGGCAGGTGTTCGAGCGGCTCGCGGACGGCTCGGACCTGGCACTGCTCGACACCCTGCTGGCCGAGGGCTACCACGACCACGATCCGGCGAAGCCGCAGGACGCCATCGGGCTGGACGCGGTCCGGCGCGAGGTGGACGAGTGGCGCAAGGGCTTCGACTTCGCCTTCGCCGTCGACGACCAGATCGCGGACGGCGACCGCGTGTGCACCCGGTGGACCTGGAGGGGGTCCCACGTCGGGGACTTCATGGGCCTCCAGCCGACGGGGATGGAGGTCACCATGACCGGGACCACCATCCACCGCTTCCGCGACGACGGGAAGATCGCCGAGGGCTGGTGGCAGTACGACCTGCTCGGGCTGATGGGACAGCTCGGCGCGGTCGAGGCCCAGGGGGCCTGAGGGGTCCAGGAGCAGGCGGACCCCTGGGAAACGGGCGAGGCCCGGTGCTCCCGCGACGGGAGCACCGGGCCTCGTGACGTCGGTCAGGACGTCGGGACCTCGGAGGTCAGTGGGAGTGACCGTGGCCGTGGCCGTGGCCGTGGTCCGCCGGCTCCTCCTCCTTCTTCTCCACCACGAGGGTCTCGGTGGTGAGGAGCAGGGAGGCGATGGAGGCGGCGTTCTCCAGGGCGGAGCGGGTGACCTTCACCGGGTCGATGACGCCGGCCTTGACCAGGTCGCCGTACTCGCCGGTGGCGGCGTTGAAGCCCTGGCCCTTGTCGAGCTCGGCGACCTTGGAGGTGATGACGTAACCCTCCAGGCCGGCGTTCTCGGCGATCCAGCGCAGCGGCTCGACGGCGGCGCGGCGCACGACGGCGACACCGGTGGCCTCGTCGCCGGTCTTGCCGAGGTTGCCCTCCAGGACCTTGACGGCGTGGACGAGCGCGGAGCCACCACCGGAGACGATGCCCTCCTCGACCGCGGCGCGGGTCGCGGAGATGGCGTCCTCCAGACGGTGCTTCTTCTCCTTCAGCTCCACCTCGGTGGCGGCGCCGACCTTGATCACGCACACGCCGCCGGCCAGCTTCGCGAGGCGCTCCTGGAGCTTCTCGCGGTCCCAGTCGGAGTCCGTGGACTCGATCTCGGCCTTGATCTGGGCGACGCGGCCCGCGACGTCCTCGGAGTTGCCGCCACCGTCGACGATGGTGGTGTCGTCCTTGGAGATGGTCACGCGGCGGGCGGTGCCCAGCACGTCGAGACCGGCCTGGTCGAGCTTGAGGCCGACCTCCTCGGCGATGACGGTGGCACCGGTGAGGGTGGCCATGTCGCCGAGCATCGCCTTGCGGCGGTCGCCGAAGCCGGGGGCCTTGACGGCCACCGCGTTGAAGGTGCCGCGGATCTTGTTGACGACGAGGGTGGAGAGCGCCTCGCCCTCGACGTCCTCGGCGATGATCAGCAGCGGCTTGGAGCCACCGGACTGGATGACCTTCTCCAGGAGGGGCAGCAGGTCCTGGATGGAGGAGATCTTGCCCTGGTGGATCAGGATGTACGGGTCGTCGAGGACGGCCTCCATGCGCTCCTGGTCGGTCACCATGTACGGGGACAGGTAGCCCTTGTCGAAGGCCATGCCCTCGGTGAAGTCGAGCTCCAGGCCGAAGGTGTTGGACTCCTCGACGGTGATGACACCGTCCTTGCCGACCTTGTCCATGGCCTCGGCGATGAGCTCGCCGACCTGCTGGTCCTGGGCGGAGAGGGCGGCGACGGCGGCGATGTCCGACTTGTCGTCGATCGGGCGCGCGGTGGCGAGCAGCTCGTCGGAGACGGCCTTGACCGCGGCGTCGATGCCCTTCTTCAGGGAGGCCGGGGAGGCACCGGCGGCGACGTTGCGCAGACCCTCGCGGACGAGCGCCTGGGCGAGCACGGTGGCGGTGGTGGTGCCGTCACCCGCGATGTCGTTGGTCTTGGTCGCCACCTCCTTGACGAGCTGGGCGCCGAGGTTCTCGTACGGGTCCTCGATCTCGACCTCGCGGGCGATCGTGACACCGTCGTTGGTGATGGTGGGGGCGCCGAACTTCTTGTCGATGACGACGTTGCGGCCCTTGGGGCCGATCGTCACCTTCACCGTGTCGGCAAGCTTGTTGACGCCGCGCTCAAGGGCGCGACGGGCGTCCTCGTCGAACTTCAGGATCTTCGCCATGGGAGCGGTTCAGCCCTCTCGGAAATCGTTTCTGAAAAAAACTGCGCCCCTGGACGCCCATGCAATCAGGGGGTCAGGGGCGCAGCTCGATGCACGTACGGCGTTCTCTTACTTCTCGATGATCGCGAGCACGTCGCGGGCCGAGAGGACGAGGTACTCGTCGCCGTTGTACTTGACCTCGGTGCCGCCGTACTTGCTGTAGAGCACGACGTCGCCGACCTTCACGTCGAGCGGCAGGCGCTCGCCGTTCTCGAAGCGGCCCGGGCCCACGGCGAGGACGGCGCCCTCCTGGGGCTTCTCCTTCGCGGTGTCCGGGATGACCAGGCCGGAGGCCGTGGTCTGCTCGGCGTCGAGCGGCTGGACCACGATGCGGTCCTCAAGCGGCTTGATGGCAACCTTGGAGCTGGCGGTCGTCACGATCCGACCTCCCCCTTCGGAGATCTCGCGGGGTTAACTGTCTGGGGCCGCGACCGGCCGGATCCGTCGTCGCGGGTGCCGGACCTGCCTGTCGCTGCGTTGGCACTCTCCCGTGGGGAGTGCCAGAGCCGAGACTATGACCGCGATTAGCACTCGGTCAAGCGGAGTGCCAATTCCTCACCCCGTGGCGCCCCCCGGAGGGCTCGGCGGCGCCGCGTTCCGGTCTCGATCCGGGGAACGCGCGAGCGGAGTCCGGGGTTCCGTACGAAGGTGCGGGGATGACGTCCTCCCGAGCGCCCCGCTCCTCCCCGCCCCCCGTCGGTCTCGATCTCGGCGTCGCCGTCCTGCTGCTCGTGCTCGACGCCCTGGCGCTGGGGATCCTGCTCCTGTCGGCGCTGGGGATGGGGCTCCCCCTCGGGGCGCGCTCCGGAGGGGTGCCGTCGCCCTGGTGGTTCGTGGCGCTCGCGGCGCCGGTCGCCGCCTCTGGTCCGCCGTTGTGGCGCGGGGGGTGGTTCTGGGCCGGCGGTACGCAGATCGTCGCGGCGGTCCTGCTCGCCGGCCTCGCGCTGACCTCCGCGGCCGGGGACGCGGCGCGCGGGGCCGGCTCCGGGCCTCTTCGGCCCCCCGTCCCCGGGGCCTCAGCCCCGGGGACGGCCCGCGCGCACCTGCTCCCCGTCCCCCGTCCCGTGGTCGCCCACCCGTTCCACCGCCTTGCGGCCGAGGCGTTCGAGCGGGTCGACGGCGGAGGCGCAGCCGGTGAGGCCGAGGAGCAGGGCGGCGACGAGGAGCGGTCGCAGCCGGCTCATACGTAGTCCTCCAGCTTGGCGACCGCGTAGCCCTTGGACGTGATCACGTTCATCACCCGGCGGATCATGTCGGGCATGCTGCCCTTCCAGTCCTCCTCGCCGCGGAAGTGAGTGAGGACGATGTCGCCGGGGTGCAGGTCGCGGTCCCACTCGCGCCACTCCATGTGGTCGGGGAAGGCCTCGGAGGCCCAGAGCGGGACGGCCTTGACGCCGCAGGACTTCGCGGCCCGCAGGGTGTCCTCGTTGTAGTTGCCGTACGGCGGCCGGAAGAGCTCGGGGCGCTTGCCGTACTTCTTCTCGATGACGTCCTGCATCCCGCAGATCTCGCGCTTCTGGCGCGCGTAGGAGAGCCCGGGCAGGTACTTGTGGTTCAGGGTGTGGTTGTGGAGGGCGACCCCGCGCGGCTGGGACTTCTGCATCTTCGCGAAGTAGGGGTAGTCGTCGCTGACCACGTAGTCGCTGAGGAAGGCGCTGTACGGGATCTTCAGCTCGCTCATCATGCGGATGAGCTCGGGGTCCTTCTCGGCGCCGTCGTCGATCGTCAGGAAGACGACCTTCTCCTTGGTGGGGACGGTGGTGAAGACGGGCGGGAGGCCCTCGCCGTCGGTCTCGAAGCCCTTCCGGGTGGTGATCTTCGGCTTGGTCGCCGGCGGGGCGGGGGCTTCGAGGGGGGTGAGCCTGAGCCCCCACTTCTTGGCGACGGCGGCCCGGGCGGCCCGCTGCTTCGCCAGCGCGGCCTTCTTCTCGCGGGCCAGCTGGGCCTTCTCGCGGGCCAGCTGGGCGGCGGTCTTGGCGGGGGCCTGCTGGCCCGCGGCGGGGGCGGGGGCGCCGGAGGAGCCGGGCGCGGAGCCGCCCGCGCAGGCCGCGGTGGAGGTGAGGGCGGCGACGAGGAGCGCGGCCCCCAGCAGACGGCGGGAACGACCCTTTGCCATCATTTCTTCCTTTTGTCGTACGACCGTTATGGCGCCGCATCCTGTCAGCGCGACCCGCCCCCTCCGGCCGCGACACCGCCGTACCGGCCCCACCGTCCCCCACCCGGCCCACAGGGAGAATGGGACGGTGACCGACCTCGCCGCCTTCACCGCCCTGCTCGCCCCCGAGGGCCAGACCCTCCTCGCCGCCCTGCGCGACTACGACCCCGCCCGGGAACTGGCGGTCGCCTCCCGGCTGCGCCGCGACCACCCCGCCGAGCTGGTCTCGGCCGCCCTCGGGCAGGCCCGGCTGCGGCAGCGCGCGGCGGCGAAGTTCGGCGCGGAGGACGCGTACCGCATGTACTTCACGCCGAACGGCGTCGAGCAGTCCACCCGGGCCGCGGTCGGCTCCTACCGCGCCGCCCGGCTCAAGGAGCTCGGCGTGGGCAGCGTCGCCGACCTCTGCTCGGGCATCGGCGGCGACGCCCTGGCGCTCGCCCGCGCCGGCATCTCCGTCCTCGCCGTCGACCGGGACCCGCTCACCGCCGAGGTCGCCCGCGCCAACGCCGCCGCGCTGGGCCTCGCGGACCTGATCGAGGTCCGCTGCGCCGACGTCACCGAGATCGACACCGCCCCGTACGACGCCGTCTTCGTGGATCCCGCGCGGCGCGGCGGCCGGGGCCGGATCTTCGACCCCGAGGCGTACTCGCCGCCGCTCTCCTGGGCGGTCGGGGCCGCCCGCAAGGCCCCGCGGGCCGCCCTGAAGATCGCCCCCGGCATCCCCCACGAGACCGTCCCCGCCGAGGCCGAGGCGGAGTGGATCTCGGACGGCGGCGACGTGAAGGAGGCGGTGCTGTGGTTCGGCACGGAGCCGGGCGCGCGCCG
The DNA here is from genome assembly GCF_043084305.1 of Streptomyces sp. NPDC014656. NCBI lineage: Bacteria > Bacillati > Actinomycetota > Actinomycetes > Kitasatosporales > Streptomycetaceae > Streptomyces > Streptomyces sp. NPDC014656. Next base: position 765,581 of record NZ_JBIBZN010000002.1, read on the forward strand.
CGCCACCCTGCTGCCCTCCGGCGCGAGCCTCACCGGCCGGGGCCTGCCCGACCCGGCGGTCCGCCCGGTCGGCCGGTACCTGTACGAGCCGGACGGCGCCGTCATCCGCGCCCACCTGGTCGCCGAGCTCGCCGAGGAGCTGTCCGGCGGCCTGGTCGACGAGACGATCGCCTACGTCACCGCGGACGCCCTCGTCCCCACCCCGTACGCCTCCGCCTACGAGATCACCGACGTGCTCCCCTTCAACCTCAAGAAGCTGAAGGCCCTGCTGCGCGAGCGCGAGGTCGGCAACCTGACGGTGAAGAAGCGCGGTTCGGCCGTGGAGCCCGAGGAGGTCCGGCGGAAGGTGCGGCCGAAGGGCCCGAACGCGGCCACGGTCCTGCTCACCCGTGTCGCGGGGGCTCCGACGATGCTGATCGGCCACCCGGTGCGGGCGGAGCGATCCTGATCGCCATCCGGTAGTGCCCGACGGCCTTGAAGAGCCCGATCAGGCCGTTGATCCAGAAGATGAGCGCGACGCCCATGCCGTACGCGACCGGCCCGCGTCCCTCCGCCGGGTCCGCCCCGGCCGGCACCGCGAAGCCCAGCCACAGCCCGAGGCCGCACAGGGCGGCGGAGAGCACCATCCAGCAGACGCTCAGGACGGGCGCGCGCAGCCGCGCGTCCGTCGGCGGGTGCCGGTCCAGGGCCACCCAGCGGAGGAGCCGTTCCCGCGCCTCGCGGTCGCGGCGCACCCCGCGCACGGCCAGCCAGACGCCCGGCACCAGCACCCCGAGGCCGAGGACGGAGACGATCAGCCCGAGGAAGAAGGCGAGCGGGTCGTAGATCGTGCCGCCGAGGTCGACGAGCGTCACCCCGACCATGCCCCAGCCCAGCTGGAGCACCAGCACCGCCCCGGCGAACAGCGCGAACCGGCCGCCCCCGAGCAGCCGGCGCCGCAGGACCTCCAGCGCCAGCGCCCGGTCGGCGAGGAGGGCCTCCCGGTCGGGCCAGCTCCGCAGCTCGGCGGGCGGGGGCGGCGGGGGCAGGGTCGTGTGCGGGGCCATGCCGAGCAGCCTACGGCGCCTTTCCGGACGGGAGTTCGGCCGCCCGGGCGCGCAGCAGCGCCCGCTCGCGCTCGTTGCGCGTCAGCTCCGCCGCCCGGCCGAACTCCGCCCGCGCCTCGGCGACGCGGCCCAGCCGGGCCAGCAGGTCGCCGCGGACGCTCGGGAGCAAGTGGTAGCGGGCCAGGGAGGGTTCGGCGGCGAGGGCGTCGACGAGGGCGAGGGCGGCGGCCGGTCCCTCGGTCATCGAGACGGCCACCGCGCGGTTCAGCTCGACCACCGGGGACGGGGCCCGCTCCATCAGCCGCCCGTACAGTCCGGCGATCACCGCCCAGTCCGTCTCCTCGTACGAGGCGGCCCGCGCGTGGCAGGCGGCGACGGCGGCCTGGAGGGCGTACGGGCCGTGGTCGCGTCCTCCCCCGGACTCCGTCCGGGGGGACCCCCAGGCCCGGGCGAGGGCGTCGTAGCCGCGCCGGACGAGCAGCCGGTTCCAGCGCCGCCGGTCCTGGTCGGCGAGGAGCACCGGGTGCCCGTCGGGGCCGGTGCGGGCGGGGATCCGGGAGGCTTGGAATTCGAGGAGGGCGGCGAGGCCGTGCGTCTCGCTCTCGTCCGGCAGCAGGGCGGCGAGGCCTCGGGCCAGCCGGAGCGCGTCCTCGCAGAGCGCGGGGCGCAGCAGGTCGTCGCCGGCGGTGGCCGCGTACCCCTCGTTGAAGACCAGGTAGACGACCTCCAGGACGGAGCCGAGCCGGGCCGCCCGCTCCGGCCCGTACGGCACCTCGAACTCCGTGCCCGCCTTCGCGAGCGCCCGTTTGGCGCGGGTGATCCGGGCCGCGACGGTCGCCTCGGGGACCAGGAAGGCGCGGGCGACCTCGTCGGTGCGCAGCCCGCAGACGAGCCGCAGGGTGAGCGCCGCCCGGGCCTCGGCGGAGAGCACCGGGTGGCAGGTGGTGAAGACCAGCCGCAGGACGTCGTCGTCGATGTCGCCGGGGCCGGAGGGCTCGGGGTCGTACGCCTCCTCCGGCAGGGACCGGCCGACCTCGGCGAGCTTGCGCGCGTACGTCTCGCGGCGCCGCACCAGGTCGACGGCGCGGTGCTTGGCGGTGGCCGTCAGCCAGGCTCCCGGGCGGTCCGGGACCCCTGACCGCGGCCACTGCTCCAGGGCGGCGACGAGGGCGTCCTGGGCGATCTCCTCGGCGATGCCGACGTCCCGGACGACCCGCGTCACCGTCGCGATGATCCGCGCCGACTCCATCCGGAAGACCGTCTCCAGCGTGCTCTCCACCGTCACGGTCCCCATGACAGCACAGGCGGGCTCAGCCCTCCGGCGCCTCCTCGACCTCGCGGACCTCCAGGCCGACCCTCCAGTGCGGCGGGTGGACGGCGAGGAACCGCTTGCTCCACTCGACGGCCTCGGGCATGTCCTTGCACTGGAGCATCGCGTAGCCACCGACGACCTCCTTGGTCTCGGTGAACGGGCCGTCGGTGAAGGACAGCTTCCCTTCCGACCAGGTGATCCGGGTGGACTCGGCGGTGGGCCGGAGGCCGGCGGTGTCCACCATGACGCCGGCCTTGGTGATCTCCGCGAAGAGGGCGCCCATCCGCTCCTCGAAGCCGGGGTCGGCGCTCTCCATGTCGATGGCGTTCTCCTCGATGCGGACGAGGGCGAGGAAGCGGGGCATGGTGACTCCTGGGGTGCGGTGGCGGGGCCGTTCCCCGCCTTCCACTCCTACGTCGAACGGGCCGGGTCCGCATCGACACCGCGCCGGAAGAATCTTCTAGACGTAGTCCTCCAGGCGGGCCACCGTGAAGCCCTGCTCCTGGATCTTGCGGAGCAGGGTGGCGGTCATCTCGGTCATCGTGCGGCCCTTGAGCTCGCCGGGGCCGCGGAAGTGGGCGAGGACGATGTCGCCGGGGTGGAGCTTCCGGTCGCCGCGCTGGTACTGCATGTTCTTGATCTGCATGGACTCGCGCCAGAGGACGATCGCGTCGACGCCGCAGGTGCCGGCGGCGGCGCGGGTGGCCTCGTTCCAGTTGCCGAAGGGGGGCCGGAAGAGGCGCGGGGCGGTGCCGTAGCGCTCGCGCAGCTTCTCCTGCTGGCCGCAGATCTCGCGGCGCTGGGCGTCCGGGGAGAGGGTGCGCAGGTTCGGGTGGGTGAGGGTGTGGTTGGCGACGCCGTGGCCCTGGGCGACGAGCGGGTCGAAGTAGCCGTAGTTCCCGCTGATCACCGAGTCGGTGAGGAACATCGTGAAGGGGACGCCCAGCTCGGCCGTCATGCGGACGAACTCGGGGTCCTTCTCGGCCCCGTCGTCGATGGTGAGGAAGACGACCTTGTCCTCGGTCGGGATCTCGCTGATCACCGGGACCGGGCCGCCGGGGGTCCGCTTCACCGGCTTGACGGCGGGCGGGGCGGGCGGCGCGGCCAGCGGCTCGATCCCCCACTTGCGGTACGCGGCGGCCCGGGCCGCCTCCGGGGCCCGGGCGGGCTTCGGGGCGGCGGCCCTCTCGGGGGCGGCCCCCTCGGGGCCGGCCTCCTCCGGGGCGGCGGGGGCCGGCCGCGGGGCCGGGGGCGGGGTCTCGGCCGTGCAGCCCGTCATCAGGAGCGCCACCGCGGTCAGCGCCGCCCACATCGCGATCTGCTTCTTCACGGGCTGTGGGATGCCCGATCCGGTCGAAAGGTTGCCCGAAAGCCGAACTGTTCGCCTATTCGACCGATTCGAAGCGCCAGCGGTGCACCGGACGGGTGATCAGCGCGGCGTCCGGCTCGGGCAGCTCGGGCAGCTCGGCGTCGAGGGCGTCCACGTCCCACCAGGTGAGCACGAGGACCCGGTCCTGGGGGGCCCGGAAGACCTCCCGGCGGGCCGGCTCGCGGGCCAGGACCCGCGCCGCGGCCCGGGCCCACTCCAGGAGTTCGGGGCCCCGGCCCTGCACGGCCCGGGCCTCCCACATCAGCGTGACCCTCACGAGTACAGGTTCTCCTTGCTGATCTCGTGCACGTGGTCGTGGTCGTGGGTGTGTCCGGGGACGTGCGGGTCGGTCACCGGCAGCGAGGAGTCCGCCGACAGCTCCAGGTCGGAGGCGGCCCTGCCCCGGGCGACCATCTCGGAGCCGAGCGCGGCGACCATGGCGCCGTTGTCGGTGCACAGGCCCGGCCGGGGCACCCGGAGCCGGATCCCGGCCCGCTCGCAGCGCTCCTGGGCGAGGGCCCGCAGCCGCGAGTTGGCGGCGACGCCGCCGCCGATCATCAGGTGGTCGACGCCCTCGTCCTTGCAGGCCCGGACGGCCTTGCGGGTGAGGACGTCGACGACGGCCTCCTGGAAGGAGGCGGCCACGTCCCGGACCGGCACCTCCTCGCCGGCCGCCCGCTTGGCCTCGATCCAGCGGGCCACGGCGGTCTTGAGGCCGGAGAAGGAGAAGTCGTACGCCGGGTCCTTGGCGCCGCTCAGGCCGCGCGGGAAGGCGATGGCGGCCGGGTCGCCCTCCCTGGCGAGCCGGTCGATGACCGGGCCGCCGGGGAAGCCGAGGTCGAGGACGCGGGCGATCTTGTCGAAGGCCTCGCCGGCCGCGTCGTCGATGGTGGCGCCCAGCGGCCGCACGTCGGCGGTGATGTCGGCGGAGAGCAGCAGCGAGGAGTGCCCGCCGGAGACGAGCAGCGCCATCGTCGGCTCGGGCAGCCGCCCGTGCTCCAGCTGGTCGACGCAGATGTGCGAGGCCAGGTGGTTGACGCCGTAGAGCGGCTTGCCCAGCGCGTAGGCGTACGCCTTGGCGGCGGAGACGCCGACGAGCAGCGCGCCCGCGAGGCCGGGGCCCGCGGTGACCGCGATGCCGTCGAGGTCCTTCGCGGAGACGCCGGCGGTCTTCAGGGCCCGCTCGATCGTCGGGACCATCGCCTCCAGGTGGGCCCGGGAGGCGATCTCGGGCACGACGCCGCCGAAGCGGGCGTGGGTGTCGACGCTGGAGGCCACGGCGTCGGCGAGCAGGGTGGTGCCGTGGACGATGCCGACGCCGGTCTCGTCGCAGGAGGTCTCGATGCCGAGCACGAGGGGTTCGTCAGCAGCCATCAGATATCGGTCCCAGTTCCTTGAACAGTCAGTCGCATCACGAGCGCGTCGACGTTGCCCGGCTGGTAGTAGCCGCGGCGGAAGCCGATGGGCTCGAAGCCGAAGCGCTCGTACAGCTTCTGCGCCCGGGTGTTGTCCACGCGCACTTCGAGCAGGACCTCGTCGCACTCGAAGGCCGTGGCGTGCTGGAGGAGGTCGGTGAGGAGCCGGGCGCCGAGCCCGGTGCCCCACTGCGAGCGGGCGACGGCGATGGTCTGCACGTCGCCGAGCCCGCCGGCCGCCGCGAGGCCCGCGTAGCCCGCCAGCGCGCCGGAGGGGGCTTCGGCGACGACGTACCGCCGGGTGGCCCGGGGTCCGCGCGCGTGCGCAAGCTCGGACCAGAACATCCCTTCCGACCAGGCGTCCTCGGGGAACAGCTCCGCCTCCAGGGCGAGCACCTCCGGCAGGTCCCACCAGCGCATCTCGCGCAGGACGGTGCCGTCGGCCACCGCTTCCCCGCTCACGTGGGGGTGACCACCTTGTAGTTCTTCGGCACCTGCGCGTCGGGCCGCCGCAGGTACATCGGCCGCGGGTCGAGGAAGCCCCCGCCGCCCGCGGCCAGCCGCTCCGCCGCGAGGGCGGCGAGCGCGCCGGCGGACTGGTGCTCGGGGCCGCGGGCGTCGGGGAAGGCGTCCGGGTAGAGCAGGGCGCCCGCGCCGACGACCGGCAGCCCGGCGAGCCGCTCGGCGATCTCGGCGGGCCGGTCGACGGAGGCGTCGCCGGCCCGGGTGCGGGCGTCGTCGTACCGCGCCCAGTAGACCTCCTTGCGGCGGGCGTCCGTCGCCACGGCGAAGGGGCCCTCGATGCCGGAGGCGTACGCGAGGCCGTCGAGGGTGCACAGGCCGTGCACCGGCACCCCGCCGAGGGCGGAGGAGAAGGCGGCGGCCGTGACGAGTCCGACCCTGAGGCCGGTGTAGGGGCCGGGGCCGACCCCGACCACGATCCCGGTCACCGCGTCGAGCGCGGTGCCGGCCTCCTTGAGGACCCGGTCGACGGCGGGGAGCAGCAGCTCCCCGTGGCGGCGGGCGTCGACGCGGGTCGACTCGGCGACGACGGCCGTGCCGTCGTGGAGGGCGACGGTGACGGCGGGGGTGGCGGTATCCATGGCGAGCAACAGCACGCGAACAGCCTACGGCGCCACGAGCGGGCGATGCGGCGCGCGGCCCTCCGGGGGCCCGGCTGCTACCGTCAGGCCCGACAGCGCGTCAGGCTCGGCACGTACGTACGAAGAGGTGGAGACGGTGGCAAGGAGCAGCTCGGGATTCGTGGCCGGGCTCACCGCGGCGGCCGTCGCCGTGGTCGCCTTCCTCGCCTACCAGGCGTCGGCGAGCGTGCCGGCGGACCTCGCGGAGCAGCCCCGGACCCCGGGCACGGTCGCTCCCTCGGCGTCGGCGCCGGCCGGGGCGAAGAAGCCGGTGAAGAACCCGCTGACGGTCCCGGCGGCCTCGGGCAAGGGCGAGCGCGTGGTGTACGCGCTGGGGGACCGCCGGGTGTGGCTGGTCGACGAGAAGAACAAGGCGGTCCGCACCTTCACGGTGGCTCCGAGCTCGGTGAGCCCGGAGCCGGGGGCCTACGCGGTGACCTCCCGGTCCAATTCGGTGCGCGGCTCCGACGGGGTGCAGATCGAGCACGTGGTCCGCTTCGCGACGGTGGACGGCGTGACGATCGGCTTCAGCGCGGCCGTGGACGGCTCGATGCCCGCGGCCGACCCGGCGAGGAAGACCGGCGGCATCCGGATGAAGCGGGCGGACGGTGACGCGACGTGGACCTTCGCGTCGATCGGCGCGAAGGTCGTCGTCGTCCCCTGAGGCCCCTGGGCCCCTGACGTCCCCGGTACGGGTGACGCGGCGCCGGTACGGGCGCCGCCCCGGTGCGGCTAGGCGGCCTCATCCCTGAGGTCCGCCTCCGGCTCCGGCTCCCTGGCGGCGGGCGCGAGGTCGCGTCTCGGCGGGGTCGAGACGGCGCTGGCCGCCGCGCAGGAGGCCAGCAGTTCGCTCATCGAGACCTGCTCCTCGGCGGGGCGGTCGTCGCGCTCCGGCATCTGCGTCGCCATGCATGCCTCCCGTAGGTTAGGTTCACCTAACCAGCTCGTACCTCCATGTCACCACGGAGCGGAGCGACGGCGCAACATTTTCCCGACATGCTGTCGGAACCTACGTACGTTCACAGCAGGACGAGGTCCTCCCCGGCCCAGCGTCCGCCGATCCCGCGCAGCACGACCGTGCGCCGGTCGTCGTCGGTGTCGCCGGTCACCCGGTGGATCAGCACGTGCAGCCGGTCGTCGGTCAGCTCCTCGACCTTGCCGTCGCCCCACTCCACGACCACCACGGACTCGGGCAGCGAGACGTCGAGGTCCAGGTCCTCCATCTCGTCGAGGCCGCCGCCCAGCCGGTAGGCGTCCACGTGCACCAGGGCCGGGCCGCCGGAGAGCGGGGGGTGGACGCGGGCGATGACGAAGGTCGGCGAGGTGACCGCGCCGCGCACGCCCAGGCCCTCGCCGAGGCCGCGGGTCAGCGTGGTCTTCCCGGCGCCCAGCTCGCCGGTGAGCATGACGAGGTCGCCGGGGCGGAGGAGTTTCGCGAGCCGGCGGCCCAGCTCCCCCATCTGCTCGGGGGAGTCGACGGAGAGGGTGGCGCCGGAGACGGACGGGTGCGCTGCTTCCATACCCGCCAACCTATCCGTTGTCCGGGCCCTCCCCGGCCCTGGCCAGCAGGGCGCCGAGCGCGTCCGTGACGGCCTCGGGCCGCTCCAGCATCACCAGGTGGCCCGCGTCGGGGACGACGACCAGTTCGGCGCCGGGCAGGGCCTCGGCGATGGCCTCGGTGTGCGCGGCGGGGGTGACGAGGTCCTGGTCGCCGACGAGGGCCAGCGCCGGCAGGCCGCGGAAGGCGGCGAGGGCCGCCCGCTTGTCGTGCGCGCCGAAGGCCGGGTAGAACTCGGCGACCACGTCGACGGGGACGGACTCGATCATCCGCTCGGCGAACCGGACGACGGCCGGGTCGACGTCCGCCGAGGCGAAGGAGTACTTCTTCACGAGCCCGGCGAAGAGGTCCGCGGTGGCCCGCCGCCCCTTCTCGACGAGCTCCGCCTGCGAGCCGAGCGCCCGCAGCACCCCCGGCAGGACCTTGCGGACCGCGTTGACCCCGGTGAGCGGCAGCCCGTACGAGACCTCCTCCAGGCGCCCCGAGGAAGTGCCGATCAGGGCGATGCCGACGACCCGGTCCCGGACCAGCTCCGGGTACAGCTCGGCGAGCGCCATCACCGTCATCCCGCCCATCGAGTGCCCGACGAGGACGAGCGGCCCCTCGGGCGCGGCGGCGTCGATGACGGCCCTCAGGTCGCGGCCGAGCCGGTCGATGGTGACGGGCACCCCGTCGGGCCCCGCCTGGGAGGCGCCGCGGGCGGAGCGGCCGTGCCCGCGCTGGTCCCAGGAGACGGTCCTGACCCGGCCGCGCAGGGCGGCCCGCTGGTAGTGCCAGGAGTCCTGGCTCAGGCAGAAGCCGTGGGAGAAGACGACGGTGACGGGACCGGCGCCCGCGTCCGTCCCGCCCGCCCCGTCGGTCCCGTCGGCCTCGTCCGTCTCGTAGGCCAGGGCCGTGCCGTCGTCGGCGAGCGCCCGTCCCGGGGTGCCCCGCAGGGTGCCGTAGGGGCCGGTGGAGTCCAGGGCGAGCCGGGCCTTGCGGCGTACCGAGCGGCCGACGGTCAGCCGTTCGACGGCCACTCCGGCCGCCGCTCCGGCGGCCAGCACGCCTATCGCGGCCCCGGCGAAGCCCGCGCGCCGCCAGCCGCCCCCGGTCGTCTCCCCCACGACGGGCTACTCCCCCACGTACACGCGCGGCACGCGCGCGCCGATCCGGGTGACGATCTCGTACGCGATGGTGTCGGCGGCCTCCGCCCAGTCCTGGGCCGTCGGCTCGCCGTGCTCGCCGGAGCCGAAGAGGACGGCCTCGGTGCCGGGCGCGGGCCGGTCGCCGCCGAGGTCGACCACGAACTGGTCCATGGCGACCCGGCCGGCGACCGTGCGGACCTCGCCGTCGACGAGGACCGGGCCCCGGCCTGAGGCGTGCCGGGGGACGCCGTCGGCGTAGCCCACCGGGATCAGGCCGAGGGTGGTCTCGCCGCCGGTGACGTAGTGGTGGCCGTAGGAGACGCCGTGCCCGGGCGGGACCTCCTTCACCAGGGCGACGGCCGCCTTGAGCGACATCACCGGGCGCAGCCCCAGCTCGGCGGAGGTGCCGAGCTCGGGCGCGGGCGAGACGCCGTACATCGCGATGCCCGGGCGGACCAGGTCGAAGTGGGCCTCGGGCAGGGTGAGGGTGGCCGGCGAGTTGGCGATGTGCCGGACCTCGGGCTCGACGCCGGCCTTCTCCGCGTACTCCGTCATCGAGCGGAAGACGTCGAGCTGGGCGGCGATCGAGGGGTGGCCCGGTTCGTCCGCGCAGGCGAAGTGGGACCAGAGGCCGGTGACCTTGACCAGGCCCTCCTTCTCGGCCTTCAGGGCCTCGGCGACGAGCGCGGGCCAGTCGGCGGGCTGGCAGCCGTTGCGGCCGAGGCCGGTGTCGGCCTTGAGCTGGATGCGGGCCGTGCCGCCGGTCGCGCGGGCGGCGGCGGTGACCTCGTCGAGGGCCCAGCGCCCGCTCACCGCCATGTCGAGCCCGGCCTCGATGCCGGCGTCCCACGGGTCGCCCGGGGTCCACAGCCAGCACAGGACGGGCACGTCGGTGATCCCGGCGGCGCGCAGCGCCAGCGCCTCCTGCGGGGTGGCGGTGCCGAGCCAGCTCGCGCCCGCGTCGAGGGCGGCGCGGGCGCAGCGCACGGCGCCGTGGCCGTACGCGTCGGCCTTGACGACGGCCATGACCCGGACGTGGGGGGCGACGCGGGCGCGCAGCGCGCGGACGTTGGCGCGCAGCGCCCCGAGGTCGATCTCGGCGCGGGCTCGGCTGGGCGGCGGCGGTGTCTCAGTCATCGCGCCCAGTCTCTCAGGTGGTCACCGCCCCGGCCGCTTGCCCCAGATGTAGACCCGGTCACCCTCGCGGAGGACGGACCAGAGCCTCTCGGCGTTCTTGTAGGTCAGGTTCACGCAGCCGCGGCTCCCGGTGGGGGTGGCGATGGCTCCGTAGACGCCGTGGAAGGCCTGGCCGCCGTCGAAGAACTGGGAGAACGGCATCGGCGTGTCGTAGAGGGACGACCAGTGGTCCTTGTGGCGCCAGTAGACGGAGTGCCAGCCGGTGCGGGTGCGGTAGCCGGCCCGGCCGCTGCGGACGTTGACCACGGCGTACGTGATCTTCCTGCCCTTCTGCACCCACATCAGCTCGCGGTTCAGGTCGACGCAGGCGACCGGGTGGGAGCGGACCGGGCACTTCCCGGCGGCGTTGGGGTTCTCGCGGGCGGCGAGGAGTTCGGCGCGGCCCCAGGTGACGGGGCCGGCGTAGCCGTTGGCGGGCTTGATCTTCTGCTGGACCTGGAAGGCGCGGATCGCCCGGCAGTCGGCGGCCGACTGCTTCCCGTCCGCCTTCCGCTTCAGCAGCCGCTCGACCTGCCGCTGATAGATCCCGGTCCGCGCGGTGCAGGCGGCCTCGGCGGCGCCGCGCGGGAGGTACTCGACGAGTTCGTCGACCTCCTCCTCCGGCTCGGGGACGGGCACCTCGCCGTCGGGGGCGATCGGCGGGAGGACCTGGTCGGGGGTGTCCATGGGGTACTCGGGGCGGCCGGCGCCGGCGATGCCGGGGACGAGGACGTCGGCCGGAGCCTCGGCGCCGGATCCGGCGGGGACCCCGGCCTCGGCGGGGGGCGGGTCCTCCCCGTGCGCGGGGGCGGCGCCGGTCAGCAGGGCGGTGGCGAGCAACGGCGGCAGGATGCGGCTTCTCCATCTGGTCACCGCTCCATCCGAACCCGCCCCGGTCCGGCCCGGCACGCGCTGACCCCCGGGCGGAGCAGCGGAGTTGGTCCGACCGGGGGCGCGGGGCGGTCAGGGCTCGCGGACGTCCCGCCAGGCGGCGCGCAGGGCGTCGGCGACCTCCGTCGCGGTGATCGGGCCGGCGCCGGCGGCGGCCCGGCGGGCGGCGAGTCCGTGCAGGTAGGCGGCGCAGGAGGCGGCGTCGACGGCGCCGAGTCCGGCGGCGAGGAGGGAGCCGGCCAGACCGGACAGGACGTCGCCGGAGCCGGCGGTGGCGAGCCAGGGGGTGCCGGTGGGGTTGACCCGGACGGGTCCGGTGCCGCCGGGTCCGCAGACCAGGGTGGTCGAGCCCTTGAGGAGGACGGTGGCGCCGTAACGGGCGGCGAGCGCGCGGACGGCGGCGAGCCGGCCGGCCTCCACGGCCGCCCGGTCGGTGCCGAGCAGGGCCGCCGCCTCGCCGGCGTGCGGGGTGAGCAGGGTGGCGGCGGAGCGGCCCCGGACGGCCTCCGGGTCGAGGGCGCGCAGGCCGTCGGCGTCGACGAGGACGGGCACGTCGGAGGCGAGCACCTCGGCGACGGCGAGCCGGGCGCCGGGCCCCTCGCCGAGGCCGGGGCCGACGGCCCACGCCTGGACGCGGCCGGCCTTCCCGGGCGGGCCCGCGTGCACCAGGGTCTCGGGGTGGGCGGCGATCACCGCGTCGCGCGCGTGGCCCACGTACCGGACGGCCCCGGCGCCGCCGCGCAGCGCGCCCGCCACGGCGAGGACGGCGGCGCCGGGGTACCGCTCGGAGCCGGCGACGATCCCGAGGACGCCCCGCCGGTACTTGTCGCTCTCGGCGGCCGGCGCGGGCAGCATCCGGGCCACGTCCTGGTGCTGGAGCGCCTCGGCGTCGGGCACGGACGGGAGGGTGGCGGCGAGCCCGATGTCCACGAGCCGCAGGGCGCCGGCGTACTCCCGGGCGGGGTCGACGAGCAGCCCCGGCTTGTAGGTGCCGAAGGTGACGGTGGCGTCGGCGCGCAGGGCCTCGCCGGTGACCTCGCCGGTGTCGGCGTCGACGCCGCTGGGCAGGTCGACGGCGACGACGACCGCGCCGGAGCCGCGCGCGGCCCGGGCGACGGGCACGGCCTCGGGGCGCAGCCCGCCGGTCCCGCCGATGCCGGTGATGCCGTCGAGGACGAGGTCGGCGGCGGCCAGCGCCTCGTACGGGTCCTCGGTGACGCGTCCGCCGGCCGCCCGCAGCGCGGCGAGTCCGGCGTCGTGGGCGCGGGCGCCGAGCAGCACGGCGGTGACCCCGGCGCCGCGCCGGGCGAGCCGGGCGCCGGCGTAGAGGGCGTCGCCGCCGTTGTCGCCGCTGCCGACGAGGAGGACGACCCGGGAGCCGTACACCCGTCCCCTGCCGAGCAGCGAGCAGCAGGCGGCGGCGAGTCCGGCGGCGGCCCGCCGCATCAGCGCGCCCTCGGGCAGCCGCGCCATCAGCGCCGACTCGGCGGCCCGGACGGTCTCCACGTGGTGAGCGGTACGCATGGTCAGCAGTCTGCCCCAGGCGCGGGGTCCGCGCCCGGAGGGGGCGGCGGGGGCGCCGCCCGCGGGCCCTTCCAAGCACCGGCCGGAAAGCGCGGCTTGACGCCCCCTCACGCTCCAACTTAGGTTTGCCTTACCTAACTAGTCCTGCCCCGGAAGGCCGGCTCCGCCATGCGCGCCCGCACCCGCACCGCCCCCACCTCCGCCCTCGCCCTCGCCTCCGCGAGCGCCCTCGGCCTCGCCTCCTCCGCGTCGGCCGCCACCGCCGGCCGCCCGGTCACCGTCACCGCCCCCGGCACCCACGCGGGTCCGGCCACCGGCCCCGCCCTCGCCTCCACCGGCGGCGGCGGGACCCTCCCCCTCGCCCTCGCGGCAGCGGGCTTCGCCGCCCTCGGCGGCCTGGCCGTCGTACCGGCCCGGCGACGGCAGCGCGCCGAGGAGGAACCGGCCCCCTAGGGGGCACCGGCTCCGCGCGCGGCACTCGCATCCATCGCCGGCCCTGGCGGTCGCGCGCGGCACGGAACGGGGCCCGGTACCGCCTCCCCGCGGCCGGGCCCCGCTCTCGTAGCGACGCACCCGCCGGTACGGCTCAGCCCTCGGCGATCACCACCGCCGAGGCCACCCCGGCGTCATGGCTCAGCGAGACGTGCCAGTGCTTCACGCCCAGCTCGGCGGCGCGGGCCGCGACCGTGCCGCTGACCCGCAGCCGGGGGCGGCCGGTGGACTCGACGTACACCTCGGCGTCCGTCCAGAGCAGGTTGCCCGGCGCTCCGAGCGCCTTCGCCAGGGCCTCCTTCGCGGCGAAGCGCGCCGCGAGGGAGGCCGGGCCGCGCCGCTCGCCGCTCGGCAGGAGCAGCTCGGCGTCCACGAAGAGGCGCCGGACGAGCGCCGGCGTGCGTTCCAGCGACGCGGCGAAACGGTCGATCTCCGCCACGTCGATCCCCACCCCGATGATCATTTCCTCACTCACTCCACCGTCACGGACTTGGCCAGGTTGCGGGGCTGGTCCACCTCGTTGCCCCGGGCGGTGGCCAGCTCGCAGGCGAAGACCTGGAGCGGCACCGTGGAGACGAGCGGCTGGAGCAGCGTGGGCGTGGCAGGGACGCGGACGAGGTGGTCGGCGAAGGGGACGACGGCCTCGTCGCCCTCCTCCGCGATCACGATCGTCCGGGCGCCACGGGCCCGGATCTCCTGGATATTGGAGACGATCTTGTCGTGGAGGACCGAGCGCCCCTTGGGCGAGGGCACCACGACGACGACCGGCAGGTCCTCCTCGATCAGGGCGATCGGCCCGTGCTTCAGCTCGCCGGCCGCGAAGCCCTCGGCGTGCATGTACGCCAGCTCCTTGAGCTTCAGCGCGCCTTCGAGGGCCACCGGGTAGCCGACGTGCCGGCCGAGGAAGAGGATCGTGTCCTTGTGGGCGAGGGAGCGGGCGAGGGCCCGGACGGGCTCCATGGTCTCCAGGACCCGCTCGACCTCCTCGCCGATCCGGGCGAGCTCGCGGACGACGGCGTGGATCTCGTCGCCCCACTTGGTGCCGCGCACCTGCCCCAGGTAGAGGGCGAGGAGGTAGCAGGCGACGAGCTGGGTGAGGAAGGCCTTCGTGGAGGCGACGGCGACCTCGGGCCCGGCGTGCGTGTACAGCACGGCGTCGGACTCGCGGGGGATGGTCGACCCGTTGGTGTTGCAGACGGCGAGGACCTTGGCGCCCTGTTCACGGGCGTGCCGCAGCGCCATCAGGGTGTCCATGGTCTCGCCGGACTGGGAGATCGCGATGACGAGCGTCCGCGACCCGAGGATCGGGTCGCGGTAGCGGAACTCGCTGGCCAGCTCCACCTCGCAGGGGATCCGGGTCCAGTGCTCGATGGCGTACTTGGCGATGAGGCCGGCGTGGAAGGCGGTGCCGCAGGCGATGATGACGACCTTGTCGGCCTCGCGGAGCACCGCGTCCGGGATGCGCACCTCGTCGAGGGTGAGCCGCCCGCTCGCGTCGATCCGGCCGAGGAGGGTGTCGGCGACGGCCTTCGGCTGCTCGGCGATCTCCTTGAGCATGAAGTGGTCGTAGCCGCCCTTCTCGGCGGCGGAGGCGTCCCAGTCGACGTGGAAGGCGCGGACCTCGGCCGGCGCGCCGCCGAAGTCGGTGACGGTGACCCCGTCCCGGGTCAGCTCGACGACCTGGTCCTGTCCGAGCTCGATGGCGGAGCGGGTGTGCGCGATGAAGGCGGACACGTCGGAGGCGAGGAAGTTCTCCCCCTCCCCGACGCCGACCACGAGCGGCGAGTTCCGCCGCGCGCCGACCACGACCTCGGGCTGGTCGGCGTGGACGGCGACGAGCGTGAAGGCCCCGTCGAGCCGCCGGCAGACCAGCCGCATCGCCTCGGCCAGGTCGCCGACCGAGGAGAACTCCTCGGCCAGCAGGTGGGCGACGACCTCGGTGTCGGTCTCGGAGAGCAGCTCGTGCCCGCGCTCGGCCAGCTCCTCGCGCAGGGCGGCGAAGTTCTCGATGATCCCGTTGTGGACGACGGCGACGCGCCCGGCGTTGTCGAGGTGCGGGTGGGCGTTGGCGTCGGTCGGCCCGCCGTGGGTGGCCCACCGGGTGTGCCCGATCCCGACGGACCCGCCGGCCAGCGGCCGGTCCACCAGCTCCTTCTCCAGGTTGACGAGCTTCCCCGCCTTCTTCGCGGCGGCGAGCCCGCCGTCCGCGAGCACGGCGACCCCGGCCGAGTCGTACCCCCGGTACTCCAGCCGCTTCAGCCCCGCGACGACCACATCAAGCGCCGACTGCCCGCCGACGTATCCCACGATTCCGCACATGACGGCAGCCTACGGCGACCGGTCCGGAATCGGACGGAGCGCACACGGAACGCACGCGGAAGGCCGCACCCCTGGCTGGGGTGCGGCCCTGGTCATGCGGTCAGGCCGTGGGCGTCACGTCACCAGGTGCCCGGGCGGGCGTACCAGCCGCGGGCCGGCCGGTCGACGGTGCCCGCCGCGTTGCCGTGGAAGGTGAACACCCTCGTCTCGCCGATGGCGTAGTTGTACGAGGTGGTGATGTCCGGGTAGCCGTCGGCGTTCATGTCGCCGGCCACGAGGTTCCCGGTGCTCGTCGAGTACCAGTTGCCGGGGAGGCTGGCGTACGGCGTCACGAAGCCGTCGAAGCCGCCGTCGGTACGGGCGTGGAAGATCCGGGCCTCGGTGCGCCCGTCGTCGTACCCGTACATGAACGCGAGGTCGTCACGGCCGTCCTTGTTGAAGTCGGCCGTCGTCATCTTGCCCCGGCTGCGCTCCCAGACGCCGGCGGGCGCCGACCAGGAGCCGACGTAGTTGCTGAGGTGGCCGTCGGCCTTCGCCGCGAAGGTGAAGAGACGGGCCTCGCCGGCGGCGTAGCCGTAGAGGGCGACGATGTCGTCCCGGCCGTCGCCGTTGGTGTCGCCCATGGTGTAGCTGGCGGAGTTCATGTACCACCAGGTCGCCGGGGTCTTGAACGACAGCACCGGGTTCTCGAAGGTGCCGTCGGCACGGGAGAGGGCCCGGTAGACGCCCAGGACGCCGTTGCCGTGGTCGTAGGTGAAGGCGAGGTCGTCGCGGCCGTCACCGTTGAGGTCGCCGGCCAGCATCGTGCTCTTGGACCAGTCCCACTGGCCCGTGGGCAGGTCGATGCTGGTGCGCCCGACGGGCCCGCCGCTGGCCTGGCTCAGGAAGGTGTACGCCTTGACGGCGCCGGTTCCGTAGCCGTAGAAGCCCACGAGGTCGTCGCGGCCGTCGCCGTTGAAGTCGCCGGACGCCCACTTGCTGCTGTCGTAGTACCAGTCGCCCGGGTCGTCCGTGGCGTAGTACTCCTGCGGCGGGTTGTGGCCGTCGTTGGCGTTGGCCCTGGAGACGTAGAGGCCGATGCCGCCCTTCTCGTAGTCGTAGACGGTGAAGATGTCGGTCCTGCCGTCACCGTCGTAGTCGCCGGCCAGGTCGGTGCGCAGGTGCGCGGTCCGGTCGGTCCAGGCGTGCTCCGCGACGTGACCGGTCTGCCGGTTCCAGCGGATGTAGCCGTTCTTGAAGGTGGTGCGCCGGCCGCCGTAGACGGTGTACTCGGCCGAGGTCGGGAATCCGAGGGCGCCGGTGTGGCCGCCCTTGCTCAGCCAGTGGGTGCGGATGCTGCCGGTGACGGGCCAGGCACCGGTGGTGGAGTTGTAGTAGAAGGAGTGGTTGTCGGTGGTGGACGTGCCCGAGCGGAAGTGCTGGACGAGGCCGGTGATCCCCGTCGTCGCGACCGCGTCACCGGTCGGGTAGCCGTAGACGCGGACGCCGCCGAGCTTCACGTACTGGTTGTAGATGGCGCCCGTGATCATCTGGGAGCCGATGCCGTCGCGCCAGTAGATCGCGCCGGCCTTGCCCGCCTTGCTGAAGGTGATGAAGGTGCCGCCCTGGACGCCCGTCTGCCGCTCGTCGGCGGTCGGGTACCCGAGGGTGCCGGTCTCGCGTCCGGCGGTGACCCACCGGCTGAAGACGCCGTTGGCGACGGACCAGGCGCCGGTGGTCTTGCTCCAGGAGATGGCGCGGTCGGTGGCGGTGGTGCCGGGCTGCGCGAAGTTGACGTACCGTCCGCCGTCGCTGACGGTGGTCACGCCGGAGGTCGGCTTGCCGAAGACGGCGGCGCCGCCCAGGGCCTCGTACTTGCCCAGGATCGGACCGCAGATGGAGATAGCGGTGGTGCCGGTCGCCGGGGCGAAGGACTTGCACTCGTTCCAGTCGTAGCCGGTGGTGGTGATGTAGCGGGCGGCCTTGAAGGACTGGCCGTTGACGGGCGCCTGACCGGAGTAGACGTGCGCACGGCCGAGCCCGTCGCGCGACCAGAGGTCGGCGAAGCCGTCGTTCTCGAAGTCGCCGGTGGTCGACAGGTTGGGCACGTCGACGGCCTTGAAGCCGGTGGCGATGGAGGTCTGGCGGACCGCGGGGTCGCCGTAGACGGTCAGGTCGGCCAGGACGTTGCCCTGACCGGGCGTGGTGGCGCGCTTGCTCGTGTACTGGTGGATGGTGCCCTTGACCTTGTCACGGGCCCAGATCTCCGGGAGGCCGTCCTTGTTCAGGTCGCCCGGGGTCATGATCGTCATGTCCTGCCAGTCGGCGTTGCCCAGCGCGATCGGGCCGCTGAAGTTGTCCAGCAGGCCGCCGGTGCGCGAGCCGAGGTAGAGCCAGAGGTTGGCGCCCTCCTTGACCAGCAGATCGGGGAAGTCCCGCTCGTCGATCACGCCGTCGGGGCCGCCGTAGGGCGCTCCGTCGTCGTCGCTGAGGCTCGGCACGGAGACGATCTCGGCGCCCTTGGCCCAGTGGTTGTCGCAGTCGATGCGGACGGGGTCGTAGCAGTTGTTGACGGCGATCGTCAGGTTCTGCCGGTCGCGGTCGCCGGTCAGCAGCTTGCCGCCGCCGTTGCCCCGGTAGGCCCACAGCTCGTAGGTGCTGGGGTCGTCTTCCGCGGGCTGCAGGGAGACGAGGTCCTCGTAGTAGTCGTCGTCGTCCCAGCTGCCGCCCACCGACACGGTGCCGGAGGCGAACGACTCGTCCTTCGCGGACATACCGGTGCCGAAGGTGCCGTCACCGCGGCTCGGGTAGGACCACAGCGTGCCGGCGCCGGGGTCGAGGGCGACGAGGTCGACCAGGTCGTCACCGTTCAGGTCGCCGAGCTTGTCCCGCTTGTCCGAACGCGACGGGATGAACAGGTAGGCCTTCACGCGGGAGCGGTTGTTGGCCGCGTCCTCGCTGCGCACGTACAGGTACTGCGGTCCGTTGCTCATCGGCCGGACGGGGACGGTGACCGATCCGCCGGTCGCGGTGGGCTTGGCCGACTTCTCCTTGGTGTCGTAGTCGGTCCACCAGATGTACTCGGTGATGTCGTTGGTCTCGCCCGGGGCGGGGTTGGCCGCGAAGGTGAACGAGCCGGTCGTCCGGGCCGGCTTCGCGCAGGGGGTGCCCGCCGGCAGGTCGGGCGTGCAGCCCTTGCCGACGTTCTCCGGCCACTGCAGCGAGCTGACCTTCGGCGCGTTCTTCGGACCGGTGCGGTCGTAGGTGAAGTAGCAGCGGCCCGCGCGCGGGCTGTTGCCGACGCTGTCCTTGACGATCGCCTCGTACCAGAAGGTGGCGGACGGCAGGGTCGTGCCGGCGGGGATGCGCAGCTGGGCGGTGCCGCCGCTGCTGGCGTTGCGGGAGACGGTCTTGGCCGGCTGGCCGTTCTGGGCCCACTTGAACTCGACGTCGAGGTCGGCGTCCTCGGCGTCCCTGAACTTCGACGCGCTCAGCACGATCTCGTCGGTGGTGCCGATGATGCCGCCCGCACACGGCAGCGACGGGTCGATCGACAGCGTCGGCCGCGTGGGAAGCGTGTTGTAGTACGTCGACACCCGCGCGGAGTTCGGGTCGAACTTGCGCCACGAGGTGTCGACCGCGTTCGACTTCGAGGTCAGGACGAAGGACCAGCTGCCCCACTTGTCGTCGACGGCGTCGTTGATGCCGCTGGTGACGTCGAACTCGACGAGTCCGGCCGAGTCGGACGGGCAGTTGCGGCCGCCGTAGGACTCGCCGGAGGAGTCGACGAGGGCGCCCCAGGCGGGCTGGTTGTTCCAGGTGATGTTGGTCGGCAGGTTGTTGCCGATGGTCTTGACCTGGACGTCACCGGAGTTGCAGGACCAGGAGCCGGCGTGCGTCTGCTTGATGCGCAGCGTCGACTTGATGATGTCCTTGCCCGCGAGGCTTCCGATGGGGATGCGGAAGTAGGTGTTGGCGCGGACGGTGCCGCCGTTGTCGCCGTCGATGGAGACGCCGACGCGGGCGTGGTCGGAGAGGGTGCCGCCGTTGTAGTAGACGGTGTTCTCGGTGTTCGCGTAGTAGGAGTGCTTGTACGCGATCGACCAGGCGTTCTTCCAGGCGTCGGGGGCCCACTTGGGGTCGATGACGACGGGGAAGACCGTCTCGGGGTCGTCCAGGAGCTTGGCGTCCGGGGTGAGGGTGATCTTGCCCGCGCCGAGCTTCACGCCCAGCTTGGCCCGGTTGCTGCCCTCGACCGCGCCCTCCAGGGTCTCCTGGAGGGAACGGGCGGCGGTCGGCTTGGCGGCCTTGGGGGTCTTCGGGTCGATCGCGGTGGAGGTCTCCGAACCGGCCGAGTCCCACATGTGCGGCTGCGGAGCGGCGAACAGCGCGTCGCGGGAGGGGTTCTTGGCCAGGAGCTCGCCCGCCTCGCCCTGGGTGACCTGCAGGCCGCGGGTCCTCAGACCGAAGTCGACGGAGCGCACGGCCGGGTTCTTCGCGGCGGCGGGCGTCTTGACGACCAGCGCGTGGGAGAAGGAGACGTCGTCCGCGGTGGCGGTCAGGTCGACACCGGGAAG